>MOEI01000011.1:0-3913 GCA_001889965.1 bacterium CG10_46_32
GCGCCTGTAGTTCAATGGATAGAACGAGGGACTTCTAATCCCTTAATGCAGGTTCGATTCCTGCCGGGCGTACCAGAATAATTATGGCGACTATAGCTCAATGGTAGAGCATCGGGTTGTGGTCCCGGTGACGAGAGTTCGATCCTCTCTAGTCGCCCCATCAAAAAACCAGCTTCAAATGCTGGTTTTTTGATTTTCTGAATTTGCACAAACAATAATATATACTATACTCACCACAGCAACTTATGCAAACTCGATTTCCCAAAAGAAAACGTCAAAAAGCAACAATCATCATCTGTGCCATACTCGCGGCAGGATTGGTGTTTTTTTACGCAACCAAAATCCTTTCCAATAAAATAATCACCCAATATCAGCGCAACGAATCAATTATCACGCGCGATCGGAATAATGAGATACTTTCAATTCCCCCGAATCAAAACGGATATTACGCCATATACGAACAAGACATCTCGGAACGATTCGCTGAACTGCTCATCCAAAAAGAAGACAAATTCTTTTATTGGCACCCTGGCATCAACCCCATAAGCGCGCTCAGGGCCGCGTTCAAAATGTCCGTTGGCTCCAAGAACACGGCATCAAGCACACTTACCCAGCAATTGGTAAAAATTCTGCGCCACAGTGAACTGGACCGGGGATTCAAAAATAAAATCATAGAAGCGCTCTACGCCATATCCATTGAGGCACATGCAACAAAAAAAGAAATCCTAAACATGTACGCGAACTCAGTATATTTCGGCAATCAAGCCCAAGGCATTACTGCCGCAAGTGAACTATATTTCAACAGCGCGCCCCAGGCATTGACTGACGAAAACATCATCCGTTTGCTAGCTACTATTCCCAGCCCGTCGCTCACCAATCCGTTCATGAGAGAGAATGGAGAAAAATCAGAACCGCTTGCCCAAAAATTAAACATCCCTCTTGAACAAACAGAAGTCAGCATCGCGGCCACGCGCGAAAAGAAAGAGCAATTCAAACAATACACAAACGCGAACAACAACGCGTTTGAATTCATCTCCCTGCCACGACCCTGCGCCCAAACCACCATTGATAGCGGGCTGAACATGCAAATCCGCGATATTCTCAAGCGTAATTTAAATGAACTGGCAAACAAAAACGCATTCCATGGCGCAGTGGTAGTCATCAAACATCCGGAAAACGAAATCCTCGCGCTCATCGGCAGTGCGCGGCCCGAATCTGAAACCGAAGGCGACCAGATAAACATGGCCCTACAGCCGCGCCCTATCGGCTCCACTGTTAAACCCTTCATATACCTGAAGGGTTTTGAGCAAGGCCTGCGGCCTTATACTTTAGTTGATGATAAAGAATATAAATATACCATTGGTAGCGGATACGCGTTTTATCCGAAAAACTATGATTACAAATATCGCGGCCCAGTCACTCTGCACTATGCTTTGTCCAACAGCTTGAACGTGCCAACCATTAAAACCCTTGAATATGTTGGCCTTGAAAATTTCTACCAGTTCCTTACTCATAATCTTGGGTTTGAACCAATCCAGCCGCTTGAAAATTACCAGCTCGGCATAGCGCTCGGAGAACTGGAATCAGATTTGCTCACACTCACGTATTATTTCACTATTTTTGATAATGATGGCTGGCTCAAGCCGCTTGCAATGTGCGGCAATAACAGCATGTATCAGGGACAAACCGATTTTATGCAAAACAAACAAATCGCTGATACTGCCTATATCCAGCTCATCAACAAAATACTTACAGATCGTCAAACCGGAGTTGAACAGTTTGGTGTGAAAAATAATTTTATGATTCCCGGCCTGGCCGCGGCAGTTAAAACCGGCACCTCGCGCGAATATCATGACAGCTGGATTATTGGATATGTGCCTGACTTCACGGTTGGCGTGTGGGTGGGCAACGCGCAAAACAGCGCCATGGATAGCGTGTCCGGAGAGCCGGGCGCAGGAAAAATCTGGCATGATATAATGCAATTATTGCGATATTCCGAATACTACACTGACGCGCGATTCGCGTTTGATGATATCAAAGAAATTTTATATCAGGATTCCATTGAATACGGGCTTTCCGGGGATAATGTAAATGCGACGCGCGCGCTCATGCAGGATAATCCACTCATTATTTCCCCGCACCAAGGAGATACGTTTTTGTTTGAAAAAGATACGCGCGTCATTCTCAAAGCCAGGGAACCGGTTTCCTGGTACGTAGATGACGAGTACATTGCGGACGGCGCGCAAGCCATATTCCAGCCAACCAAAATAGGCGCGCGCCATATTCAGGCGCGCGCCCAGTCAGAGACATCTGATATAACTATCTATCTCAACCAGGAACAAGAGTAACGCGTTTACTCCATCACTTCAAACCACTCCCCGCGCGTGCGCGCAAAATTCTCCGGGAAATACATTTCGCTCACAACTGCGGGCAAATGGTGGAATGTGCCCGGCACCAAGGCGCGCACAAAATACGTGTATGTGTACTGGCCTGGGCTGAGCCGCTCTGAGAACAGATACAGCCGGTCATCCCGCAATTCTTCCACATCCGGACGCAAGGTCCGGTTTTTGGTTCCTGGACTATAGTACCAGCCATATGAACTGGTGTCAGTATACTCATCCTTCAGGGATTTATCCGTGGTCGCGAGATTGAAATTCACCAACTCAACCCCAGCGGGAATGAAATCCTCAATAGCCACGAAATTCCGGTTGTTAGGCACGATAATTTTCAGCTCTCCGCGTAGCACGTCCCCTGCTGTAACCTCGTTCAAAGGATGCTCGCCATCTTTATCATCAAGCGCGTACAAAGCCCGCTCAATGGTAAAGCCCTCGTCCCGGGGCGCGATTTCATCAACCGGCAAAAAGTATTTGAGCGACACGTCATAATACACGTTGTTCTGCTGCTCATTTTCATTTGACTTCACGAATTGAATAGCGCTCAATTCATCCAGGGCAATATCCCACATGGGAACACTCATGCTATTCTGGGCAAAAATATTGTCCGGCCCATAGGTAAATGAATCCTTTTCGTTCTTACCCAAAGAAACTGTGATCGTGTATTGGGATTCATTCTCATGCTTCCATTGCAGATAATCCGTAAAGGAATCAATAACGCTAATGGTCGCGTTCGTGCTGCCCCATGCCCCGTCTTTGCTCCGGCTTGCCAACAGCCAGCGCATCACCCTGTCAAGCATGGGGTCGTCCCGCTCGTCAGCCACGAACGCCTTCAGTAGAAGCGCGGTGTCTTTAATTGGCGTTTCATGATACTGCCAGATAATTCTAGACGAATTCACCGGCAGGAACGCGCCACGCGCGTCAACGTCAACTTTATTGGAGAGCGTCGCGAACAGCATGTCTTTGCTCTTTGAACCAAACACGCCTTCACGTTCGCTCAACAGTAGAGCCAAATACACCAAAGATTCATTGCCTAATTTTTCATGCAGCAAAGCTTCATCTTTCAAAATCTGCTTGATTCTGGTTTCAAAATAATCATGCACCTGTTTTTTGTCGCGCAAGCGATATGCGGTATACGCGCTCAAAATCGCGAAATCATTGCTGTCGCGGTATTCACGGTCATTCACCATGTTATTGATGTAATTTGACGCCCGCTTTAAACTATCCTGATTCACCTGATATCCTGCATCGCTCAAATCCTTCAGAGTATTTGCCACGTGCAAGGTAAGGTATTTGCTTGATGAAGTATTCGGATAATAGCTGAAACTGCCGTCCTGTTTCTGGGTTTCATACAAACGCGTGAGCCCAATATCCACCAGCTGATCCAGACTGTATGGCACGCCTTCAAACTCAACCTCGCGGAGGGCAAATGTATCACCTATATTCTGTATATTCAAACCACTCTTCACCGCGGCAAGCGCATCCAGCTTGCTCGCAATCTGCTCGCTGCATCCATACGG
>MOEI01000011.1:3936-11400 GCA_001889965.1 bacterium CG10_46_32
CCCGCCCTTGTCTGGAATCACGCTTCCGGGCGCAAACACATATTCAGTAATAGGGCTCGTGTTTGAAGCGCCCGCGGTTGCCACGGTTTCATACGTGTCATTGCGCCGAATTTTGAGCTGTTGCTCAACTTCGTCTTTGAAATCATTGTTTTCAGCGGCCATCACGAATGTGTGCTGGCCATACCACTGATCATTGGGCGCGCTCATGTTGAAATACACGATTTTGGTTTCTCCAGCCCCAAGCGTTACGCTTTTTTGAGCGTCATCTTTATTCAACGCGAGCGTGTCGCTTTGCAAAGAAACATCCAATTTCTGCCTGGATCCGGTTTGGTTAAACACTTTCGCGCCCAACAGGAACGTATCACCAGGAACGATAAACCGCGGCTTGAGCGGAGTAACCATCAATTGTTTGCGCGCGGTAAACTCCTGATACGCGACCCCGACTTTGGTATCCTGCGTAATGCCGATTGATTCTATTTGCCAGGTGGTAAGATTATCCGGTAACGTGAAACGCACCTGCGCTCTGCCGTTCGCGTCTGTCACTAGAACCGCCTGCCAGAACGCGGTATCTTTGAATATGCCGCGCTTTTTGGTGGCCAAGTCATCCGGATTCAAACCTCCCCCGCCTTTGGTGCCGGTTGGCACGTCAACTTCATGTAAAATATTTTTGATGTTGCTAGTGGTAGTAATGGTCTGCGGAAATCCAGCATAGAAAAACGGCAGCGGATTCTTTTTCGGATTGCCTTTCAAGGCAAGCACGCTCAAATCAGCCACCGCGACCGAGAGTTCCGTGGACACGCCAATGCCGTCCCGGTCAGTGACAACAAAACCCAAAGACACGTCCTCCCCGGGCAAATACTCTTCCTTGTTCGGCTCCACGGAAATGCTCAATTCCCGCTCATCCGTGTTCACACTGAACGCCACTTGCCCGTATTTCACGGATGGCTCGGTTGAAAGAAGTGTTACCGTGGCAACCACGTTAGGAATGTATTCTTTCTTCATGCTGAATGCATACTGATAAATGCTTTGATTGATATCAACCACCTGATACTCAAAAATCTTGCCCCGCTCCAGGGTAATCAGCGCTTTTGCTGATTCATACGGGGAGGTGATGATAATACTGGCCTGGCCTGAATCGCTTACTGAAGGGTTGTCAGTCACCACTTCCAGAGAATTATCATTTGTAGGCCGCACGCTCACCTGCTCTTCTCCATAGATGTATAGATACGATGTGTCAGACACTGGATTGTCGCGCGCGTCCTTCGCGCGCACGCTCAGCTCGTACTGGCCGGCTTCAGCAACACTAAAATCCGAAGACCAGTCTCCGCTCCCATCTGTGCTGGTAGTCCATTTTTTCACTGGAGTAAGTTCTTTTTCCCAGCCATAATAATATCCGCCGTCAACTTCCTGTCGCTTGTAGTGCACCCAATCAACCTTATTCACCGCAACCGCGATATTGCGCACCTGGGTTGGTGCACCTTCAGTATCAACCGATTTCACGCGCGCTTGCAATGCTTGATTCTTTGCGGCAAAATACTGGCTTGCTTTCACGCCAAGATAAAATTCTCCGCGATGCACCACAAACGATTTCTGAGTTGAAACCGCTTCGCCGTTGATGTTTGTGACCGTGATATAGAGCGTGAGAATTTTGCTCTGGATATCATCATCTCCCTCAAACAAAGCATCCAAATCAAGATTCTGGATAATGCGCGCCGTGCCGCCCGCCGCAAGCGGCTGGCTCTTGCGCAGCACGAACTTATCTCCATACGAGCATCCATAGCAATAATACCACCCAGACCCGAAACTGAAATTCTCATCCGCATATTTGTCAAAATGATAATCCTGGGACGAAATGCCGTATTCAACTTCCCCGCCTTCCAGGGGCACCCCAAAATAATAGTCAGCGTCAATGTCCAATTTCATGTCATCGCCTGATATGTATTCTTCTTTGTCTGTGATGGCCTCGACTTTGAATGCGGCTGGCACGTATTCTTCCACGTCAAAGAACGCGCTGTTGTTTGGAGTCTGAATCCGGTATGAACCAAGCGATGCTTTGGTGTCCAAAGTGATGGTGGTATTAATGGTGCCAAAATTGTTCACTTCCAGTTCCTGGTTGAAAATTTCCTGATTCTGCGCGTTATATATTTTCACCGGAACTTTCTTGCCTGCCAGAATCTCGTAATCTCCGTCATACCCCACGCGATAGAGCCCTTTGACGTGCACTTCATTGCCCGGCCGATAGATGGGCCGGTCTGTGTACAAATAGAGTTTGCTTGCCTCAAACGCGGTTGCAGAATTGTTCACTCCGCTTTCGTCATTTGAAACAATGGCCGAATCAACGCCTGAACTCACTACCACGCCCTCCAGATAATTCTGCGGGATTGTGCGCGCGATTCCGTCCGCGTTCGTAAATGCGGTTGCCACTTTCTCGAGCGGCGAAGTATACCCGTCTACCCTGCCGAACAATTCCACGCGCGCTCCGGAAATCGGAGCCAGGGTATCCACATTCGCCACCCAGTACAAATTCTGCAGGCTGTTGCGCTGATTTTCATCCAAGCTAAACTCATTTTCCTTATTCTGCTGGATATTTACTTTCTTTTCCACCACGCTCAAATTGGTAATGCTCACATAACTGCGCTCGTAGATGGTTTTGTACTCTCCCCATTGCTGGCGGTAATCAGGATGCCAGAATGTAATCACATAATGACCAAAATCAGTACCCACGTAATCGCTTAATTTTACCTGAAAATAATTTTTTACCCAAAAGCGGCTGAGAAGCTCAATCTTTTTTTCTATGATGCGATCGCAATTGGAAAGCGCTTCCGGCCCACTCGTGTAATTTGGCTTGTTTTCAAGCGTGCGAACCATGTTCTCTGCCGAGAGCTGGCAAATGTGCATGTTCACGTATTCCATGTTCACGCCAGCGTACGTGAACGTGGTCTTGTTTGGCTGGGTCACACTGTAATCATCCTGGAAATGGTAAAAATTCAATTCCTGCGACGGCATGGTTCCGGTTTTGAATGAACTGGCAATTGACTGATTTCTTCCAAACTCGTCCCATGCGTTCACTGACACGGTATAATCATGTTCAGGCATAAGCCCATAGTAGATGCTGGTTTCAAACTCTCCTGCATTGCAGTCATACCATTGTGTTTCATCCGGCCGCACCAGATGCGAGTACCCAAAGCGCTTGTATTCGTACGTATCATTCACCTGCACATACTCTTCAACCTCTTCCTTTGTGGGCGCGCGCAAGGGCGCATTCGCGCACAAGGTCAGTTCCGTGAGTTCCGTGTTTTGCGAGCCATTGCCCGGAACGGTGCGATAGATTTTGAAATCCGGAATTATGGTAATAGTACGCGTCATTTCCGAAGGATTTATTTTCAGTCCTTCCGTGTTTTTAATACTTCTGAACCGAACGGTTATGGTTTGCGAATTCACCAGTTTGTCCGCGTCAAATGACATCAAAATCCGGGACTTGTCGTCTTCTTTCGCGCAGTTGTCGCTATACTGCTCTTCCTCAACGCACTTTTGCGCATACACAATGCCTTTGAGATAATCCGCACTTATAGAACTGCCCCGCAAATCAATGTCCTCGTAAAACGAAACAGAAAGCTGGCCTTGCGGGTCAAAAAAATCTTCGCGTACCTGGGAAGAGCGCTCAGACACCGCAGAAACGTCGCGAATCACGCCCGTGACTTTCCGGTACGCGCCATGGTCGTCCTCGATGTTGATGTCCCCGTGTTTGGGATACGCATTCTGGATGTTCAAATAATATCCTTTTTCAAAATCCCACAATCTGGCCCTGCCGTGCGCGTCGCGCGCGTTATAGATAAAAATAATTGATTCATCAGTAATCTTTTCCTGTTTTTTAGTGTCGCTGTTATATGCGTCTTTGGTTCCATATTCCGCGATAAAATCAACATTGTGCTTTGCTTCAATGTCTTCCACCGTAATGCCTGCTTTCATGCGATCCAAATCAACTGGCTGATTATACTTCACCACCATGGGCTGGCTGTACACCAATGATTTATCCTGCACATATTCCAAACGCAAGTGCCGCGTGGTGAATGAATATTCAAACGGCTCCAAGGGCAGGTTGTCCATTGAGATGAATCCTTCTTTGACTTTCGCGGTATAATTGGCAGACGCGATAAGCGTGTCTTTGGGAATAAACTGCAACGTGCGCGTGCCTGCCCACTTAAATCTGCCTTCGGTTTGAGGCGTGATTTCAACCGGAATATCGCCTGCCTCCAGCTCATCAAGCGTGGTTAATGGCACCATGGGCCGGTTGAACACAATGGTAATTTCAGAATTTTCGTTTGCTTCTGCTTCGTTGTTCGGCAGAATGCTTACCACGCTCGGATTTTCAGTCGAAAGAAAGTCCTTGCCAATCACGCCTTCCGGCGTCTGCAAGGTAATGGTGTAATACCGGTTCAAACGCAAGGGCTCGCTGGGCCGGAACACTAACTTCTCTTCTTGATCTGATTCCACCCAAACGCCTGCAACCGCAGGAGTAAAGGTGATAAATTCTTTTGCCTGAGCCGCGTCAACGCCGATTGGAAGATTGATGATAATGTCAGCGCTCTGGGAAATCGCGTCCGCGACCAAACTATAGGCCTGCGTGTACTTGGGGCTGTTGATGAACGGCAGGCGCAATTCACCTTTGGTGATATAGTCATATCCGATTTTAGCGCCGAATGTAGCGCCAATAAGCACCACAACAATTATGATGGTTTTAAGATATGTCCGTGCCTGATATTTGTTAAGCGCTAATTTGGCCCGATTAAAAGCTTTCATGCATAATTGAAGCAAAAAACGCGGCTCTAAATCGTGCGAAGATGATTCATGATGATTCTCTTTATCATCGCGCGATTCAGGAGTATTGGAATTTTCCATAGTGTGTATGTAAATGTTTTTATTATTGTAATGGTACTCCTACAACAAGAAAAAACAAGTTAATACTCTATAAATTTCTACCGCCCAACTTCAGTTTCATACTCCCCATTCTTCACTTCAAACGTCACCCGCCCCAGCTTTTGCCCGGTTTCGGTCTCAACCCACACGCGCCACTTGCCCTCATCAACCGCGCGCTTTACTGAATAGCCCCGAAACCCTTCTTTGCGGCCACCGGTAATGTTGAACGAAAGCGTGTCTTTATCAACCCATCCAATTTCATCAACATATTTCTGCCACACATGCACAATTTTCGTGCGTAGATCATTTGGCGCGAATATGGCTGAATACACGTACACTGGTTCTCTGTTTGTTTGATGAATCACTGTGCCAGGCAGAATCTTCTGCCAGATGGTTTGTTTCTCTTGGGTGAGCACATATGCTCCGTTTGTTGGCCGGATATTGTGATACACGCCAATCTGGCGCAAGGCCAAAGGAATCGGGGGCACAATATCAGCAAAATACAAGGCATTCATCAACACAAAAATTGCCACTACGATTTTCGCCAAACTGCGCCACTGCGCGCGCACCTGTCCGCGCGCCAGTACTAATACATATATATACCCAAGCATCAGAGCCAAACTGCACACTCCGGAAAGCAGAAATAATCGCGGCCCAATTCCATTAAACGCGTATGGAATCACGATTGAGAGATACGCGAACATGATAAAATAATACACGCTTGCCTGAATAATCGGCTTTGACAAATGATGCTTCAATAATTCGTTTGAAACGATAAGTCCCAAAATCAAAATAATAAAGAGCCAGCTTGCCGCGATTGAGGCGGAAAACCAGTAGAACACGAACACAGCGCCCAAGAGCGCGCCAAACAAAAATTGCACTAGCAAAGGCGTAAACAAACGCACGAATTTCAGTTTATGCGTGATGCGGCCGGAATCATAATACTGCGTAAACGCAATTGCGATTCCCACCATCGCGAAATAGCACCCAAGCACTGTGAGCGCGGTTTGGGGTTTGATGGTTTTGAAGGTCACATAATCCGGAATAAATCCCAAAACTAACATGCTTGGAATCAAAACGCGTTCGTATTTTTGATACATCTCTTTGGTGCGCTGATATTTTGTTTTGAAAAATGAAAACATATTATTCTACTATAATATCACCTCCTCTGCTTCATCTTCTTCCATTTCCGGCAATATATACATGTCCCGATTAAAATCATCCAGTCTGATTAACTTTCCTTTGCCTTTTATAATGCGCTCAAATGGCTCGCATTGTCTGCATCCCCTATGCGGGCAATTAAACTTTTCCAATTGGCGCGCTAGTTTTATCTTGCGCGCAATAGCAAGCACTTCTTGGTGCGCTTTTTCTTCATCTGGCAATTCAAATGAGGTAAGTTCATCATCCAATGCCAAATACCAATAGCTCATTTTCACGACATTGCGCTTTTGCGAATTTTTCGCGAGCAGATAATATATTGGCAATTGGAGCGAGCCCTGATCTTTTCTTTGGCCGGTTTTAAAATCTATAATATGCACGCTGTCTTCTTCTTGTAGATATTCCATCCAGTCAATTTTTCCGCAAAGAATAATTTCATCCTCCTCAGAAAGCCAGTACCATAATAAATCTTTTTGAACTTTCACTGCTTTCTTTTTGAATGGCCCGGGATGATTAAACACGCGACGCATCATTTCCTGGCCCCGCTCTTTGTACTGATGTTCCTGATCCTTATCTGTAAACCCTCCTTTTTCACCGGAATATTTTTCCCACTCCTGCTGGAACCGTGGAACCAAGTTGCTCAATACCCTGCTCTCTACTGGCAAAACAGAAAGCGCTTCCAACTGCTCGTGCACGCTCTGGCCCAATGCCAAAGCAGGAGTGATAAGCGTTATTTTATGGCCGGTGTTTGGGTCTTTGTATACATTTTTAAGATAGTATGCTCGCGGGCAGGCAATATAATCGCTGATAGATGAGTGCGATACCCAAGTGGCGTTGTATTTGTCTGGCATAATAGCTGTTTACTGGTTATTCTAGTATACCAAAAAATCCGCATTTTGCCGATTTAAACGGCTAGTACCGCGGTATTAGCCGTTTAGAAAGAGACTCCCCATCCTTTATCAAGGAGGGGGTCCGGGGGTGGTCTCGTGGATTACCGCAATATGTACTTTACGCTTCTGCCCTCTTTCCCGATTTGCCTGATAGTTCCGCTCTCTTCTAGTTCTTGCAAGTAGGTTGACGCGGTAGAGTCCGCGACTCCAAGCAGTTTCTCTACATCGTTATTGCTTGCGCGTCCTTTTTCATTCAAATACTCAACCACTTTCTGCAAATTTTCCTCGCGTTGCTCTTTGCGCTCCTGTGCTTTTTGGTTTAATTTTTGCTTTTTTGGCTGGCTACCTTTTTGATACTTTGCGATTGTGTAGCCAATTATTATTCCGAGGATGAGAGTGATTATTTGGGTCATATGGGTTTGGTTTATAATTTTTTTTGTCTTCCTATGTATAGTTGATTGAATTAATACCAATAAAACTCATAATTTCAGCTGGACTT
>MOEI01000003.1 GCA_001889965.1 bacterium CG10_46_32
ACCCGAGGAAGCGCGGGGTTAGTTGTATATGACATATGCCTCATATTGTAGCAAAGTGATTACAAGGTATTGAACCATTACATGCTCTTGATTTTTTTAAAAACATATGGTATAGTGCATTACTATTTATTATAAAATATGAATTTTACTACTATTTCTTCAGATTATTCACAGCGTGAAAAACGCCTACAACGCCTCCGTTTTGCCATGCTAGGAATTAGTTTTGTACTACTTGCCATCATTGTGGTTGCCGCAAAAGAAGTATTGCAAACAAAAAATGCAAGCAACGTACCAACAGAACAAGAACCCAAAATAATAGAAGTCAGGACCATAACAGTTGGCGACCAAATCTCAGAAGAAACGATTAATACCGCAGGCGTAGTCACCGCGAAAACAAAAATTGACGTATCAGCGCTTACCGGAGGCACTGTTCATGAACTGCTATTCGGCGTGGGCGACTCGGTAAGTCCAAACCAATTGCTCGCGCGCTTATACGACAGCGTCACTGCCACAACCTACGAAACAAGTCAGGCAAACTACCAAAACATCCAGCAGTCGGTTGCAGCAACTAACGCGCTAGCTGGAGAAGCAATACATCTCTCCAAGACCTCGGTTCTGCAGGCGGAACAGTCGGTTTTAAGCGCACAAACCGCTCTTGAAACCGCACAAAGCAACTACGAAACCACACTGCCGGTGCATGAGCAGCAGGCAAAAAAAGCGCTCCAAGATGCATTGACTTCGTACCACACCAACTTACAAAATGTACAAAGCTCGCTTGATGATATTACGTACATCATCCGTGCGCAAGGCACAGAGCAACGGGAAAATATTTCTCCCACACTCTCTGCAAATAACCCAACCTTTTTGATTCACGCACGCGAAGATTGGAAAATCGCCAAAGCAAGCTATGACGCGCAAATTACTGTCCTGGTTTCAGAAGCAAACATCAAAAACCAGCTGGACATGCTGAATACTCTCCTCAGCCAAACACTTTCAGCGGCAAACGATGCCGTGGCAGTATTGCAGTACACTACAACCAACCCCCTCTTTTCAGAAGCAGAACTTAAAAACGAACAAACAAACATGATTGGAGTAAAAACCAACATTGCTAACAGTAAAGCACTCGTTATAAATTCGCTCAACGGACTTGATTCGCTCGCTCTAGGCCAACAAAAAGAACAAACGGCGCTTCAACATGCAATCAAGGCCGCAGATAATCAGCTTTCGAGCGCGCGCATTGCACTTGAAACCGCCAACGCGCAATATGCGAATGCACAAGCGAGTAAAAGCCAGCAGCTCGCCAGCGCGCAAACGAACCTTACGAGCGCGGCTGGAAATCGCACGATTGCCTCGCAATCAGTTGCCGATCTTTCCGTCCGTTCGCCGATCCGCGGAGAAGTAACCCAACAATACATTGAAGTTGGCACTAAAGTTGCGCCCGGCCAAAAAATCGCGGAAATCTCCCAAACAGACCTGGTTACTATTCAGGTGGGACTTTCCCTTGAATCTGCACAGCGCGTTCACGTGGGAGATGTAGTAACCACCGAAAGCGGATACCAAGGAGTGGTAAACCGCATTGATCCGGCAGCAGACCCGTTCTCCAGAAAAATTTCCGTTAAAATTGCATTTGATAACTCAAACCACACATTGATCCCGGAAACATTTGTAAGCCTTAAAATCCCGCTTACAAACACCATTACGGAACCCAATAATGGTCCAGTACTAGTTCCGCTCAAATCTATCACCATTACCAACACTGAACGCTATGTGTTTGTTGTTGCGGATGGAAGTGCTAAAAAAATCCCCGTTGAAACCGGCATGCTTTCCGGAAAAAATATTGAAATTACCAGCGGATTAGTACGCGGCGATGAGCTTATTGTAGAAGGCAGCAAGCAATTGAAAGACGGAGACACCATATATGTTGTCCGATAACCACAAGCGCGGCCTTGAACAAGAAGCACGGTCTGTGTTTGGATTTTTTATTACAAAATTCCGACTGGTGTATTTGATGCTGGTTGCCATTGTATTGCTTGGTACTTTTTCGCTCGTTACGTTGCCACGCGAAGCTGACCCTGAAATTAAAATTCCATTTGCAACTGTATTCACTGTGTACCCCGGCGCCACGCCACAGGACGTTGAAGAGCTTATTACTAAAAAACTTGAGGACAAGATCGACACGCTTCTGCATGTGCGGAGATATACGTCCGGCTCAAGCATGGGAATATCATCTATCTTTGTTGAGTACGAAGCAGACGCGGACATCGCGGACAATATACGAAAACTTCAGGATGCAGTCAATGAAACCAAGTCATCGCTACCGAATGATGCGAACGACCCTGTGGTGACCGAAATACGCGCCAATGATTTCCCGATCGTCACCTACAGCTTGGTCGGAGACTACACGGACCAGCAGCTTAAAGACTTCGCAGATGTGCTCAAAGGATCGTTTGAGGGAATTCAAGATGTTTCCAAAGTGCCTATTCTTGGAGGCACGGTGCGCGAATTCCAAATTATTGCGGATCCGACTCGGATGCAAAATTTTGGCGTATCAATTGGACAAATCGTGGCAGCTGTAGGCAGAGCAAACATAAATATGCCTGCCGGAAGTATTGAAATTGATGGATTCAAGTACAGCGTCCGCGTGCAAGGCAGGTTCCAGCGCGCAGAAGAGCTCTCGGACGTGGTGATTGCCACTGTGCGCAACACTCCAGTATATGTCTCGGACGTCACACAAGTCCTGGATACTGTTGCCGAAAAGCAGACTGAATCGCGCATCGGATTTCCTGAGCAAGCACCACAGAATACCATTTCCCTGCAAATTTTTAAACGAACCGGAGGCAACATCTTAACTATTGTCGACGAATCAAAACGCGCTGTAGAAACGCTTCAATCCAATAAA
Organism: bacterium CG10_46_32; assembly: GCA_001889965.1. Lineage (GTDB taxonomy): Bacteria > Patescibacteriota > Patescibacteriia > UBA2169 > UBA2169 > CG10-46-32. The sequence goes on from MOEI01000003.1 coordinate 2,900, forward strand.
ACCCTGCCGAGCGGATTGCGCGTTGAAAAAACAAACGACAATGCAGTCTTTATCCGTGACGACCTCTCCACGTTGGGCAAAAATGGCATCCAAACTATGCTGCTCATTTTTATTCTGCTTGCTTTTGTCATCGGCTTCCGAGAAGCTCTCATTACAGGGCTGTCCGTGCCCATCGCGTTCTTGATGTCCTTTATCGCACTCCAAATCCAAGGAATGACCTTAAACGGAATTGTGCTGTTCGCACTAGTGCTTTCCTTGGGACTTATGGTTGACAACTCAATAGTTATTATTGAGGGCATAAACGAATTCATGGAAAAACATGGGCTTTCGAGCCGTGATGCCGCACTCTTAAGCGTTTGGACCTACAAATGGCCCATTATATCCGGCACCTTAACTACGGTTGCCGCATTCCTGCCCATGCTCCTTGTGTCCGGCATTATGGGTGAATACCTTTCCTATATGCCAAAAACTATCACCTGGACACTACTTTCTTCGTTGTTCGTGGCGCTCGTCATACTTCCAACCCTCATATCGCGTATACTCAAGAATGGCGGCAAAAAAAATCATGCTGCAGTACGACAGGGATTTATGCACCGAATTATTGAAAACCGAAAAGAGCCATATGTCCGTTTCCTGCGAAACCTCCTTCCAAACAAGAAAAAACGCCGCCTGGCGCTCGCCGTGGTCTGGGTCTTATTCGTACTGGCTCTTGCCGCGCCCATCTCTGGAATCATGAAAATTGAAATGTTCCCTAAAATCAACCTGGATTACTTTGTAATCAATATTGAACTACCACAAGGCAGCGTGCTCGCCGCAACCACACGTGTGACGAGCGAAGTAGAGCACATCGTTGCGGGTATTCCGGATCTTAAAAACTATGTTACTAATCTTGGCACATCCGCGTCTGTGGGACTCACTGATGCGTTTGGGAGTGGTGGGGGCTCGAGCGCGAACCAGGCGACCATCACGGTAAACCTTACTGGTAAAAATGAGCGAAAACGCACGAGCTTTGAAGTTGCGGATTCGCTCCGCGCCGAGCTCAATGCAATCCAAGGCGGCATTGTCCGCGTACAAGAGCTCTCCGCTGGCCCCCCAACCGGAGCACCCATTGAAATGCGCCTCACCGGCAATAATTTGGACGCGATCACGGCCGCGGCCCGCGACGTAGAAAATACGCTCAAAAGTATTACTGGAGTCATAAATATTCAAGACAGCATCGCAGAATCCCCGGCTGAATTTACCTACACTATCGACAAACAGAAAGCAAATTACTATGGCTTAGATGTTACAACTATTGCACAAGCTTTACGCAGCGCTATTTTCGGCGCAACCGCGTCCTCGGTAACTGTGGGCGGTGATGACGTTGATATTATTGTAACATATGACAATGCAACGTTTGATACAAGCTCGAGCCTGGAACACATCACTCTTACTACGCCTTCAGGCGCTGCTATCCCCCTCGCGTTGGTTGCAAGCCTTTCGCTTGAACCCACGCTCGCGTCCATCAGCCACCGAAACGGCGAAAAAGTGGTGACTGTCCGGGCGGAAGTTTTGGAAGGCACGAGTGTGCCAGATGTGCTCGACGAGTTTGAGGCAAAGCGCGCGTCCATCGGCATTCCCGAAAACGCGCACCTTGAAATAGGAGGAGAAGTGGAAGACATCCAGCAATCGTTTACGGAAATGTTCTATTCCATGATTGTGGCGGTTCTCTTAATTTTGACTATTCTAGTGCTGCAGTTTAACTCATTTAAACAACCCTTCATTATCATGTTCACCTTGCCACTCGCCATGATCGGAGTGATCACGGGTCTTATGATTACACGCCAGCCGTTTTCGTTTCCGGTATTCATCGGCTTAATATCACTCTCAGGCATTGCGGTGAACGATGCCATTGTGCTGATTGATAAAATCAACAAAAATATCGGCAACGGCATGGAATTTTTTGAAGCGATTATCAACGGTGGTACATCGCGCATCCAGCCCATCCTTCTCACAACAGTAACCACGGTTGCCGGAATATTCCCGCTCATTTGGTCCAATGAGCTCTGGCGCGGATTAAGTATTACCATAGTGTTCGGCCTGATCTCGGCAACGCTTTTAACCCTGATTATTGTGCCGATCCTCTACGCTGGATTCGCGCGCAAAGAAGCAGAAGGCCGACGTCTTGGAGAACAATAATCTACCTTAAACCCAAAACCACCCGCCGATAGCGGCGGGTGGTTTTTAAACATATAATTTCTATAGAGACTATCTTGTTGCTCCGGAATACGCGATGGCTCGAACCGCATCCCATGCGGTTGCGGTCTGCGGAGTGCGCTTAAAGATTGCCTCATAGCTCTTAATGGCCGCCTTTTCGCTGTTTAAGTTACGGTCCCTTGGGCGCAAACCATATGCCATGACAACGACCGCGGCATCGTCATGCGCATTGCTTCGAACTGAAGCGCGCTTGTAGATGGCTTTAAAGTTTGCTTCTGCGGTTGCCTCGCGGGCAGTATCAGTCTGGCCCGGCCATCTGCCATTCGCAATTTTTACCACATCTTCCCAATCGGTGTCTGATTCAGGAAGTCTGCCGAACGCTTCTTTGAACGAATTAACAACTCCGCCGCGCTCTCCGGCGCCCAAGCTATCTGTGGTAGGGCTGCCATAGGTCACAAAAGTAAGAATCTTCTCACGCACTGCTATTGAAACACTGGATTGAGTGGCCACCACTTTTCCTACGATTGATGTGTTGTATTCACCCTCTTTTATAGTATCAATAGCTTTGCCGGCTGCTGCTGCAACTTCGGCCCTGGTCTTGGTTGCAATGCTTGAAGCCTCTGATTTAACATTTGCAAGATTTGTGTCTCCGGAAACTACAGGAGTAGAAGTGGTTGGCGTTGTGGTTGCTGGAGGAGTAGTTGTTGTTTCGTCGGTGGTTTGGCTATTATTTTGGGAGCTGGAGCCTCCGTCTCCACCTCCGCCGCCAGTTGAAACATTTCCTCCGCCCCCGCATTCATTGGAACGAGGAACAACTGTGTATGTTCCAGCGGTTGTGGGAAGTGTAATAGTACTGGTTCCTGGAGTTGTATTTCCGGCGCACGAAACTTGCGTGCCACTCAAGTTGATTTGGAATGCTCGTACTGCAGAATCGGACGATCCCACACTAAAAGAACCCGGATTAGTAACGGAAAACGCTCCACTATTCATGGACCAGGATTCCGCGGTTGAGCTGTTCGCGATAAACATATCTACTACTGCTCCGGTTGTTGCGTCAATAGTAACTGCTGTTACTGTAATTTGTGCATTTGCCGTAAAATCTGTGGTTGCGGCAGAAACAGAGATACTCAATGCAAGCGGAGTAATAAGCAGTGCGGCAAGTGCTGCTATGGTTATTTTTTTCATAGGTATTTTTTGGTATTATTCTTCATAACTATACCTACAGGTTAAAAGCAGCTGGTTGTAGTTGTTGCAAACGGCGAATTATTAGCCGCGCTCGTTGCTAAATACACATAAACATGGACACCATTCTCCTGCCCAGCGTACATACAAAACTTATCCATACTTAAGGTTGATGTGGCACTAGCACCTCCAATACTCAACATTGCGCTAGGAGAACTTGTAGCAATACCCACCCGCCCGTTTCCGTTTACGCCTTTCACGACAAACGAAGCAGTGCTGGAACCTTGATTCATAACCAGGAATGAGTTTGACTCAGTTGCCTGCTCAATCGCAAGCAGACCCCATGGCGTGGTTGAGGCAATACCCACGCGGTCAGCGGAAGCGTCCACCTGCAGCAGATTTGAGAGACTGCCACCCTCCCATCGGAAATCGGCAAACGAGAGTCCGTCCTCGTTTCCAACGGTCACGCCGCTCGCATTGATAGTGAACAGCTCTGCGGTAGTTGAACCAACCATAAACGGCGTTTTTCCGGCTGCCGCTTGCACCGCAAGCGTGGCATTGGGCGTGGAGCTAGCCACACCCACGTTGCCACCGTCCAAAACCGAAAAGACCTCGGTTGAGCCATCAAATAAGTTCAATATATCCCCTGTTGAGGATTGATACACCGCAAGCGTAGTTGAAGATGTGCCGCCATTAACTGTCAACGGCGTGTCCGTGGTGGCAGTAATATCAACAATATCAGACGTAGTAACGGTTGTGCCGCTAATCGCCGTACCAGTAATGGTCGTCGCTGTGACGGTGCCGGTGCTGATGTTGTTGCCAATGGTAGTGGCTGCCTGGGTTGCCGAAACTATGATCAATGCAACAAAAAAAGTAGCGAGCAAACTCTGTGCCGCTATTCGTGCATGTTGTTTTATTTTCATATACATTTGGTTTAAGTATATATTTTTAATAAATGTGGATAAATATATTCATCCAAATATAAGTATACCATCTTTATTAACAATCAAGTATTAAGTTATCCACAATAATTAATATCAACCGTGATATTCCTATGTGGCGATGCTGGCTGTTTTCTAGTCAATAGCTTGTAATCACTTCCAGTGGTGTTTTCATGTTAAGCCCCATGTGCGGTCTCTCAGTATTGTAGTAATGAATAAAGTC
>MOEI01000016.1:0-570 GCA_001889965.1 bacterium CG10_46_32
TTTTTATGCCGCTGATGTTTCTTGTTATCTTCGGCGCCGGGTTGAGCAAAACTCTTGCGACAGGAAATTTTGGCATTGATTTTGTACAATTTATGTATCCCGGAATTATTGCGATGAGCGTTATGAGTGTCGCTTTTTTCTCTACTATTTCCACTGTCTGGGATCGGGAGTTTGGTTTCTTGAAAGAAATCTTGGTAGCGCCCGTCTCTCGCGTGGCGGTTGCTTTCGGCAAAACGCTGGGAGCGACTACCATTGCTTCAATTCAGGCGCTTATCTTATTGATTCTTGCCCCGCTTATCGGCGTAACGATTCACTTTGCCGTCATTCTGCCACTTGTTATGTTTATGCTTCTGCTCGCTTTTGCCATTTCCGGCATGGGACTGCTCATTTCTTCTCTGATGAAAACAACCGAAAGTTTTTGGCTTGTTATGCAGGTTTTGATTTTCCCTCTCTTTTTCATTTCCGGCGCTTTCTTTCCGCTCACTGCCGTGCCGTCGTGGATGCGCGTGCTTGCAAATGTAAATCCGTTGACATACGGCGTGGACGCGATGAGACAAATTCTTTTGGGAA
>MOEI01000016.1:581-1126 GCA_001889965.1 bacterium CG10_46_32
GCATTATTTCTTTTGGGATTTTCTGCGGTGATGGTAAGCGCCGCGGTGTGGGCGTTCAATAAAAGAGCCTAATTTTTCCGCCGTTCTTCGGCGAGCGTACGAGGTAGTTTCAAGCTACCACGCGCTCCGCGCGTGAGAGACATCATTTATTTTGAAAATAGGTTCTAACTTGATACAATAAAGGCACAATTGATACAAAGCTCGCCACAGGGGCAAACAAATGGCAAAAAGGGGCTAACACGTAGCTCCTTTTTGTTTTCAGCTCTCAAGGTGCTTAGGTTATTTCTGAATGCCGGGACCGGGGCCTTTCTTTGAGTTGCGTTCATCTGTAACCGCTATAAGTTTGATCTCAACTTTGTGTTTGATAATCACCTTTACAGGCTTGTTGCAGTGTGGGCAACGCGTGGAGAATGAGGCCTCGGAATTGAAGATGGCATCTTTGAAGATGATCCTAGTGCAATGCGGACAATTGCCTATGTTTTCCTCTCTATCCATAGTTGTTTTTCCAGAGTGGTCTGTTGCCAACCCGATTTGTAGGTTTCCGT
>MOEI01000016.1:1141-2107 GCA_001889965.1 bacterium CG10_46_32
CGGGCCTCGGCCTCAGATATCCTCGATCATAGTTAATTAGAACCTATCTCAAAAATAATGTATAATAATTATGCTTAACAGAGCTAAAAATCAAAACAAAAACATATATGCTTACCGACCAACAATGGGAGGTCATTGCACCGCTCATCCCCCCGTCGCCCCGAAAGGATGGCCGCGGCCGGCCGCGGCGCCCTGATCGGGACGTGCTTGATGGAATTCTCTGGATACTCCGCACCGGAGCCCAGTGGAAAGACTTACCGAACCGCTACCCTCCCTACCAGACCTGCCATCGCCGGTTCCAGGAGTGGACACGGAACAATGTCTTTGCGAATATCCTCACTGCCTTGGCCCAAGACATGGAGCAACGAGGAAAAATAGACCTGCGCGAGTGCTTTATTGACGGTTCCTTCTCGGGAGCTAAAAAAGGGGGGCGTCAGTGGGAAAAAACAAGCGGGGCAAGGGTTCCAAGGTCATGGCCGTATCAGACGCTTCTGGTCTTCCAGTCGCCGTGCACGTGGATTCTGCTACTCCGCATGAAATCACGCTGGTGGCAAAAACGATTGCCGGACGATTTACCCGAGCGGCTCCGCGCCGCATCGTGGGTGACCGGGCCTACGACTCCGATCCCTTGGACGAAATGCTGAAAGAACAAGGCATTGAAATGATCTCCCCTCACAAGTCCAACAGGGTACGCTCTCGGACTCAAGACGGGAGGCCATTGCGGCGGTACCGGAAACGGTGGAAAGTGGAACGGCTCTACGCATGGCTGCAGAACTTCCGCAAAATCGTTACCCGATACGAATACTATGCGCAGAACTTTTTAAGCTTTGTTTTACTGGGTTGAAGGATAAAAAAATACATCGCATAACGTTGCATATCCAAAATTTTTACTCCATTTCATTACGTAAAAACTTCAGATATGCCTGGAAATCAGAAACTAAGAAAAAGGAAAATACAATAAGGTGT
>MOEI01000016.1:2116-5011 GCA_001889965.1 bacterium CG10_46_32
CCCCTAACCCCTCTGCCCTTTGCCTAAAACGGAAAAAACTTATTTTAAAATTTAAGAAAAAGCCGATTGAAAAAAAATTAAAAGAAAAAAATTACATCGCGCAACAGCGCATATGAGGTTCGGGAAAAAGCGAAAATTTGATATAATCAAGGTGTCGCTTTTCCCCTCTCCCAAACCCGCCAAGGAGGCGGGCTTCTCATATGCGCGTACGTTGTGTGAAATAAATATTTTTAAAATTCTTTATTTGTTTTTGGCAGGGGAAAATTAGGAAGGAAAATTTGATTTTTAATTCTTTAAGAAGGGTGGAATACCAAGGAGTTTTCTTCGCTCTTGGAGGTCGCTCAGAAAATTTTTTTGATAAATAACAAACCGTATGGAGTCAATTCCTTGTCTCGGACTAAATTTCTTATCAGAATGTTCGGAGGGACATCTTACCGAACATTTTTTATTTAACTTAGAAACAGCTATTTCTGGCTTAGCTATAGTTGTTGCAATTTACGCTCTTGTGCTGGAAAGACGTTTTCGAGCATTAATGGAATTAAAAAGAAATGAACGAAAGTTGATAATCAAGTTCGTCGTAGCAATAATTCTCTTAACTTTAATTGGCTCGGTCCTGCCTTATGTCCCCGACAAACCTCTCCCACTTCTTGGGTATCCTATATTTTGGGAATTACTTGCAACCTGTTTTCTTCTTTATACCGCCTACTTGGCATATAATTTATTTCAACACATTAAAAATTTATCAAAAAAGCATATTAGCGCACTTGCCGATTATGCGCCCAAAAGTACAGCAAAGTATCAGGGTACTCTAAATTTTATTTTAGTAGAGGCAGAATATTTCTGGAGTGATTTCTTAAATAAATCAACAACAAACAATTTACTGCAAAACGTGCTTACTGTAGATTTCTCGCAACCCGATTTTCTAAAAGCCGCGTCTAGATCAAGAACAATACTTATAGATACTGTCAAATTTGTTGAAGAATCCGATGAAAATACTAACAAAGAGTCTATAGAAATTTTTCTTCAAGACTTAATATTTACTGGTATTACTCAAAATGACTCCATTATAAGTGATGATCTAGATTCAAGCTACAAACCTATAATGCGTTACATCATAAGAAAGGCGGAACTAACAGATGTCTTACTTGGAAATTCATCGGATCTATTCTTGCTTCGAATGAACAACAAAAACAATTTAATAAAAATAGTAAACCGTTTTAATGAAATTTTTCACATGTATCTAGGACGTCAGTATTATCACAACGAGGATGTGAGTAAGTGTTTCGAAAAAATCGATCCAAAAATTTTAAAAAAGCTATTGGAGTTCTTTAAAGACAGCGTATCTGACCTAGACGAAAAAGCTCAATCTGACTTCTTGCGCAATCTGACACGTGGTTTTATCGCATTAGAGAATCTTCCAGAAGAAAAAAGCGTAGTCCTTGCAGAAGGGATATATAATATCTTGGAAGAATATGTTCAGTGGAAAAACTTTTCTAAAAATTTAACAAATGACAGGATGCTATTCTACGAACTATACCGGCAATACGGTAAATGTAATAAATACGCCAAACAAGCATTTAATACTAAACTATTAGAAAAAATTATAGGATCAGAAGACAAGAAGAAAATGGAGTATTCTTGGTATAATCTGAAAGGGTATTACCCAATGATGATTCCAGCTTATTTCTTCATACATGGCCACACTCTTTTTTCTGACGATGGTATAAATATTCCAAAAGAAGACATGAATTTTCACTTGAAAATTCTCAAAAAAATGCAACAAAACCTCCCTAAAATTGCCAGTGGCCGAACTCAAGAGTATCTAGATAGAGTAGAAATGCCCAAGGACTTAAGAGGAGCTAATATAGTAAAAAGAAGAGCAGAAAAAACACTTTCGGAAATGTTTCCACCCTCCGTCATGTATGATAAAGAGGAAAATTCTATCACATATTTCTTTAGTAACGAAGAATACCACAAAACTGTTTTATTAGACGAAACAGCAAGAGTAAACGAGTTAGTGTTTAAAAACTAATCTACATTATTTATCCACATGGTATATTTTACTTTCGGTTTTTATTCGGGTATAATAGAAATGCCAAAATTGAATCTTTGGCTAAAAGATGAGATAATAAATACAAAATCAATATGAAATTCAAATTTATAGACTTATTCGCCGGCATTGGCGGCATACGAATCGCCTTTGAACGCAATGGCGGAAAATGCGTTTTTACTTCCGAATTTGACGAACAATGCCAAAAGATGTACGAGGCGAACTTCGGCGAAAAACCCTCTGGCGACATCACAAAAATCAATGCCGAAGACATACCGGATCATGATATTTTGGCGGGCGGATTCCCCTGCCAGCCATTTAGTATTATAGGAAACGGGCAAGGTTTCGCGGACACGCGAGGGACTTTATTTTTTGATGTTGAGCGCATTATAAAAGCAAAACAGCCAAAAGCTTTTTTGCTAGAAAATGTTAAACGATTGGTGTCGCACGACAATGGCAGGACTTTTAAAATAATTCTGAAAAAATTAGAAAACCTGGGATATTATGTCCACTATAAAATATTAAATGGCCTTAACTTCGGGGTTCCGCAGAAGCGAGAACGAATTGTGATAGTCGGCTTTAAAGAAAATTATCCTTTTGAATTTCCCACAAACGGAGAAAAAATAAAGACATTGAGAGACATATTGGAGCCGGAAGAAAAAATAGACAAAAAACATTTTCTTAGTGCGTACTTTAGCAAAAAACTTGAAACTAAATTGGAAGAACAAGGCAAAAGACGCCCTGACTTCCCTTCTGTGTGGCATGAGAACAAGTCCGGCAACATCGGGATACACCCTTTTTCGTGTGCCTTGCGAGCAAACGGCTCATACAACTACTTGGTGGTT
>MOEI01000016.1:5026-6803 GCA_001889965.1 bacterium CG10_46_32
CGCAAGCCAGAAAGCAGGCGGGCAACAGCGTGGTGGTTCCTAAAATACAAGCCGTAGCAAAAGCCATGTTGCAAGCTATGGCCCAAGAGCCAGTGCCCACGCTTGAACAAACTAGCATGTCTAGAATGATAACCGAAACAAGACAGGAAAGGGAAACAATAAACGAATCATTGATTTATGCCTAACAAAACAACTCCAAATAAACTATCTTCATTCATCGTTAACCCGTAGCTACAATGACTAATCCTAGATTAAAAACCGTAGACAAAACAACTCCTCCATACCCATTGGGAAAATTTCCGGTCTCTTTTATTGAATCTATCGGTCTGGAGATCGTTTTTATGCTCGCGACAAGCCGCAACCCATTACTTGAGGGTCAAGAATGGGAAAGAATATTTGCGAAAGCTATTGATGCGGAATGGAAACCGTCAAATGTTGGATTGGATGATGTGGTCAAAGGAGCATTTGCATGGGGAGCAAAAACTGTTAAAAGCACTAACCCTCATCAAAGTGAAAATGTTAGGTTAATTTCCGGAAGAAACAACCCTGAATTCTCTTTTCAAACAATAGCCGGCACGGACCAAGGAATCGGAAAACAAGTTTTAGAGATATGGAATGGTCGAGTCGAAGGAATTAGGAGTAAGTTCAAGGAAGTGCGTACAGTGGTATTGCTAAAACCGCAAAATTTTATGGACGACAAATTAGCATTTGCCGTTTTCGAATTTGAAACCATAAGATATCCAGTAGATAATTTCATTTGGAAAAGAAACAAGCAAAATAACCTCGAGGGTTTTGAACAAGAAAACAGTGAACACCGTTTCACGTGGCAGCGTCATGGATCGCAATTTACTATAAAAGAGGCCGTCCCAAAAAATGCCGTAAAGTTTTTCGTGAAAAAACCTCCTATGCTTCCAGAAAAACAAATTCTAGAATTGATAGGATATGATTCTTCATGGATAGAGGTTGTTTAAAAATATGCAAACTCAAAAGCGTAGAATATTTAGATCCAAAGTTCCATGGACACTGTTTCAAAGAAAAAACGCAGCGAGATAATGTCGCGCATAAAAAGCCAAGACAGCAAAATTGAAACATTATTCCGCAAAAAACTTTGGCAATATGGCTTTCGTTATCGTAAAAACTCCGGCAAACTCTTTGGAAAGCCGGATATTGTTTTAAAAAAGCATGAAACCGTCATTTTTATCGACTCCTGTTTCTGGCACGGCTGCAAAAAGCATTGCCGCATTCCCACGGCTCGCAAAAAATATTGGGTTCCCAAAATAGAAAGAAATAAAAAACGGGACAAACAGGTCGGAAAAATCTATAGAAATAAAAAATGGAAAATATTCAGAGTGTGGGAACATCAAATCAATGAAGAACGGAAACTTGAAGAAACTATTATTCGGATAAAAAAGAAAATACAATAGGGATAAAAAAATACATCACATAACGTTGCATATCCAAAATTTTTACTCCATTTCATTACGTAAAAACTTCAGATATGCAGGAAATCAAAAATCAAGAAAGAAATACAATAAGGTGTCTGGGCGGTGGCACAATTCACCCCGACCCTCTTGTGTCCCGCCCAGACAAAAATCAAATTTTCTTTAAAATAAGAGGAATCCAAAAACAAAAAAAGAATTATAAAAATATTTGCATCACACAACACGGCATATGAGGTTCGGGAAATATGACTTTTTTAAAATTTAAAGGTGGTCATATTCCCCTCACCCAAATTTTTACTCCCGTTGGTCGTAAAAACTTCTCATATGCCGAAACG
>MOEI01000016.1:6811-8362 GCA_001889965.1 bacterium CG10_46_32
GGGGGGGGCTGTCTGGCTGTCGCCAGCCAGTTCGGATATTTTCTCCGCTATGCTCCGAAAACGATTTTTTAAAAATTTGAAGATATGCGACAAATTTGGTACAATTACAACAAATAACTTATGCTAAAAACACACCACAAATTCAACGGATTGATTCTGACACTCGCCATTGTCGCCGCGATATTTTTTGGCATGAACGCGGGAATGGATATGCGTCAGGACGGCACGATGTCCGGCTGCATATTTGACCAATCGGTGACATGCTCGATGGATTACTCGGAACATTGGCAACATTGGCAACAAACCATCACCGCCATACAACCGTCACAAAACAACTTGCTTGCATTACTCATTATAGTTTTTGTAGGTGTCCCATTCTTTGCAGCATTTTCTCAGTGGCAAAACTTTGTTCAATTACAGTCGGTTATACCGAAAACACAATGGCGGCAACGCAACATAATCGCAAAACTCTCCGACCATATTTTGCAAGCCCTATCGGACGGGATACTCAATCCAAAAATCTATAATCTAAGCACAATCAGCTAGCGGTTGATTCACGCAATCATTTTTTGCGCGTGGATCATGTGTCCGCTAGTTTTTATTTGTGTTTTTAATTTAGTCATTCAAAAATTTATGGAAAACAACAACTTATTCTCAAAACTCACTCCAAAACAAAACTTCTTTCTCGGCATCGGGGCTGCAGCGGCCATTCTGTTTGCTATTGGATTTTTTGTCTTGTTGAGTATGACCTTAAAAGGCGGCGAGGCTTCACTTGCCAAAAACACAAACAGTGGAAATCAACCGACCGCTGTCGCGCCATCGTACAACGACACCGCGCCACAACCAAGCGGTGAAATACGTCTGGCGGCAGTCACGGATGACGATTGGATCAGAGGCAACAAGAAGGCTCCAATATCCGTCGTGGAATTTTCCGACACCGAATGTCCGTTCTGCAAGCGATTTCACCCGACCATGCAACGGCTTGTTGATGAATACCCTGATGACATAAATTGGGTTTATCGTCATTTCCCGCTTGATTCACTCCATCAAAAAGCGCGCCGTGAGGCAGAAGCAACGGAATGTGCCGGAGAACAAGGCAAATTTTGGGAATATCTTGACCGATTATTTGAAGTTACACCATCAAATGACGGCTTGCAGGATAGCCAGCTCCCTCAAATTGCAACAGATGTTGGTTTGAATGTGAAAAAATTTGAGGCATGTCTTGAATCCGGAAAATATGCACCAAATGTCGCAGAGGATTTGGCCGACGCTCAAGCGGCCGGTGGAAACGGCACTCCGTATTCAGTTGTGGTTGTTGGTGACCAAACAATCCCTGTTTCCGGCGCCGTGCCATTCGAGCAGCTGAAAACGATAATTGATTCTGTATTGCAATAATAGATGAACACCACACAGAACAATCCGATCAATACAGTAATCAGCGCAATGCGTGAAGTATTTCGGAAACACAGATACATCGGCATTGCGCTTGCGAGCGCAACAGGTATCGGAGTCGCCATTATCTGGCTGTCCAGCCATCAGCTGATTTGGTTC
>MOEI01000016.1:8380-15104 GCA_001889965.1 bacterium CG10_46_32
CGCTGGCTTCGCAAATAATGATTGTGCTGGTCGCGCTGCTTTCCGGCATTAACATCGCCATGCTTGCGTTTTACTTCAAAAGACGCATGGCAATGCGGAGCGCGGTCGGCGCGAGCGGATTCGGACTTGTTATCGGGACTTTGGGCGTGGGATGTTCCGCGTGCGGCTCGGTGATTCTGTCGTCGCTGATCGGAATCACCTCCGCTTCGGCTTTGATAAGCGTATTGGCTTGCCAAAAAGATTCAATCGCCGGAAATATGTGAGGTAAAGCCGCGCGCGTGAGTCACATATCTCTAACAACAAACAACTATGGACTTAAACCAATCAGATCAACAACTTACCAAAAGAGAACGGCGGGAACTGCGCCGTCAAGAACAGAAAGAAAGGCAAAAATTAGACCAAAGGAAAAACACGCAGAACCGAATACTGAAATGGACTGCCGGGCTTCTGGCTATTGGCATTATCGGTTATGGTCTTTTCCTGCTGATCTCTCGCGCCACAACACCAAGACCGGGCGAATCAATCGCCATTCAAGGACGTGACCATATTTCAGTCGGCTCTTCACATCCGGAATACAACTCCAATCCGCCGACCTCGGGGCCACATTACTCACAGCCCACACCTTGGGGCGTCTATCAGGATGAGCTAAAAGACGAAAACGTCATCCACAGTATGGAGCATGGTGGCATTTGGATTTCTTATCAGCCGGATATTGATGACGAAACAAAAGCTAAGATTGAAGCAATTGGGAAAAAACATTCCGGCAGTGTGGTGGTATCACCGCGTTCCGCCAATGATTCGCTGATCGCGCTTGCTTCCTGGGGACGATTGGAAAAATTATCGTTATTTGATGAAGCTCAGATTATCGAGTTCATTAAAAGAAACAAAAACAAATCACCCGAACCACTAGCAAGATAACCTATACAATCTATGAAACATTTAATAACAACTAAAATACTTGTCGCTGTTGTGGCGCTGGCCGGCACGGGATTCCTTGTTCCGCAAACAGCCAGCGCCTGCGGCGGCCAAACCGCGTCCATGGGATATGTAGACGATACGCTGGCCGCCTGGACGCACGAGGACGGCAATCCACGCGCCATGGATTATCGGGCGAATGTCGCTCCTGCGGAAATGAATATCCCGCCGGCGCTTGCTGACGCAATCGCGCAAAAATATGTCACCACCTACTACCCCAACGCGGAAGGTATGGATTTTCACGCCTTTCTGTTTGAGCATGGCGACTATGTTTACATGTATGACATTACCGATGCATCCATTCGCAACCGCAGTACAGTTACGGCCTGCGGATCAAACCCGCAAAAAAGCGAGTCAAACTCCGTTGACATTCACATTAACGCCGTAACCGGCGATGTTATGGATGGATTTGGATGCGGCGGCGGTCCGACAAAGGTCATCATGCGATATAACGCTGATGATTATCCGGCCGGGCTTGCCTCGCAAACAAAAAATCTTACTCAATTCCACACGGATTTTGTCATTCCTGTTGCCGGAGAGACGGTCGAGGCAGAACATAATGACGGCGATGAACACGAAGCCGAAGAAAATCATGACCAGACCTCGGTCAATACAGCTATAACCGTGGACGGCTCGATTGATGAGAGCGAGTGGAGCGGTGCGGCTTCCACACATCTTGAGCAATACGGCAAAACCATTGTAATGAAATCGAAAATTATTGACGGCGTAATGTACTGGGCTATTGAGACGGATACAAAGAATTGGCTGGCACTCCTCTTGAAAACATCACCGCATCATGGCATGGCCTGGGAATTTACCGACGCGAAAATGCTCTCAAAAGACGGTGTTGAAGATTATCATGTCGCCTACAAAGGCATGATGGTGGGCGCCGGATTGGAAAAAGACAGCGCAAGCACAGTTCTGGCGCAAGCAAGCAGTGAAACCGAAAACGGGCGTGTCTACGAATTTTCCATGCCCTTGCAAAGCGGCCCTGAAGGAGTTGATTTTCAAATCGGCGAATACGGCAATATGGCGTTTTATTTTGGCTCAACCGAAACATTCTCCGGCCAATTGGTCTACGATGATGCTTTCAGTAAGCAAATGGTTACGCATGTTGGAAAGGAAATTCATCGCGGTGTCCTCTCTTCCATCATTCCGGAAGCGGTCGCGGCGACATTCGCCGGGCCCGGAGAGATTGGCGGTAGCGAGACAGCGGCAAATCAAAAAACCGGTTTGTATCTGCTGCTGGCGGCAATTGCCGGTGTCGTGCTTGTCGCATTTCGCAAGTCGTTACGGAAATTGATTAAACATTAACGATATGGACGCATCAAGCCAAAACAATTCATTCAATCGCGCCATATACGCGCTCATTGGAATCACCGCGGGAGTGGGCTTGTTTCTGATTTACTATTGGCTGCTTCTGCAAACCTCCACAATGACTGCGTTCTATTACAATACCCGAGTAGACGTGCTCTATATGTGGACGTATATGCTTACGACCATTGCAACAGTGATTTTGTTCGGCGTGAATGTGGCATTGGCCGTCTATCTGTTCCGCCGAACGAAACGACTGACCGTGAAAGACCAATCGGGCACGGTTCTGGGCGGGACAGTGGGAGCATTTGCCGCCGCCTGTCCCGTCTGCGGCGCGTTTCTTTTGTCTCTCATTGGCGTGAGCGGTGGGCTGGCGTCTTTGCCGTTTGACGGGTTGGAATTAAAAATCGGATCACTGACGCTCATCATCCTGTCATTGTGGCTGATTGTAAGAAGAATAAAGAATCCACTTTGCAAAGACGGCGCCTGTCCCGCGCCAGAAGTAGCGCGTTACACAATCAAAGATTGGCCGTTGTTTATTTCTTTAACGTTTCTTCTTGCGGCACTACTCTGGATTGGCTGGGGCATGTTGCAGGCAGAGCCATTTATCAGTAACATATAATACATATGCAAACCATAGATATTTACACCACCCCGCAATGTGGTTTCTGCAAGGCACTCAAAGCCAAGCTGGATGAAAAGAAAATTGCTTACACAAGCCATGACGTTACCGCAAACGAAAAAGAATTGGCAGACATGCGAACGTTAAGTGGCGGTGCGATGTCGGTTCCGGTTACCGTGCTAAACAAAGGCGCGGAAGACCAACAGGTTTTATTGGGATATCCTGACGCGGTTAAAGCACTTAAACTTGAAGAAAAGGAAGCCAGCAAAGACGAACAAAAAGATACAGCCACGTTGACCTGTCCAAAGTGCGGACATAAACAAAAAGGCGAGATACCTACCACTTCATGTGTACCTTTTTATATTTGTGGAGGTTGCGGAGAAACGATCAAGGCGCAAGGCGAAGACTGTTGTGTTTTTTGCTCCTACGCAGACAAACAGTGTCCGCTGAAGAAAAAAGATGGTGATTGTTCAAGTGGAGCCTGTAAAATTTAAGGTGTTTGGGGAAGGGGCAATTCACCCCCAGCCCCTCTTGCCCCTTCCCCAAACGGAAAAAATCAAATCCATTTCTTTTAAAAGCAATTTGCTATCGCAAATTAAAGGAAAACATGTACATCATATAACACCGTGTATGAGGTTCGGTCATTCCCTGAATGACCTCTCCCATATTGCTCCCTACGGTCGCAACATCGCATAGCCAGGCACGTTGTGTGAAATAAATATTTTTAATAATTCTTTATTTGTTTTTGGCTTTGAATACAAGGAGGGGAAAAATTGATTTTATTTTTTAGGAGGGGGGGTCTATAGCCGCCGCTTGATTTGACTATTTGCGCCTTTTTTGACTTTGGGCCTTATTCTAGGTAAAATTAGGAAAAGAAAGACCTTTCGAAACCATGAAATATCCAAAGGATTTTATAAACAAAATAATCCCTGGCGACTGCATTGATGTGATGAAACAAATACCGGACGGATCCGTTGATTTGGTCGTGACCTCGCCTCCCTACAACCTCAAAAACTCCACCGGAAACGGTATGAAAGATGGCCGAGGCGGCAAATGGGCCAATGCGGCCCTGGTCAACGGCTATGACACCTACGACGATTGCATGCCGCATGATGAATATGCCAAGTGGCAACAATCTTGCCTAAAAGAGGCCATGCGAGTTATCAACGACAATGGCGCTATTTTTTATAATCACAAATGGCGGGTGCAAGACGGACTACTCCAAGACCGGCAAGACATTGTCAGTGGGTTTCCGGTGCGGCAAATTATCATCTGGCGGCGCAAAGGCGGGATTAATTTTAATGCCGGCTATTTTCTGCCGACCTATGAAGTAATCTACCTGATCGCCAAGAAAAACTTTAAACTTGCGTCAAAAGCCAATGCTCATGGCGATGTGTGGGAATTTATGCAAGACATGAACAACCCACACCCTGCCCCGTTTCCGGTGGAGTTAATTGAACGCATTATTGGCTCAACCAATGCCGAAGTTATTTTGGACCCATTTATGGGTTCTGGTACCACCGCGGTTGTGGCCAAAGCTCTGGGCCGAAAATATATTGGCATAGACATATCGCCCGAATACTGCAAAATGGCCGAAGAACGGATCGCGCGAAACGGCAAACATAGAGAGGTTGAACCACAACAACAAACAGCGCAAATGGATTTACATTATGAACTTCAACAAGTCGTATGAAAACCTATACTAAGCCACAACTCATTAAAAAACTGAAAGAGATCTCTAAACAAGGTTGGATACCAAATACCCGCCACGGAAACGCTGGCGGTATTGGTAATATGTTAGAGGACTTACTTGAAATCGAAGAAAACAACTTGCCAATCCCTAATGCTTCAGAATGGGAACTAAAATCCCAGCGGCTCGCCACCACCTCGCTGACAACGCTTTTTCATACCGAGCCATCACCCCGTGCGGTTAAATTTGTGCCACAAGTTTTACTTCCGCTCTATGGCTGGAAACACGAGGAAGCCGGCAAGCAATATGGAAAAGGTGAGATGAGTTTTAGACAAACAATCCACGGCCAATCCCGTAGCGACCGTGGTTTTAAGGTTGTGATTGACCGCAAGGAACGCAAAATCCTCATCTCATTTGACGCTAAAAGTGTTGACCCACGACACAAAAAATGGCTGGCCTCGGTAAAAAAGCGAGTTGGCTTGGGCGAACTGAATCCCCAACCCTATTGGGGCTTTGACGACCTGGAACACAAAGCCGGCACTAAACTGCTCAACACGTTTTATGTTCAGGCCGAAGTGAAACGGGAGGGCAAAAAAGAATTTTACCACTACACCAAAGTAATGATGTTGCAAAAATTCAGTTTTGAGGGATTTTTGAAAGCATTGGAGGAGGCCAAGATCCTCGTGGACTTTGATGCCCGCACCGGCCACAACCACGGGACGAAGTTTCGCATGCGCCAAAATGCGTTGCCGGTTCTATACGAAAAAAAAACAATCATTTTTTAAATTATGGAAACAATATCAAAACATCTAGTTGAAATTCGTTATAAACCAAATTCACGCTTCTTGGATAAACGTGGAGAGGTTGCTGATTTATTGTCAAATTCAATTTTTGACCAATGGAATATATCTACAAATAAAATAAATTTCTCGAGCAAAAAAGACGACAACATAGAAGCATTTTTTAGTTTCAGAAATTTGGGACTGTTTACTAACTATCCTAACACACAGGACTTCTTTCTTGAAAAAGCAAAAGATTTTATTAAATCTGCTTGGAATTATTTCCCAACAGGGAATATTATTCGTGTTGGAGTTCGCTCAACTTACCTGTTTGAAACACGCGATTTCAAAAACACATTTGATAAATACCGCTCAAAATTTCTAGCTCTTTCAGATGAGGATATCAAGGAATTTGACGGTGATTTGATCGATCTTGGTTTTCCACTAAACTTTTCTATAGGAGAAGATTTTTTTAATGTTAATACTGGACCAATGGAAAAAGACCAGTCCAAAGAGATGGTACTGAATGACGAGGAGGAATTACCCACCACCGGAGTTTATATTGATGTAGATTACTTCCGCAAAGAATTTTCACCCCACACCACACAAAAAAACATACTTGAATTTGTCGACAAAGGTATCCAAAAAGCTGATAAAATCAGTAAGTTGATTGCTGGTTGGACGACAAAAAAGTAAACTATGTCCGATACAAGAAACGTCAAAAACAGTGACCCAGAAGCTACCGAAAAGACGGGTAGTGATTTTTTTGATAAGGGGAAAGATGAAACTTCAAAAACGACTAAAAAAACAGATTTGGACAGCAATATTATAAATGAAACAGAAGAAGAAATAACTGAACAAGGAACGAATCCGACACCTTTTGAATTAAGCAGAATACGATATTATAATAGCGAAAAGAAAAAAAATGAGGCAAAATCAGCTGTATTAGGAGTTTTAAAATATCTGATACCGATTTTCGCGACTCTAATCATCGGACTACTTGCTGTTTTTGGTGGTGTTTGGGCCTATAAATTGAATAATATCGCAGAACCAATAGGAGGCTTAAAAGTGGAAGTACAATATATAAAAGAAAGTATTACGGAATTGAAATCAGATATTAAAAATCTGCAAGAAAAAGTAAACAGCCAATCAACCAAATAAAAAGAATAGGGTGTCTGGGCGGGGCACAATTCACCCCGACCCTCTTGTGCCCCGCCCAGACAAAAATCAAATTTTCTTTAAAAATAAGAGAAAGCCAAAAACAAAAAAGAATTATAAAAATATTTGCATCACACAACACGGCATATGAGGTTCGGGAAATATGACTTTTTTAAATTTTAAAGG
>MOEI01000016.1:15123-18062 GCA_001889965.1 bacterium CG10_46_32
CGACGAAATAATTTTTTTAATAAGTTTTTCTCAATCGGCTTTTTAAGCCAAGGAATAAAATAAGTTTTTTAAGAATTAGGATTTTAGGAGGGGTAATACCAAGGAGTTTTCTTCGCTCCCTTTGGTCGCTCAAAAAAATTATTTAACCTATGGGGCAAAAACCTTACGAAGCCATTCTAAAAAACCTAAGCACAGAAAAAGATGTAGAAAATCTCGCAAAAGAAACGGAAGAGTGTTTCTTTTTGGATTACAAACAATCCGAAAAAAATGATTACACTCAGGCGAGATCAATTAAAGGTAGCGACCTCGCCAATGTAGCAAAATCTATCTCTGGTTTTGGAAATGCCTTGGGCGGCATATTAATTTTTGGAGTTGATAATGACAAAAATTTAAAACCTTTTGCAGGATATGAAACCTTTGAGACATTAGTGCAAGAATCTGTTTCTAGATCAACTAATCCACACCACGAAAAAGTAGAAACAAAATCAATTTCAGCAGACAATAGAAAAGGCTATGTAGTGATAATTATTCACCAGTCCCACAATAGACCGTTACAGGTCATAACCAACTCAAATACGCATAGATATTTCTACAGAACGGGAGAGTCACATGTCGATATTCCGCACGATGTATTGATTGGAATGTTGGGCAGAAAGATACCAGTTAACTTAAGCTGTCAATTTCAAATAAAGCAAAAAGATGATATCGCTCAAAATATATTTGAATTTGACTTTGTTTTAAGAAATAACAGTTCAGTCATCGCTCGAGATGTTTGGTTCAATATGGATGTGGGTATCCCTAATGTAAGCGTCAAGCAAGGTTCCTCGTTCGATTTATTTACTGGGCACAGAATGAATAATTCGATAAGCATGATAGCGATACGAAATTATCGCCTTCCGCCACAGGGATATGTTTCACCTGCGGGACTTTCCATTACTAAAAAATTCTTAGATCAAAACCGTGACTATAATCTTTATTTTACTTTCGGTTGCGAGGGTTCAAAGATGTGGGAATTTGACTCAATATTTAGTGGTGGAGAATTTAACGCGCAACTAAACAAAGGAGTCAGAGACGTAATTACGCTCTTGAAAAAAAAGTCCAAAGGAATCATAGAAAGAATCTAAAAGCCTGAGTATTTATCCACATGGTATATTTGACTTTCGGTTTTTATTCGGGTATAATGTAAATACAAATTTGGAAGATTTGGCTAAAAAATGAGATAATAAATAAATACATACATACAAACATGAAAAAATATTCTGTTTTATCTTTATTCGCCGGTTGTGGAGGTCTTGATCTAGGATTCAAGGGCGATTTTAGTTTTCTAAATAAAAAATACGCAAAACATAATTTTGATCTTGCGTGGGCAAATGATATAGACGAAAACGCTTGCGTGACTTTTAGAAAATATTTTAATCAAGAAATAGTTTGTGGGGACATAACTAAAATTCTAGCCGATAAGCACGCACGGATGTTTGACCCTCCCCTCCCGAAAAAAGTAGACATAGTGCTTGGTGGATTTCCTTGCCAAGATTTTAGCCACGCTGGAAAAAGAAGAGGATTTGAAAGCACGCGAGGGTTACTTTATCAAAGCATGATTGAGGTAATTAAAAGAACAAAGCCAGTTCTTTTCGTTGCTGAAAATGTTAAAGGACTTTTAACAATGAATGACGGCGGGGCAATAGCGACGATAATCAAAGATTTTAAAAAACTCAAATACAATGTCGAATACAAACTACTAACCGCCGCTGACTACGGTGTACCTCAAATACGAGAGAGAGTAGTTATTGTTGGCACCAAAAAAGGCATACTACCACCATTTGAATATCCAAAACCAATTCTGGAAAAGAAAAATTGGGTTCCTCTAAAAAAAGCTATAGGTGATTTAGAGGAAAAAAAAGAAGGGGAGGTGGCGAACCATTATTGGTCAAAAGCAAAAAAGAATAATGGACAAGGAAATAACAAAGTATCGTCGGAAAAACCAGGACCAACGATGAGAACAGAGCACCATGGAAACATAGAATTCCATTGGAACGGAAAAAGACGGCTATCCGCGAGAGAGGCCGCTAGAATACAGTCATTTCCAGATGATTTTATCTTTTATCCATCAACCTCCGCCGCCTATAAACAAATCGGAAACGCCGTTCCCCCGGTGTTGGCTTGGCACGTCGCCTCAGCGATAGAAAAATTTCTCAACGAACACTTAAAATAATCTATGATTTACATTAATAAACCAGACGCGAAAGAAAAAGATTTTATTAATCTATTGGAAAAATCAAGGGAGCTACTATTAAAATTTTTACGGAAGAAAAAAGACATATCGCCGACTCATTTTGAAACTACTGTTTTTGAACATACGCGTGAAGCCGCAAAAGGAACTTCTTTTGAAGGAAAGGTTCAACAAACAGGAGCGCATGATTTTCCAGATATTATAGCTAATAAATATTTCGGCGTTGAAGTCAAAATGACCACCAGCGACCACTGGACTTCAACTGGAAACAGCATTTTAGAGTCTTCCAGAATTGAAGACGTTGAAAAAATTTATATCATGTTTGGAAAATTTGGCGGTAAATTAGATATTAAATTTCGACTCTACCAAGAATGTTTACCTGATGTTAGCGTCACGCACTCTCCCAGATACAGAATAAACATGAATTTAAAAAAAGGCGAATCTATTTTTGACAAAATAGGCGTGGATTATGACACATTAAGAAAACACGCTAATCCCATACAAAAAATTAAGGATCACTATAGGTCAAAGCTGAAAGACGGAGAAGAGCTATGGTGGATAGACCAAGAAAACGACGACAAAGCGATCAGTCCAATAATACGCCCATTTAGGAATCTGAGCGACGAAGAGAAAGAAAATTTCATTGTAGAATCAATGATTTTATTTCCTGAAATGTTTGGGAACAGCGCCATGAAATACGAACGAGCTG
>MOEI01000016.1:18082-20115 GCA_001889965.1 bacterium CG10_46_32
AAAAAGGAAAACCATTACAGTGCCTCAAGTCGCAGAACGTATGCGTGCGAGAGCGAACGACATCAAAACTAAAATAAACGAACTCGACGGCGAAACTCTAGCGTATTACTGGAGAATCAGAAAAATAGAACGAGATAGATTAAACCAATGGAAAAAACTCTTAAATAAAAACCTAAAACTTTCGATTAGAGGTATTAAAGCTTCTGATGTTTTTGATTCTGGTTTATGAGAAAAACAAGAAATTATCTTAAAAGAAATTTCAAAAAAGAAAGAAGCAAAGACAAACTAACAAAGGACAGACGATCATCTTTAATGTCCAAAATTCGCTCAAGAGACACAAAATTTGAAAAAGAATTTATCGCTCTTCTCAAAAAAGAAACGCACAAAAAATTTCTAACGAACGAATCATCCATAAAAGGCAAACCCGATATAGTTTTCGTAAAAAGTAGGGTTTGCGTTTTTCTTGATAGCGCTTTTTGGCATGGTTGGCAATATCCACGTTGGAAACATTTGTTAAAAAACGATTTCTGGAGAGAAAAAATAGAAAAAAACAGAAAACGCGACAAAAAAACAACAGCGTATTTGCGTAGAAACGGTTGGATAGTTATGCGCTTTTGGGAACATCAAATAAAAGACGGACATAAACTTAAAAAGATGATCTCCGAAGTAAAGAAAGAAATACAATAAGGTGTCAGGGCGGCCACAATTCACCCCTATCCCCTCTTGTGCCCGCCCTGACAAAAATTAAATTTTCATTCAAAAGACAAAAAGCAAAAGAAAGCAAAAAAAATAATTCAAAAATTACATCACCTAACAGCGCATATGAGGTTCAAAAACCTAGCCCTTTAAATGACGGGTTGTCGCTAGGTTTTTTCACCCAAATTTTTGCTCGCGGGTACGCTACGCAAAAACTTCTCATATGCGCGAACGTTATACGCAATTCAAAAAATATTGAGGAGTATGTAGCACGCGTAAAAAAGCCATTACTACGCTTAAAAAAGACGACAAAACTTCGATATAACCGTGAAAATTACTCATTTTTTTACTATTTTTCACGTTTATCTTGACAAAACAGTAAAAATCATGTAAAATGGAATAGGAATACTCAATATTGACAAATCTCACAAATATGCCAAAAACACTTCATATATTTCATGCCATCTCAAGTTTAAGAGAGCGCTATTATACCGCGGCTGTTGGCAAACAGGCGCTTTTAAAATTACTCAGTGAAGCGGAAGTGGCTGAACAAGTATACAACTCTAATGCCATTGAAAACAGCACTCTTACACTTGAGGAAACCGAAAAAATACTTTTACAGATAGATTTAGACAGATACGTCAATGAACGAGAAATCTTTGAAGCAAAAAATCTGGCGCGGGTTGTGTCATATATAGACAAAAGAGCCAAAGAACAAGAACTTACCCTTGAGGTGATTTTGTCACTTCACAAAATGTTGATTTCAAATATCCGCGATGAGATTGCCGGCCGATTTAGAAAAGACAACGAATTTGTGCGGGTCGGCAGCCATATCGCTCCTAACCCCAAAGAGGTAGTTGGCCGACTTGAAAAAATGTTGGCCGAGTACAATGCCACTAGCCATGAAAATATAATTAAAAGAATCGCAAAACTACATCTTGTTTTTGAATACACTCACCCATTTTGCGACGGTAATGGCCGTATTGGACGGGTTATAAATAATTACTTACTGATCCGAGAAGGCTTTGTGCCGATAAACATCAAATTTATTGATCGCAAAAAATATTATGAAGCATTTAACGAATTTGATGCCAAAGGCGCGACTGACATTATGGAAGAAATAGTAGGCAAAGCGCTCACTAACAGTTACCACAAACGACTTGCGTATTTGGAAGGCGCACACATTGTCACGCTCGCTGAATACGCAAAAATGAATAACATATCACACTCTAATTTAATTAACAAGGCAACTCGCCAAACAATAGAGGCGTTTCTCGAAAAAGATGTGTGGAAAATAGGCGCCACAAAAAAATAATGTACGCCCGATAACAATGGCG
>MOEI01000016.1:20128-24713 GCA_001889965.1 bacterium CG10_46_32
TATTTTTGCGCCCAAATATAATCAACTAACCAAAATGCTATGAAACTAGGAATCATCATCAGCCAAACAAATCCGGAAACAAATTGGAACGCTTTCCGTCTAGCTAATTTTGCCCTAAAGCAAGGCGACGAAGTTAAAATTTTTCTTGTTGGAGAAGGCGTAGAGTACGAAAGAAGCAGTTCGGAAAAGTTCAACATCCAAGAACAAATAGCGGAATTTTTAAAATCTGAAAAAGCGAAAATTTTGGCATGTGGCACCTGCTTAAAGTCCCGCAATCAAGAGGCTACCAATACATGCCCAATGAGCACAATGGAAGATCTATATGCGCTTGTTCAAGAAAGCGATAAAATTTTAACTTTTTAATCTTAATCGTTATAATAATTTTACTAACCCTATGTCTATGACGAACTTTGGTTTTGCGCCTTTTGGCTGGATTTTTATGATCCTTTTCTGGGCTTTGGTGATTGCCGGAATCGTTGCCTTGATAAAATGGATAGCCGGTCAAAATAAGGCTGAAAGTGAAAAAGACAAAACTGCCTTAGATATCCTCAAAGAGAGATATGCAAAAGGCGGCATCAACAAAAAAGAGTTTGAAGAAAAAAAGAAAGATTTAGAATAAGAGGTTTGGAGCTTCGAGCATTCACCCTTTTAATCCCCCACCTTTCGCCAATAATTGACTTAAACTACTCAATTGGATATAATTGGACATAGTTAATATATCCAATTAAAATATGCTAAAAAACAGCCAAAAACCATTAGAAACACAGCAAATTTCCGACAATTTTTCAAAGCGGATTGAACAAATCCCATCTGTTATTGTTTCAAAAATTGCCAAAATTGATGAATTAAAAGGACAATGGATAACCGGAGCGCGCCTTAACCCGCAAGTTTTAGGGCGTTTAAAACGCTCGGTTTTGATTACGTCTACCGGTGCCTCTACTCGTATTGAGGGTTCTCGCCTTTCTGACGAAGACATCGAAAAATTAATGAAGGGCATTAGTATTCAAAAATTTACCAACCGCGATAAACAGGAGGCCCAAGGATATTATGAACTGTTGGAAAATGTTTTTAATTCCTGGAAAAACTTAAAATTCAACGAGAGTTTAATTAAAAATTTTCACCTAGAACTTTTGAAGCGCGTGGAAAAAGATGAAAGCCACCGCGGCGAATATAAAAAAGGCGAAAACAAGGTACACATGCTCAACGAAGCTGGCCAATCGGTCGACATCCTTTTTGACACCTCGCCTGCCTATCTGACCCCTGCTCAAATGCGCGACTTGGTTGAATGGACGCAAAAAACATTAACAGAAAACAAATACCATCCATTATTGGTAATTGGAAATTTTTTAGTTGAATTCCTAAAAATTCACCCTTTTACTGATGGCAACGGGAGGCTGTCCCGCGTGCTTACAAACCTGCTTTTACTTCAAGCCGGATATCTGTACATACCCTATGTGTCTCACGAAAAATTAATTGAGGACAATAAACCTGGTTATTACATCGCTCTGCGACGCAGCCAAAAATCCATGGGAACAAAGAGTGAAAATATTACTGACTGGCTGAATTTTTTCTTAGATATGGTTCTGAAACAATCACAAATGGCCGTGGAACTCTTGTCAAAAGAAAATATAGAAAAAATTCTCTCGGAAAAACAGCTGGCGGTGTGGCAATATATTACAGAGGCAAAAGAAACAAGCACTGGTGATATTGCAAAAAATACTAACATAGCCAGGCCAACCGTAAAACAAACCCTGGAGGTGCTGCTCAAACTTAAAAAAATTGAGCGGGTTGGACTTGGAAGAAGCGCGAGATACAAAATACTTTGAGATATAAAAATATCAAGGTGTTTTGGGGAAAGGGCATTCCCGCCTTCGCCAAGGCTACGGCGGGCAGGCAAGGTATTTTCTTCGCTCTTGGAGGTCGCTCGAAAAATTTATTTAAAATCTTTATGTCGGAAGAATTAAATACTAATGTAACTCCAACATCTAAACCCCAGCCCCTAATGAAAACATTTTCGAAGTGTTTTAATGTTATTTTGACCGGGGATAGGGACGCGAGCCACCAAGCGGCGCGGCAAATTAGGAGGCTGGTATATGGTTCCGCGGGCGATAAATTCAAAGATATCGCGTCAATTATAGAAAGCGCCCCCAAGGAGTATGAAAAAATTACGGAAGGATTTAGGCAAGAAAACTTCGTCATAGCCGTTTCGGTTATGTATTTTTTGCATGATAAAGAAAGCCAGCCGGATTTTCTATTCCCTTGGCTGTTTCATTTAATCCAACACCCAAACGGCAACATCCGCCAGGCCGCGGTGCGCATGTTTAGACAAGAACTTGGGCCGCTGACCGTGCATATCCGTTTCCCCAATGAAAAATCCGCTTATCGGCTGCGGCTTTCACCCGAACAAGCTGACTTTATTCTTTTTAAGCTGTCGGCAAATCTAAACGATCTGACAAAAAATTTGTGGAAACCCGCCTACAAAAGGTATAAATATATTTCCTCGCTTCCGAATGGTCCCTATAAATCGATCCGGATGGTGCTGGGCCAATTAGAGGATGACTGCGGCAATTTGGATTGATTTTTTTCACTCTGAAGCTATACTGAAAGCATGGATAATCGCGGAGGGAAATTTGCAATTGGGCTTAAGCCGCTGTTACTGCTGACGGTATTTTTTGTAATACTACTCGCGAACACTGGTAGCGCCCAAGCTCGCACCAATATCTACGCCCCGAGTGTTGATATTAACACCCCCACCACCTGGACCATGGCTGGTTCGCCTTATGTCATCTCCGGCTGGGCCTGGCTGGATGTGACCGCAACTTTGACCATTGATGCCGGAGCGGTGGTTAAGTTCATCCCTGACCGCTGGAATCACAGATATAATGGCCTCAATGTGTCTGGTGGCGGCAAAATTATCGCCAATGGAACCAGCGATGCGCCGGTTATCTTTACTTCCTATTACGACGATACCGCCTCCGGCGATACTAATGGCGATGCCACTTCGCCAACGGCTGGTGATTGGCGAGGCATTATCTTGGACGCGGACGCTTCTGAACTCTCGCATGTTGAAGTGCGTTATGGCGCTAACATCTACCAGTCTTATGGCGGCATCGAGATTAAAAACAACAGTACGGCCAGCCTAGGGGATGTTTCTATCAAATACTCAGCCGGAAGCGCCTTGCGCTTGAACCAACCATCCAGTCCTACCATTACCAACCTTACCATAGACACCAGCAATGATTATGGTATTTACTCCACCATTGCGGGCAGTAGTGTTACTATTATCAACGCCACTATCAGCAACAGCGCGGACGGGGTGGCTGTTTTGTCCGTGGGTAATACTTTAGCTTTTACCAATACTGTTGTGTCTAATGCCAAGCCCGTAATTAACCTGACTGGTGCGACGGTCAACGTCAACGCGACCTGGCCTAAAATTGGCAGCGCCGCTTATGTGCTGGATAATGACATTAGTGTCCCCACGGGCATCACCTTGACTATTGCCCCGGGCGTGGTGGTTAAGGGTGAATATAGCCTTTATCCGGATTCGCGATTGGAGATTTTCGGTCGGCTCTTGGCCCAAGGCACGCTTGAGGCACCCATTGTGTTCACCTCTCTCCGTGATGATACATTCGGTGGAGACAGTAATAATGACGCCAGCGCCTCATCCCCGGCCGCTGGGGACTGGGGCGGGCTGTATTTTGAGAATTCATCCGATTCTATTTTGGAATACGCCACTATCCGCTACGGCGGCAATTATGCGGATGACTTTAATGGCGTTTTTTATGCCACCACGGATAATATGATGTTGCATCTGAAGAATTCTTCCCTGGCCGTAGCCACCAGCACCATTGGCTTGGCTAATACCGCCGTTTACATGGAAGGAACATCGGCTCTTACTATGTCCGGCTCCACTGTGGCCACAACCACTACCGCTATTCTCTCTTCATCCTCGCTTGGTTCGACCATCTCGAACACCTCATTTATCAATAACACCCACTTTGCCATTTCCAATACTGGCACCCAGATAGACGCCCGCCACAATTGGTGGGGTGATAATACTGGCCCGCACCATGCAACAAATAATCCTGACGGCGCCGGTCAAACAATCACGGGAAATATACTGTTTGATCCGTGGACCAAATATCTTGACCCGGTGATTATCGTGCCGGGCATCCTCGGCAGTTGGAACGTGCTCGGACAATGGGAATTGGACCCGATTTTGAACACCTACGACAATCTCTGGGTTGCCATGCAAGATGCGGGCTATGTGGTTGACCAGACCCTGTTCGCGTTCCCCTACAACTGGCGGCTCTCCAATACCTACACCGCGGGTCTGCTGAAAGACAAGATTGACGAGGTCAAAGGCATCTGCGGATGCCACAAGGTGGACATTGTGGCTCATTCCATGGGCGGCCTGGTGGCGCGTGCCTATGTTGAGCTCTTGGATTACGAGAATGATATTGACCAGCTCATCTTTTTGGGCGTGCCGCATAAAGGGGCGACTAGCTCATATTGTTTTCTAGTCAATAGCTTGTAATCACTTCCAGTGGTGTTTTCATGTTAAGCCCCATGTGCGGTCTCTCAG
>MOEI01000006.1 GCA_001889965.1 bacterium CG10_46_32
CCTGACTTTATTCATTACTACAATACTGAGAGACCGCACATGGGGCTTAACATGAAAACACCACTGGAAGTGATTACAAGCTATTGACTAGAAAACACTTGACTGGGCTCTATACTAAACTGGGTGGTGGATAACTTAAACATGGTGGTAAGGTTAGGTAAAATTACGGCGTTCCCACACCAACCTAACCAAAACCACCATGTACAATCAATCTACGTTGCGCCAAGTATTTTGTCTAGACGGCATGCTCCTCGACCGATGCGAGCCGTCTGATGACCGCATAGACCTGTATGTCAGGAGTCCAAGAACCTGTGCCAGGTGTCCGCACTGCGGGATAAGCACCGGCAAGGCGCACCGGAGCGCACAACGGACAATCAAACACATGCTGTGCGACGGCAAGGTTGCGTACCTTAAGCTCACGGTCCGAAACTTCAGGTGTAGGGCATGCCCGCATGTGTTCCGAGAGCCCATTCCCGGCATAGACCGCAGACGCACCTCCCTCCATTTCCGGCAGTTCGTGCTCCCAAAAATTAGAGACCGCAGCTTTTGTTCGGTTGCGCGGGAACACGGGCTGTCCGCCTCGTCCCTGATTCGTTCAGCCGCCGGCTGTGCCCGCGAGATAGGGGTGCAGTGGCCGCAGGCGTCCTTTGCCATGGGTATTGACGAGCACAGCTTTTCGGGAAGGGATCTGGTCATTACTATCACCGACATAACCCATCATCGGCTGCTCGCCATACTCCCGAACGACCGCAAGGCAACACTGGAGCATTTTCTTGAAACTATGCCAAACACAGCCAAAAAACGCATTACCGCCATATGCATTGACATGAACAGCGGCTACCTGGACGCGGCAAGGAACAGCCTTTCGGATGCGCCGGTGGTCATCGACAAGTTCCATGTCATACAGTACTTCAACATACAGCTTGAGCAGCTGCGCCAGCTGTACACGACCAGCCGCTACCCCCTGCCCAAGAAGCTGCTTGAGCGCAGCAAAGAAGACCTTGGCCGAGAGGATCAAAGACGGCTGGATGTTATGTTCCGCGCCTATCCGGTGATTGAAGACATGTGGCGGCTCAAGGAGTGGTTCAGGGCGCTCTACCGGCTCACGAGTATGGCGCAGGCGCGCAGGCGGTACGATGCCGTGCTTGCAGGACTCTCCCACGAGACGCGCCCCCGGTGGCAGGTCGTGCATCGGACGCTCAAGCGCTGGCAGGAACATATCCTGAACTACTTTGACCACCGCATTACCAATGCCTACACCGAAGGAGTGCACACCAGAATCAAGCTGCTCAAACGCATCTCCTATGACTTCAGGAACAAACAGAACTATATTGCCAAGATGACGCTCGCTTTTTTACCGCTTACTGTCTTGCTTGACCACCTTTATTCGTCACCCAGTTTAGTATAGAGCCAGGTGCTATTGACTTTTTTTTACAACCATGCTAATATGGAGAAGCCTTGTTTTTCGCATTCTTTTTCTAAAGAGTCGCCCAAAGGCGGCTCTTCTTAGTTGGATGCGTGGTCGAAACAGGTTAAGTCAGATGAAGATGTTCCTTCGGGGGCATCACGCATCCATACTATGTCAAAGAAACTATACGTGGGCAACTTGCCATACCAGACAACTGAAGACGATCTGTCTCAGTCGTTCGGTGCACATGGTCAGGTTACCAGCGCATCCATCATCACGGACAAGTTCTCGGGACGAAGCAAGGGCTTCGGTTTCGTAGAAATGTCTTCCGATGAAGATGCACAAAAAGCCATTGACGCGTTGAACGGCACCGATTTCGGTGGCCGCAATATCGTGGTCAATGAAGCTCGTCCTCCTCGTGAGCGCGAGTAATGCACACATTAAAACCGCCCGCCGATTCGGTGGGCGGTTTTTTGTTGCTAAAGTTTGGGATTTTTGGTAGTTTTCAAGGTAGTTGATTTGTAAGGAAGAAGCGGGCGAAGGCTGTAGTGGGCTGTGTAAGCAGCACACGGAAGCCGAAGTCCCGATTCTGACGTCGGGCTGTGGCGCAGTTGGTAGCGCGCGTCGTTCGGGACGACGAGGCCGTGGGTTCGAGTCCCGCCAGCCCGACCATTAAGTAAATTGTATGTGCGATTTTGCACTTGGGCCGAGGCGTTAGCAGAGGTTAAGGGCAAAATCGAGAGGAGAAAGCTTGCGAAAGGTGAAGTATCCTGCTTGAGCAAGATACAAAACCTGAAGCGAGCTTTGGACGATATGACTGAAGAAAAATGGCAAGCTGTGGTGGGTAGGCTTAAGGATGATTGTGAAATCCTTGAGCACCAAACCATAAACGGAGAAAAGGAAGGGGAAAAGATTGAGGAAATTATATTTGAAAACCCCATTGGCCGTATGAAACTTACCCGGCGTACCAAGCCTAGGCTTTTAGGGGAGAAGACGCATTATTCCGGTAGGGTAGGGCAGAGTACGAACGTTGAACGGGTTTACTCGGATGACGAGTTTGTTGATACGGTGGAACTGTTTCAGGATAACAATGGGGAATGGGTGCCTGTGGATAACTCTAGCTTTGCCTAATTCCCTACTCTGTATTGTGCGACACAAAGGTACAGTTTGTCAAACATCACACACTTGGTGTGATGTTTGAGTTTGATGATGGGTTTGATGGTGCTTTGGTTTTTTGCCAAAATGCTATTTTTTGAATTTATTGATTTTTTCGCTTCTCTTAAAAAAGAAGCCCTCTATCTGTATCAAGTCTAGGTTCAGACTGATACAGATAGAGGGCTTTGGGTACGTGGCCGCAGCGGGGCGGTCAGCAGTGATCCGGACATAGGCCATAGCGCCAGAAGTCGCGATTTTTGATTACGCGCGCAGTACCGCTGTTTTTCCACCGCTCAAGATGCGGTAGTTTTAGGCGGCTGTCATAGGCCTTGGTGCAGCCTAGTGCGCTGCAGATCACATCCGGCAGTTGGTGTTGTGAGAGGTCGCAGACATGAACGTCGCCGTCTGCGAGCGCGACCACAGCGTGGCCTTCCTTGATGGCTTCCTGAATGAGGTCATACGATGTTTTCACTCGATCTCTCCCCGTGATTGAGTGTTTGCTACAAAGAGCAGTTCATCTCTGATGAGATGGCTCTGCTGACCGTTTGGATCAGCAGCACTATTTCATCAAGTTATAATTTTTCCCACAGGTGCTGGAATATCATGACCTGTGTTTTGTACGTGTTTGCGTCTTCCATGACCACGCCATGAGGCTCTATGGATTCATCCAGCGAAATCAAGGCGATTTTTCCTGCATAGATTAGTGTGTAGGTTGGTCCGGATTCTTCCTTAGAGAGCCATTTGCGTTCATCGAGTCCGCGCAGGATGCCACCCGAGCCAATGGAAATGGATTGTACTTTTACGCCGCGCTTAATGCGCTCGTCATTGTATTCCGGGAATACACGAACCAAGGTGTTGCGGATAGTGCTTGAGGAGTACACGTAGTATTGCTTATTGGGTGTGCTTTGCGTTGCATCCAAGACATCTTGCAGAATAGTGCGGATGCCAGAGTCCCCCGAAAAGTACCGTACCTTTGGTTTACCCTCGGATTTTTCGTACAAGGATTTTAAGTCAGGCAGGATTTTTTCTATATCTGATCGAGTTTGCTCCAAATCGTTTTGCTTCATTTTGAGCGCGCCCAAGAGATGCTCCGGAGGTTCAGCAGCAAAGTACCTTCGTTTTTCTTTATCCACAAAACTCACAAGCCCATACTCGCTCAAGGAGCGAAGTATGCCGTGGGTAGTGGTTCGGTTGATATTTACGGTTTCTGCAATAGCTCGTATAGGTGCAGATCCAAGCTTGAGCAGGGCAAGGTATACAATTATTTCCTTATCATGAAAACCGAATTTTTTTAAAGTAGATTCAATCATTTATGTTGTGAGTTAATTCTATATCCCCTATTTTTATTGTCAATTTATTTTATAACAAGGGTGTGGAAATTGGATATTTTTATACTAACATAAGCAATAATATTTGTCAGCTTTTTTTAAACACATATGTTGTTGTCATTCCAAATGTCTTCGATTCAGGAAAAGCTTTAATCGAAGCGTGCTCCACTATTACCGTCATCTTGAGCCCATTCGACTACGCTCAGGGCAGGCTGGAGTCGAAAGATATATTGTGAATTTATACCATATCCCTCGACTGCACTCGTCGATGAGTACATCTTCTCGTTCCGCTCAGGATGACGTGAGTGGTAAGCGTCATAAAGATATAGCCTTTATTTTATTAAATACCCAAAATATGGTATAATTTTTGCATGCCAAAAACAAAAAGCATTCAAAAGCAAAAGCGCTACTTAAAAATTGGTTTTGTTTTTGTGTTTGCGCTAAGTTTTGGCGCAGTACTGTTTGAACGCAGTCGCGTTGATCAGGAAGCGCTTTTATTGCAAGAGAAACGACCTTTGCCCTTAACTGAATACGTAAAAGGAGAATCAGTTGAGCGTGGTTCTGGAATTGAAGATTATCAGGCTATTGTCAGCATAAATTTGCTACAGCTTAACCAGGCAATTGACGCGCTCATTGCAGGAAAAGATGTATCAAGCTATTCAGTCAACGAGATATATCAAAATTTTTTTGATGCGCCTATTCCCAGTCCGTATCGCTCTATGCACCTTGCTTTGATCGTGCTTTCAAAGGAAACAACTAAAAAGAGCGAAGCTGATACAGAGTTTTTATCTCTGGAGCGCGAAAAATTATACCTGGCATATCCCTGGCTTGCACATACAAAAAACCAATGAAATTATCACGAAAAACAAGCATTATTATTACTACTATAGGCGTATTGTTGTGGAGTGCCTTATTTGTAATTTTTTACGCAGGGCCGCATGAATATGGGCACTATAGTGAAATAGATTTTGGAAGCGTTCGTGGGGCAAGTGTCACACGTTTTAGGCTCACGGGTGATGATGCTGTTCTAGAGTCAAAAAAGGGCCAAGGAGCACAACAAAATGACGTATTACTTCTCGTTCGTCGTGGTATGTCAACAACAACTCAAGCGATTATTGTTCGCGATAATGAACAGCTTGTATTTGAAAAAAATCTTGAATCTGGTGATTATGAGGCATTTTGGATGAATGATGTAGAGCGTTTTGAGATTAAAAATATATCTAATAACAAAAGATTTTTATTAATTCCAGGGGAATATACCTATATTTTTGAAAGAGCGCCATAGGCGCACGCTATGATTAAATTTTTGGTTTTTTGGGTATCTCTTTTAGGGATTCTTATAAGTTGGGAGCTCGTACTTTTGGATCCGAGCAATATTTTGTATTGGCTTTTTTTGTGTCTTGTCGCGTCCGGCATAGCCAGTTTGAGGCTGAGCGGGGGTGATGGTGGATTTTGGAGTGTGCTCATAGACAGGATTAGTGTGGTTCTGTTTTCCATAGGCGTGTTTTGGTGGCTTTTGTGGATAGATTTTGAGTATATAAAATTTGTAGTTGCTGCGCTGGTTTGGTGCGTATTAGTATATGGAATGCGTCGAGAAAAACCACATGAACACATGTCAGTTACGCTTCGATTAATACTGTTTTTTGGCGGAACTTTTGTATGGACAGTCACCAGTTTTGGTTTGTTTACGGTTATTGGTTGGAAACTCATAGAAACACTCGGAGTATTCATTGTAAGTTTTAGTGTATTTGCCTACTCTGGCGTACATACTATTGCGCGAAACCAGAAGGGTTTACTTACTGCATATTTAGTTCTGATGCTACTTGGGATTGAATTTTTTTCAGTTGTTTCCTGGCTTCCCTTTACTGAGGCAACACTAGCATTAATTCTTACGGTGCTCGTGCTGGGAAGTTTTGATCTTATAAAGTACTATATATACCCGGAGCGTATCAGAAAAAAAATTATTATCAAAAAATTACTGGTATACGCTTTTTTTTTGGTAGTAGTTCTTGTTTCAACCTCTTGGGTATAAAATACTAGACAAATAAGGTTTTTTTTGATTTAATTGACGAACATTATACGGAAGAAATGAGGGATTATTTGTCTTTTGTTTCCAAACAAAGGAATTACTCAATAACAAACCTGTTTTTAAGATAAACAGGTAACATTTCTTTGGTTTTTACGTCTTACTATATGAGTGGAAAATTTAACGATCAATTCTTGGTTGCGAGTAGTATTGCCGGAGACGAGCAAGCGTTTGGCAAGCTGTACGACAAGTATGTTGATGAAATATACCGTTTTGTGGTTATGCGGGTCCGCTCAAGCCATGAAGCTCAGGATTTAGTTGCGGAAGTGTTTTTAAAAACATGGCAATATATCAGTTCACAAAAGAATCAAATTAAAGATTTTCGAGCGTTTTTGTATCGCATTGCTCGAAATTTGGTAATTGATTACTATCGCGCTTCAAAAAAAGAATACACAACTTTTGAGGAAGGGCAGCTTGAAAAGATTATTGATTCAGGTATTGACCTTGAGTCTGATGCTCAAAACAAAGATGACCTGCGAATTATTTTTAGTGTCATGGATCAGCTACCCGAGGACCATCGCGAATTACTATCCCTTCGCTACATACAGGATTTAAGCATTAAAGAAATAGCGGAGATTCAAGGGAAAAAAAGTGGCACAGTCCGGGTTGCTTTGCACCGAGCTATTAAACAAGTAAAGACGTTGATTGTAGATACCTAAAGTATGCGTTTGTACTCTTTCAAACAACTTACACGCAAAACCAGCATCTATCTTTTGCCGCAGGAGAGTTGGAAGCGCGGGTGCCGGGAAACATTGCTTGCTGAAATCCGCAAAGACCCTGTGTGGCGAGATGCGCCATCTTCAGTTCGAAGCAATACCGCGTTTGCCCAGCTTTTTAATTCTTTGTTTGCTCAACGCATGCTAAAGCCAATGATCGCAGGCGTGCTTATTTTTTCCGTTATTTCCTATAGTTCTATTAGTACTGCCAAAGCTGCTCGCGCAAGCCTACCTGGAGAAGCTTTGTATTCTGTTAAATTAGGTATTGAGCGGGCACAGGTTGGCGTTGCATTTTCTGAGTCAAAAAAAGCAGAACTTGAGATTTCCTTTGCAACCACGCGCCTGAACGAAGTAAACGAAATTTTAGCACAAGGAACTGAAGAAGAAAGTGGAAAACCCAATCAAAATGCTAATATTGAGCAAGCAATGAAGCATTTTAATACTGATTTGGGATCAGTCCAAAAACGTCTTGAGAAGCTCCAAATACAGGAGAATTCTCAAGAAACCGTATTAAAAATTTCAAAATTAGTTAACGAAAAAACAACAGAACTTGCAGAAAATTTATTGGTCATTAAAGAGAAGTTAAACGAAGTACAAGATGCCAAAGAGCTTGTGGGCGCAACTAAAAAAGCAGAAGAGCAATTAGTATTCCAAGATGCGTCACTATCAAAAGATTTAGCGATTCCTAGTGAATCACTTGGAGGCGTTGCAACGAGCACATCAAGCGCTCATCTCTTAGATCAATCTGCAAGCTCAACTGCTCAAACGGTTTCAACCTCAACACAAGAGATGTCCAGTGTAGAAAAAACATCTAAGCCACCGCTTTTTGAAACGCTAAACAATGCGCTTGCAGTTGTTGATAAAGCCAATACCAAGTCTTTAGAGATGTTTGTTGAAAACGCGCAAACATCCCAGAGTCAGGCAGTACAGCAGGATGCGGTAAGTAAAGTTCAGAAAAAAATTGATACAATAGAAAAAGCACAGATACAGGCCTCAGTAGACCTTGCCGCATCAGTGGGTGCTAAGGCAAGCGTTTCAGCATCTTCCACTCAACAGGCAATAATCCAAGATGAAAAAAAAGGCTCAACAAAACAATCAGAAGCCCCACAGCAGATTAAAGATGCTATTGGCGAGGCAAAAAAGATTTTAGACAGCAAAAATATAAGCGAGCTAGGAAAGGTTGTTGATAAAGTGAAAGAGATTAGTGCCATTGCTAAGGATGCTTCTGAATCTGCTATAGATGTAAAAGAACAGAGTCAAGACATAAAAGAAGATGGTTCGTCAATATCAGCAA
Organism: bacterium CG10_46_32; assembly: GCA_001889965.1. Classification (GTDB taxonomy): domain Bacteria; phylum Patescibacteriota; class Patescibacteriia; order UBA2169; family UBA2169; genus CG10-46-32. Next base: position 7,988 of record MOEI01000006.1, read on the forward strand.
CAAGTACGCCAACCAGTTTAAACCAAAAAACAAATACCGATGCTAGTGTTTTGGGAGCAACTACAGTTAAAGAGAGTTTGAAGACAAATTAAGAATAATTTTGCTTATATTAGCTAAATTATTCTGTGTGTATAACGAATATTGTTATAAAAAGCGAAAGCGTGCTATAATACTTGTTGACAAGTAACCAAAATTTGCTATAACTAAGAGAATAAATGTAACGAATATACGCTAATTTCCGTCTCATATTATATGAATGAGGCGAATTGCGTCTGTTGTCGGCATTATTTTGTTTATTGGCGACGTAGAGCGAGTGAAATGAAAAGTACTCTTTCATTTCCGAGCCGAGGAGCCAACACAGGGTTTAGTACACCGCTACTGCGATCAGAGTCCAGAGCTTGCTCTGGATCAATACCCTTTATTGGCGATATTTAGAGCAAGTTGATCGATCAAGGACAAAAAGAGAAATAAATTCATTTATCAGCTTTTATTAATAAATCAGTTAGGACTTTCGCGCCTGAAGCGGTTCATACCAAGAAACGCACAGCCGAGAAAGTCCTAATCAACAAAATATTCCTACCAGGTCGGCAGGAATACTATAAGGAGAACCTAAATTATGAGTGATATCATAAAACACTCTAAAAAGGTCTTGTCAGCTACTCTTACGGTTTCCACCATTGTGTGGAGCATAGGTTTGTTTGCGTTGGCGCCGGTAAAAGTCGGTGCAGCAGCAGGCGACCTCGTAAAAGCTGCAGGCAGTCCAGCAGTTTATCTGGTGGACGCGGATGGCGTGACTATTCACCCATTTCCGCATCAGAACGTCTACACTTCCTGGGGATTCCCAGCGAATTTTAGTAGCACGTTCACAACGAATCTATCTGGATTTACCGTCGGCAACGACGTTGAATTCCGAGATGGTTCATTGATTCGAGCATTAGAAACACCGGCAGTGTACTTTATTTCGGGGAAAAAGCTTCGCCCGATCGTATCTGCTACAGTGTTTGAAACACTTGGATTCAATTACGATAACATTACCTGGCTTCCGCAGTCCTTTTTGGACAAGTACGGTACAACCGGCGACATGTTGACTTCAACCACCATGCATCCGAACGGAACGTTGGTGAAGTACGCAAGTTCTTCCACCTTGTACCTTTTGCAGGCGGATCAGAAGCGCGCATTTGCCTCCACTGATGTGGCTAAGGTAAATGGGTATGCTAATATCCCGGTAATTACCATCCCTTCTTCTGAAACATACGCAGACGGCTCCCAGGTCGTGGTAAAGGAATCTTCCCTAACCATTCCTATGGGCGTAGGATCTGCACCAGTTGATAATGGTGTACCAGCAGGACCAGTTGGTTCTGGCCTTACCGTAAGCCTTGCTTCCACAACTCCAGCTGCCTCAACCTTAATTGCGGACTCATCTGCTGGTGGCGACGACGGAGCCCAGGCATTTGTGCCTATGACCAAAGTCGCTTTGACCGCAGGTTCTGATGGCGCTGTGAAAGTTACCAGCATCAAGTTTACACGTGGTGGCATTTCCGCGAACGCGGATGCATCAGCCTTGTACTTGTTTGAAGGCGATGGCGTTGATGGCAGCTTTATTTCTGCCAGCAGCTCGTACAACAGCGGCGTTGTTACATTCACTAATACAAGCGGTTTGATCACGGTTCCAGCAGGATCTACCAAGTATGTTACTTTGCGTCTTGACTTGGCCGATGACACCGGATCCGGAAAAACCATCTACTTCTCCGTGCCTTCAGCTTCTGATGTTACCACGGATGGAGCAAGTGTATCAGGTTCATTCCCAATTATGGGCAACACCATGAGCGTCGCAACCGCTTCTGACCTTGGATACGTGACCCTCGCGAACGTTTCCCCAAGCGGTGCAGCTTCTGTTAACCCGGGAACTGACAATCATGAAGGATGGCGCTTTACCTTGTATGGGGGTGATCAGGATATGGAAATTCGTCACATGGCGATTTCTATGACTGGTTCCGCTTCCAGTGCTGATCTTAAGGACTTTGTACTTGAGGTTGGCGGCGTTGCAATTTCCGAGACTGTTGCAAGCTTAAATGCGAGCGACGAGATCGTATTCAACTTCCCAACTCCCTATCTGGTTGAAAAAGGACAGACCAAGACCGTAAGCCTCATCTTTGACGTAGTGAACGGCTCGAGCCGCACTATTCACTTCCAGGTTCAAGAGATGTATGACATGAATGTGTACGACACCCAGTACAATGTGTACACCAAGCTGAACCGGGCAGATTCTTGGACTATTATTGAGTCCAATTCTTCCACCACCAATACCACCATTAATGCAGGAAGTTTGACCGTGTCCAAGAGTGCTACCTCCCCAACTGGCAATGTTGCCGTAGGAGCAACGGGTGTTACCTTGGCTAAGTTCGACTTTAAGGCTACAGGCGAAGACGTCAAAATTAGTTCTCTTACAGTCTCCACTCCATCTGCTTTGAATGGTATGGATAATGTAAAGGTGTACTTCAAAGGCGCGCAGGTCGGCTCTACCAGCGACTCTGATGCAACCAATAATAATGCAGCCTTTACCTTTGGTGCAAGCGTGGTTATTGCTGCCGGCACCACAGAAGTAATTGAAATCCGTGGTGATACCAAGACCGATGCGGCAGTCAACTACTCTGCTGCAGCTTCCATCTCCGTAACCTTGGACGCAGGATCTTCCAATGCGCGCGCGTTATCCTCTTCCACATCCATTAGCACGCCTTCTGTTACAGGCAACACGTTAACCGGTTCTACTGGAACCTTAACTGTTGCTGAGAACACATCAGTTGGCGATGCTTCAGCATCAAACCCAACTGGCGTTAAAGGTCAGCAAAATGTGCTTCTTGGATCGTTCGTGGTTACCGCGGGCGCAGGTGAAGGCGTAAGCATTACGCAGATCACCTTGACGGACGATGTCGCAGCAACTGCCGGATCCTCTCTTGCGGACACCTTCCAGAATATGCGCCTTGAATCCGGCGGTCCGGCTGATGTCAACGGCAACTATGCGGCTGGCACAGCTATTGGTACCACCGTGGGCACCTTGACTGATACCATAGATACCACCTACAACTTTAATGCTTCTCCGTCTATTAAGCTTGGCGTAGCAAATCAGATGGTGGTAAATATCTATGCGGACATCTTGAGCAGTGCATCTACAACCCAGCTTGACACAGTGAATGCGGACACCACTGGCGTTGTATACCCATCAACAGTTACTGCAACCGGCACTGAGACAAACTCTTCCGCCAATGCCGGCCTCACGGTGAATGGTGTTGCAAGCACCGCTGGCTTACAGAATCTCTATCTTGCGGCAAACGGAACCTTGACTGTTGAAAACGTCGCAGGATCAAGCCAGGTAAAGACAAACATTCTTACATCCGGCGCAACTGGTGTTTCCTTGTACAAGTTCAAGGCAACCGCGCTTACCGAGAATGTTGACATTACCCGCTTTATTATCAGCGACACCATTGCATCCGCAACGCTTAACGCGACTGATGCAAATGGTAAACCAACTTCAACTCTCAAGAATTTCAAGTTGTACGCAGGAGACACGCTCGTTGGTTCTCTTTCTTCCTTGAATGCAACAGCAGCCCCGACCTTGGGTGGATACCTCGACTTTAACCTTGGATCTGGTACCCCCTACACGTTGGTTGCGGGTACGGAACAGACATTCACTCTTAAGGCGGATGTAAATGCTTGGCCGTCGATTTCATCCGGTTCAACGCACACATTCTCCTTGGATGCTGATCCATTGGGTACTGATGGAACCGCAAAATCGGTTACCGCACGCGGTATAGGATCCAGCGTTGATCTTTCTGGACCTGCGGCCACAGTAACCGGCAACGCACTTACGGTCCGCAGAGCATATCCATTAGTTGAGGCTTTGCCACTTAGCAACACCACTCTTTCTGGAGGAGCAACAACCCAGATTGGAGCAGCTAAGTTCAAGGTTACAGCAGTTGGGGGACAGGTTCGTTTGAAGAAGATGACCTTTGAGGTATCTTTGACTGACAGCACAACCTCTACCGCGCTTTCGCTGAATAATTTCAAGGTGTACCGAAACGGAACTTTGATGAGTTCAACCGAGTACTCCATTTTTGATGGAACTGGTACTGCGGCAGGTGATGAGCTCTCTCACAGCGGAACTGCTGCGCTTACCACGCTTGCCCTTGGCGGCGGCTTGGGAACGCATACTGGAAACGCGGCGAACTCAACAAGCACACGCATAGTGCTTATGCTCGGCACTCAGCGAACAGATATGGACGGAACCACGAATGCTAAATTAGGCGCCGGCGAAGAGGTTATTGATGCCGGTACGTCCAACACCTACGAGATTAAGCTTGACGTCGCAAACGCGCACGTTGGAGCTTCCACGGATTCTGACTCCATCACCGTCCAGCTCTTGGGCGATGACTCAGAAACCGCTGCGTTGACTCAAGATCTCGGCGCTATGGCCGTGACCACGTATCGCTCGGGCATTGTCGGATTGCCTTCCACGAACTACAATTTCTTGTGGTCGGATTTCTCCGCCAACACCGGCGATCATACTTCTGTCTTTAAGCTGAACACATTAGACACAGCTGGAACTGGCAAAGACTGGACCCACGGGTACCAGGTACCGTCCAGCTCCGGACAGGATGCCTACATTCCTCTTGACGCATGGAGACTCTCCAAGTCATAAGGAACACTCGTTGATTACCTCAACAGTAGTGTAGGAAAAAAGCCCCCTCCCGCATCCGCGGGAGGGGTGCTTTTTTTGTGGTTTCGCCACTCTCGCCGAAGCTCTAGAATCTTGCTATGATATACCCATGTTATCTACGCAAACGGTGGCGAAAATTTCACGATTTCTTTTGTACGTCATTGCCGTGCTTCCACTGGTGCTCTGGCCTGGATTCACGTTTCCTTATGTCACGATTCGGACGTCGCTGTTCCGCGTGCTTGTTGAGATTGTTGTTGTGCTAGTGCTATTGCTTTGGGCAGGGGGGCGCGTTCAGTTTAAAGGCTTTAAGCGGCAGTATTTTTTTTGGATTTTTTTTGGGCTGATTATTGTTGAGTCCATAGCTGCCTTTTTTGGGGAATCCGTACTTGCAAGTTTTTTTGGGGACATGGAGCGTATGTGGGGGATTATTACCATGTTCCACATTTTTTTGTTTTATATTGTGGCCCGTATATTTTTTGGGGAACGGGAATGGCGGGTATTTTTTAATGTTTCCTTTATTACAAGCTTGCTTGTTTCCGCGTACGGCATTATCCAGCGGAATCCTGATTTTTTTCGCGTATACCTTTTTGACGCAGGCGAGGGCAGTCGTATTACATCAACGCTTGGCAACCCAGTGTACGTCGCCATGTACTTGCTGTTTCATATTGGGTTCGCGCTCTATTTTTTGATGCTTTCTAATGGCCGCAAGATCCGTTACTTTTATGGCGCGGTTATTGCCGTTGATTTTTACGCATTCACCCTTACCGATATCCGTGGCGCCTATGTGGGGCTTGTCCTGGGCGCCGCAGTAGCTGCAATTCTGTACGCGTTTTTAGGAAAGCGCAAAAGGCTCAAGCAGGCGATTGTCGGCATGTTCGTGCTTGGCGTTATAGTGATCTCGCTTGGCGTTCGTTTCCGATCATCTGATATGGTGCGGCATACTCCCATTCTTGGGCGGCTTTCCACTATCTCAATTCAGGATGAAACCACGCAAACTCGGTTTATCGGATGGAACGCGGCCATGCAAGGGTTTCTCAAGGATCCTCTCACTGGCGTTGGCATGGAAAATTACGGCGTTCTTTTTAATGAGTACTTTCCGGCCCGCTATTACCTGTTTGCGCCTACGGAAACCTATTTTGATCGGGCGCATAACCAATTTTTAAATGTGCTTGCGGAAAGCGGAATCCTGGCCTTGCTTTTGTACCTTGGATTTCCGGTATTGCTGGGTTGGTACTTGATACAAGGCTACCGGAATAAACGTTTTGAATTGGGTGAATTTTTGTTGTTCAGCGGGCTTATTGTGGCATACTTTGTGCATCTATTTTTTGTGTTTGATGATATTCAATCGCTCTTATTTTTTGTAGCGCTTCTTGGAATTATTGAGTTTCGGTATTATGGTTCAGTAGTGCATACCTCAGTGGACGCGGGCGCTGTGCATCGCAAAAAAACAGCGCGCAGTATGTTGGTTGCGATTATAATACTTTTAGCGCTGTATTCAGCGGTTCATTTAAATTTTAACGTGGTTCGTGCGGCTGGGTATTCGGGAAAAGCTTTTTTGAGCCAAGATAGTAATGAATCCATAGAGAACTACCGGCGTGCGCTTGCGGTTAACCTTATTCCGTCTGAAAATGCCGTCCTCAATTTTTCTGAATATCTAATAGGCCTTTCAGAAAAACAAGGCGACATTCAAGCACAGAGCTCGTTTAAGACTAATGTAGTTGCCGCGTTTTCCGAAGCAGAACAGGCACTTTTGCGTGAAATTGAAAAAAAACCAAATGACGTGATTTTTTACGTAAAATTAGGCCAGCTTAATAATACTTGGTTTTTGCTTGATAATGAGGTGAGCCACCTCTCTAAAGCTATTGCTTATGTGGAGCGCGGCATGCCGCTTTCTTTGGAGCGCATCCAGCTATACCTCATTCTTGGCGAGTCATACGTGCTTGCCGGAGAAAGTGAAAAAGCAGTTGAAGTTCTTGAACAGGCCGTACGCCTTGAGCCAAAATTCAGCGCAACCTACTACTATTTGGGCCGCGCGCTTTTAACAAATGGCCAGCTCGAGGAGGCGTATGATGCAATCGTCAATAAGGCATTTATTGAGCGCAACTATCATCCCGAAAATAATACCATCGCGTTCGTGCTTGCCGAAGAGATGGCAACTGCCGGGGAATACAAAAAAATGGTCATGGTGTACCAATATCTTATTGTATTTGAGCCTCGAAGTGCGCGCGTCTATTCAGCGTTGGCTATCGCGTACGTGCTTGCGGACCAGCCGGAGGATGCGATCCGTGCCGCGCAAAAAGCAGCAGAACTTGATCCGAGTTTTGCTGCCGAGTCCCGGGTTTTTATTCAAGCTATTCAAGATGGAAGGATTGATGAGCTGAAGCAGAGTGCGTTCTAGGCGCGATACAGAGTTTCGGTTGTTGCCATCATGCGGCTGAGCGTGCAATCGTCTGGCACGTGCGGCGCAAGGGGATGCGCAAGCGCTTGGTTAATTTTTTGCGCGAGTTCTATGTGGTCATCAGATTGTGCAAGGTAGCCAGTTGTTCCATCAGTGATGATTTCTGGAATTCCGCCCACGTTGGTCGCAACAATTGGAATGCCGGCTGCGGCTGCCTCTAGTAGAACATAGGGCAGTCCTTCCTTCCGCGAAGGGATGACCAAAAGGTCAAACGCCTTGAGATACTGTTGCGCGCTAGGAATCTGTCCTGTCAGATGGATTTTGCTATGTAGGCCGAGTTTTGTTATGTGGTTTTCAAGTTGTGTCCGCAATGCACCATCGCCAATAATTACGAGTTGTGCGTCAATTTCTCTCATTGCGTCAATAAGCACATCAATCCCTTTTGTCTCGTAAAAGTTCGCGATACAGCCGATGAGCGGCGTGTCGACACCTGTCATCCCGAGCGAGGCCAAGCCGAGTCGAGGGATCTCGTTGGTTATTCGGCTAGATCCTTCGACTCCGCCCTTCGGGCTTCGCTCAGGATGACGTTCTATTACTCCTCGCAATGACAAGCGTGCATCATCTCTAGGTAAAAAGTTTATATTCTGGGCATCAATGCCATTGTGTATGGTGATAATTTTGTTTTCATTCATTCCTGCCTTGATGCCGGATTCGCGGTCAAATTCGGATACAGTTATTATCGTATCAGCTCGTTCTGCATTTCCACGTTCAACAGAGGTATAGAGCCAGCGTTTGATTGGGCTCATTGGTTCGTTAAAAACAAAGCCATGGGCTGTATAGATTATTTTGTGGACGTTCAGCGCTTTAGCTGCCATTGATCCCAAGACTCCGGCTTTTGAGCTATTCAAATGAACAATGTCCGGCTTTAATTCGGAAATGAGTTTTTTTAACTCAACATATGCCAGTAAATCACTAATAGGTGCAATGGGTCGAACCAGGTGTTTAAGCTCGTGTATGGCCAAATTTTGGGCCCTGGCGTGGTCAAAAAGCTCGCCTTGCGAACCTCCTGCAGCTAGGTGAACTTCATATTGACTTTTATCTAAATTCGTTGCTATATCAAAGATATATCGCTGTGCTCCGCCGAATTCCTGTTGGGTTATTATGTAGAGAATTTTAGTCATGATTTAGCTTGTTTTTTAGCTTGTTTCTGATACCATTATAGTATATCAACAATTTTTATCTTACCATGTCAAATCAGACATATACAATAGGAATTATTGGAGGTGGTTTTGTGGGAAGTAGTGTTGCCTCCTTTTTTGGTGATGTAAAAATTTACGACAAATTTAAACCAAGAGATCCATTGGAATCCGTGCTTGAGCGGGATGTAATTTTTGTGTGCGTGCCAACGCCGTATGAAAATGGGTTTAACCGGTCTATTTTGGACGACGTGTTTGCTGAACTCGGGAAAGATGGCAAAGCGCGCATTGTGGTTATTAAATCTACCTGCATTCCCGGAACCACGGAATATTTTCAAAAGCAGTATCAACAGCTGAAGGTATTATTTAATCCGGAGTTTTTGACGCAGGCGACTGCGAAAGAAGATTTTGCGCACCCAGACAAACAGCTTGTTGGGTATACAGAAACAAGCCGTGATGTCAGCCAGTCAATGCTGGATATGTTGCCTCATGCACCGTACAAAAAAATTATGCCCGCACGAGCAGCTGAGCTAGTCAAGTATAGCGTGAACACATTTTACGCGACCAAGGTTGTATTCGGCAATATGTTGTATGATCTAGCGCAATCACTTGGTGTTGATTACAACGAAGTAAAAGAAGCATTTGTGTCGGACAAGCGGATTGGTGATTCTCATTTTGATGTTTTGCATGGCGGATATCGCGGATACGGGGGCACGTGCCTACCTAAGGATTTATTGGCGCTCCTTGAGCTTGGAAAAAATAAGGGCGTTGATGTAACTTTATTGCAGAAAGTTGATGAGATGAACAGCAAATACCGATCATTATGAAGAGGATAGCTCTATTTTCAGTCACCTATGATCCCTTTATCGGCGGGGCCGAGGTTGCTATTAAAGAAATTACCAATCAACTTAACGAGTATGAGTTTGATTTGTTTACGGCGCGCCTTTCAGCTCGTTTGCCGCACGAGGAGCGCATCGGACATATCAATGTGTATCGATTGGGAAGTGGCAGGCCATTTTTAGACAAGTTTTTATATCCATGGCGCGCTTTTAGGCTTGCGGCACAACTACACGCTAAAAATCCATACCATTTGGTTCATGCGGTTATTGCGACATACGCGGGTTTAGGGGCCTTGCTTTTTAAGCGGAAATATACAAATGTCCCGTATCTTTTAACCTTGCAGAGTGGAGATCCTGATGAGTTTATTAATAAGCGAACTTGGTTTTGGAGAAAGACATATGCAAAAATTTATACCAAAGCAGATATAATAATCGCCATTAGTTCGTGGCTTAAGGATCGCGCCAAGAGGTACGGATATGCGGGCGAGGTTGTTATTATTCCCAATGGCGTTGATGTTTCTAGTTTTAGCGGATCACAGCGTAGTGATGAACGCGCGTTTATACGCAAATCATGGGGGCTTTTAGATAGTGATTTTGCCGTAGTTACTGCCTCCCGACTGGTGCACAAGAATGGTGTGGATATCCTTATTGCCAGCCTTATGCATTTGCCTGAGCACGTAAAGATTGTTATTGCGGGTTCCGGGGAGGACGAAGAAAAATTAAAAGTTCAAAGCGAAGAATTTAACAACAGGGTAGTATTTTTAGGCCAGATGCGGCACGAGGATCTTCCGCGCGTGCTAAAAGCATGCGATGTGTTTGTACGGCCCTCTCGTTCCGAAGGATTAGGAAATTCGTTTATAGAGGCAAAGGCTGCGGGTTTGCCGGTTATTGGAACAGCAGTAGGCGGCATTAAAGATTTAATCCAAGTAGGCATTGTTGAGCCCACAGAAGGAACTCCAGAGGCTATTGCAGAAAAAATTAAATTTGTCATGCAGGACCCGAACCATTCATCATCCAGACAAGAAATCATAGTACAGCGCTATTCATGGGATGTGATTGCCCGGCAGTATGACGAGGAATATAAAAAATTAATAGCATAATTCATGTATCAAACAGTTAAGCAGAGCCTTAAATCTTTTTTTGCAGAAAAAGCCCCTCGTTTTTTAGAATGTGTCCATACACATAAGACGATCATTAAGTATTTTTTATCCGGGGTCACAGCCGTACTTGCTAATTTGTTTGTGTTGTACGTATTAACTGATATTTTTGGCGTGTGGTATGTGGTTTCCGGTATTGCGGCTTTTTTTGTTTCTATTTCGGTCGGTTTTTCATTGCAGAAATTTTGGACGTTTCGCGCCACTGGTGTGCGTCACATTAAACGGCAAATGGCCATGTATATGGCTGTGGGAGCGATGAATCTTGCACTGGGTCCGGTGATGCTCTATACAATCGTGGAAACGTTTGGCCTATGGTATGTTGTTGCGCAAGTTGTAGTTATGGCTCTATTAGCGGTTGGGAGTTATTTTATTAATCGGTTTATTACGTTTAAACAAGAGGTTTCCTATGAACGTACTGATGTTATCAACTGATGTTTCTATATTGGCTGTTGGCAGCGAGGCGCAGAATCGAATGAAAGAGTATGGGTCACTTGCTGATCGGCTTGCTATTGTTGTGTGCACAACCGGCGCGCCACGGCAGGAATTTGAAATTTCTAATATGGTGCGCGCCATTCCCACAAATTCGCGCACAAAAATTTTGTACGCGTGGGATATACTGCGTGTTGTTAAGCAGTTGGTTCGTGGAACTATTGACGTGATTACAGCGCAAGATCCTTTTGAAACCGGTTTAGCCGGATGGCTTATTAGCCGCCGATTAAAATCAAAACTACAACTGCAGGTGCATACGGATTTTCTGAGTCCCTATTTTAGGCGCGAGTCGTTCAAGAATCGCATTCGCGTCTTGCTCGCGAAATGGCTCCTAGCGAAGGCTGATTCAATTCGCGTGGTAAGTGAGCGCATTAAGCAATCGCTTATTGGTCTGGGATTGCCCGAGGAAAAAATTGTTGTGCTGCCTATTTTTGTTGATGTTGAAAAGATTCAGTCAGAACAAGTTGCTGTTCGCGCGCATAAAAAGTATCCCCAGTTTGATGTTGTTATTCTTATGGTTTCACGGCTTGAGCCGGAAAAAAATATTACTCTCGCGCTTCGTGCTTTTGCGGAAGTTGCGCGAAAGCATTCTAACACAGGGCTTGTTATACTTGGAGCCGGATCGCAGGAAACATCACTCAAACAACTTGTTGTGAGATATCAGCTCCAAAGCTCGGTTGTGTTTGAGGGAGCAGTTCAGCATACTATTCCCTATTATCAGTCTGCTGATATATTTTTAAACACTTCAAATTACGAAGGATATGGACGTACGCTGATTGAAGCGGCTGCATCTGGTTGCCCAATCATCACAACGGACGTGGGAGTTGTCGGGGAACGTATCAATAAAGATACGAGCTTGGTTGTTCCGGTAGGCGATTCGGCAGCGGTTGAGGAGGCTATGTCAAAGTTAATTACAGATGAAAAAAAACGAAACGACTTGGGCCGTGCCGCTCAAGAGTCTGTGCAAAAGTTAGGCGATGCGCAATCGTATCTGGAGCAGTATAAACAATCATGGCAGATATAAATCAAAAACCATCAGTCCTATTTATCACTCAAAAAATTCATGAGAATGATGATGATTTAGGATTTGTGATTTTGTGGGTAAAAGAATTTATTAAACAGGGTGTAGATGTAAAAGTTATTTGTTTAGAAAAAGGTGATTTTAATAATTCATTTCCTGTATATTCATTAGGCAAGGAAAAAGGGTATGGGAAAGTGCGCCTTAGTTTAAGATTTTTAAAATTGATTTTGACACTCAAGTACAACCGCGTGTTTGTGCACATGAATCCGGAGTATTTTACTTTGGGCGGATGGTATTGGTTTTTAAAACGCATCCCCATGTATCTATGGTATACGCATTATACGATGCATGTACATCTGCGTTTGGCGGGTTGGTTGTGCAAGCGCATGTTTGCGGCAACACCACAAAGTTTACCGCAGTACAATGGAAGCCCCAAAAAAATTATTACTGGTCATGGCATTGATTTGGTTTTTTGGGGAGCTGCCCTATCGGAAAATCGTCAACCCCCGGAGAAGCTGCTTAGCGTGCATCGGTTGTGCCGATCAAAACGGCTTGAGCTTGGTATTCGCGCGTTGAAGCATTTGCCAGACGAATATTCTCTGACTGTATATGGCAGGGATGTGGAAAAGGATTATGTGCAAGAGCTGCATAATTTGGTGAGCACAGAAGGATTGTCGGAACGAGTTGAGTTCAAAGGTCCTGTTCCTATGCACGAGCTCAAAGCCGTGTATCAAGGGCATCGCATTGTGGTGAATATGGCAAGCGAGACCATTGATAAAACCATGCTGGAGGCTATGTTGTTCGGCATGTATCCCATCACCACCAAAGCAAATTCACAAGCCATTGGTTTGCCGGTTTCGATTGAACATGATGATCCGAAAGAGATTGCGGATTTTATTCTGTCAAAAAAATGGGAACAGTACGATGCCACGTATTTGCAGAATAGTGTGAAAGAGCGACACAGTTTGGCATCATTAATACGGCAGATAAACGAGTACATAAAACCGGGAAATTGAGTATATGCGAAAAGATTCACGAGATTCTTCGACTCCGCGAGTACGCTCCGCTCAGAATGACGGTGTTGGCAAGATTGCGATTATTGCAGGCGCGCGGCCGAATTTTATGAAAGTCGCGCCATTGGTGGCTGAGTTAAAAAAACAAAAGCTGCGCTATTTTTTGGTGAACACGGGACAGCATTTTAGTAGCTCAATGGCTGGCTTGTTTTTGAAAGAGTTCCGTCTCAAACCCGATTACACGTTCAAACCGTCTCATGTATCAAGTAGACAGCAGGAGCGCGATATCAAAGTAGGGCTTGAAAAGGTTTTTAAAAAAGAGGATCCCACTATAGTCATGGTGGTTGGTGATGTGAACTCAACGCTGTGGGCTGCAGAAGTCAGCCACCGGATGCATATTCCGCTTGGGCACATTGAGGCAGGATTGCGGTCATGTAACAAAAAAATGCCGGAAGAGCGCAACCGAATTAAAATCGACCATTTATCCGACATGCTGTTTGTGACGCAAGAAGAGGGTATTAAAAATCTTAAACGCGAGGGCATTGTTAAAAACGTTTATTTTGTAGGAAACATCATGATTGATACGCTTGTCTTGTTCGCTAAAGGCGCAAAAAAGATTTCCGATAAATATTATTTTTGCACATTGCACCGCGCCGAAAATGTGGATAGTAAAAAAGTTTTTTTCGAAATTGTTGCGGCGCTTGAGGAAATTTCAAAGGACGCGCCAATCTATTTGCCATTGCATCCGCGCACTAAAAAGATGGCAGAGAAGTTCGGGTTGATGATTCGGCTTAAAAAAGCGTGCCGCATACTGCCGCCACTTTCGTACTCACAGTCAGTCGTATACCAAAAGGGAGCTAAACTCGTGCTTACGGATTCCGGCGGCGTGCAGGAAGAGGCAAGCTATTTGGGAGTTCCTTGCCTCACGTTGCGCACGGAAACCGAGCGTCCTGTTACTATTACACATGGAACCAACATCATCGGTGGCGTCAGCATGGCGTCGATTATAAAAGCGTATCATTCCATTAAGTTTAAAAAACGAAAATCAGCCATCAAGTACTGGGACGGAAAAACATCTAAGCGGATCGTATCTATTTTAAAGAAAGAACTGCATGCATAGCGTCGCATTTTTGAAAAAATATTGGCTTGTCATTTTAACAACGATAGCGGTATCCGCGTTCACGGCGCTACCGTCATTTTTCTTTTTTCAGAACGTGGGGGATGATTTTCGAGGTATATATCCGGTATTCAACAGCGACGCGCTGTATTACCAGACGCGTATACAGGAAATCAGCGACGGGCATGGTGAGCTCAATCACCCCTATTTTTTTGAGCACAAAGACGCAGTCTACCCGCAGGCAATAGGTGCAGAATATTTTTTGTATGGCATCACCAAGTTGTTCGGCATAGCGGCTCCGGCGCTGCAAATCATCCTTGATATCATTGCGCCAGCGCTCATTTTTTTGTTGACATATCTGCTATTGAAGCGATTTTCACCAAATGAATACACTGCGGTTCTGCTTCCAAGTTTTTTGTATACAGTCGTAATGGGTGGCTTGTTTAAACCCGTGAATCCACAAATAACGCTCCCCATACTGCTGTTATTTTTAATTTTTTGGGTCAAACTGATTTTAGATGATAAGAAAAAATTGCGCAACAGCATGATTGCAGGCGTGTTGTGGGGACTGCTGTTTTTAACGTACTTCTACCACTGGTCTTTTGTGGTTGTTATTGTCGGGCTGTACGGTCTCATACTTCTCGCTAAAAAGTCGTACGCGGAGCTGAAGTATCATAGCATCATGGTGGGTATTGCGGCGCTCATCGGCATTCCGTACTTTGTCCGTGTGTGTCAGGGGGTGGATGCGCCATTCCACGCGGAAACTGCGGTACGCGTGGGCTTATACTTTTCTCATTTGCCCGAAAGCTATCCGCGGCTTATGGTTGCGATCGTATGGTTTTTATTTTTTCTTTGGTTCCGCCATTATTATCGCCTCCAGCATGATACGCGGGCGACTATCGTGGGCGTATTGCTCGCGGGAAACATTATCTACCCGAACCATCAGATTATTACGGGAATGATTATAGAAAATGCAGTGCACTGGTCATGGATGCCAATTTTGATTTTTGCGGTAAGCGGCCATTACCTGTTTTCCGTCGTTCGGAAACACCAGCCAACGGTAAAAAATATCTCTGTTTTTTTCGTCATCGCGGTTCTACTGATACTGCCTGCATGGCGGCTGTACACATTTACGTGGAAGCCATATCTAGGACACTATGCTGATGGGGCTACCGAACAGCGCCAGTACTATGCGGACGTGTTTAATTGGGTTAACGCGCATACGCAAAAAGACGACACAATACTCTCTGATCCGCGCTTAATGCGTTTTATTCCCGCATATACGCATGCTAATGTTTATAATACGGAGTATGCATTTAATTTACCCGCAAGCGATGATGAGGTTGTCGAGCGCTACCTGCTTGCCCGGTTTTTTGATTCCGACTCCGGCGCCTCGGGCGTGAACGGCCAGGCTCGGATTCTGTGGTCGTTTGCGTATGAATCAGAAAAGAATACGCATACCATAGCAGGCACATTAGCTATTCCATATGAGCCGAAGTATAGCCTTGCGCAGGAGCGCGAAAAAATTGAAGGCGTGCGTGCTGGGCTTGTCAAGCAGGGTTGGGGCATCGCATTGCTTAATAAATATCGGATTGACTACATTGTGTGGGATCGAAACGAAAAACCGGAGTGGAGCCTTGGGCGCTATGCGGAGCTTGAAGAAGTTGCGCGCATCGGGGATGTGAGTGTCTATCAGTTTAAAAGTTAAAGTATGTGTGGCATAAACGGTTTTAATTCAAACAACGAGACGCTGATTCAAAAGATGAACACCGCCACAAAGCACCGTGGCCCGGATGATGCGGGAGTGTTTTTGTCGAATGCATGGTCCTTGGGGCACAATCGTTTATCAATTATTGATTTAAGCGAAAAAGGCCACCAGCCCATGATAACGCCCGACAAAAAATTTGCTATAACCTTTAATGGAGAGATCTATAATTTTTTGGACATCAGAAAAGAGCTTGAAGTTAAGGGATACAAGTTTTTGTCGCAGACTGACACCGAGGTGGTTCTGTATGCGTACCAAGAGTGGGGACCGGAATGCCTGCAGAAATTCAACGGCATGTTTGCTTTGGCTATTTTGAATACAGAAACCGAGGAACTGTTTATAGCTCGTGACCGCATCGGCATTAAGCCATTGTATTACTATCACAAAGACAATCAATTTATTTTTTCGTCAGAAGTTAAAGCGATTCTTGCGCACGATGTTGATATGTCGTTGGATTACAACAGTTTGAATATCTATTTTAGGCTGTTGTACGTGCCATCTCCAAAAACCATGTGGCAGAACATCTATAAGCTCGAGCCTGGGCACTATGCGTTGGTTAGTAAACAGGGGGATGTCAAAAAAACGCGCTATTGGGAAATTAAGAACCAACCATTGTTCCACGACAAAGAGGCAATTAAAAAAGATATTTCAGAACTATTGCATGATTCTGTTAAAAAGCGTTTGATGTCTGACCGGCCGGTTGGAGTATTTTTGAGCGGTGGAATTGATTCCACTATCATCGCGGGAATCATGTCTAAGATGTCAGGTAAGGTGAATACTTTTTCCATTGGATTTGAAGAAACCGAAGAGGCAGATAAGTATAACAATGATTTTTTAATCGCAAGGCGCACTGCAAAGCACTTTAAGACAAATCATCATGAGTACGTGGTTTCGGCGCAAGATGTGCTGGATAACCTTGAGTCCGCAATGTACCACATGGATGAGCCGGTCTCGAACCATATCCAGGCAGTAAATCTGCTTTTGGCGCGCCATACAAGCGAGGAGGTTAAAGTCGTATTAGGGGGCGACGGTGGCGATGAATTATTTGGCGGATACGAGCGGTACTACTATAACGCGGTTGTGGAAGTCATGCGTCGCTTGCCTGGGACAAAATTTGCTGCCTCTATTCTCGGAAAGTCTTCCTTGCGAGAAAAACTAGAAACAGAGCCTGGTGTTGGGCGGTATGTGAGTTTTTTCGCGCAAAAAGAGGGTATTGTCTCGTCATTTTTAAAACAGCACAATAATGCCGCAGTGCTGCCGCATTATTTATCAGAACGATTTTTTGGAACGGTTGATACAAAAGATTTTACGCGCCAGTTCATGCGTACGGATATTTTAAGCTGGCTTCCGGATGAATCGTTATTGCGCAGCGATAAGATGTCCATGGCATATGGATTAGAGCAGCGCGTGCCATTTTTAGATCATCGTCTTGTTGCATTGGCGGACCGCATTCCAGTTGCATGGAAGCTGGGTAGCAAAGGGATGGGGTTTATGAATATCGGAAAAAATTATCAAGGCAAAGTGATTTTGCGCGAGGCAATGGCTGAGTATCTTCCTGAGTATGTTTCTAATCAGCCAAAATGGGGGTGGTTTTCGCCGGCCAGTAAGTGGATGCGCGGGCCGTTCGGGCCATTGATGCGCGAGGTACTGTCTCAATCCTATTGCGCTGGCACTAGTGAGTTATTCGATTTTAATGTTTTGCGTAAATTGCTGGATGACCACATCAATAAAAAAACATATGCCTTAAACACGCTTTGGTCGGTTATGACGTTCCAGCTGTGGTACAAACGATTTATACAATAATTTTTTGTGTCATTGCGAGGGAGTGTATTCACGACTGTGGCAATCCTAACGTCGCAATGCAGTCAATTGCACACTGGGCTCTCATCAATGATAAGATTGCCACGTCGCTCACTGAGTACAGCTTACTCCTCGCAATGACAACGAAAACATATGTCTAAAAAAATACTCATCATCTCACCCAAATTTCCTTTGCCAACCACGGGCGCCTGCGAACAAGAGCGCATGGCTGGGTTTTTGCAATTGCAACGTTTGGGGTACGAAGTGCGCATCATCTCTAAAATTTTTGATTGGCAGGACAAGGAGGCAATTCTTGCATGGGGACAAAAGCACGGCATTATAGTGGATCTTATTCCCTATACGCGAAAAAGTTTTTTTCAAAGGCTTGCGCAGGTTATTAATCCCATATACTGGGATGGAGCTGCATACGAATACCGGCTTCCTGCAACGTGGCGCACTGTTAAAAAAATAGCAGAAGAATATGCGCCAGATATTGCTTGGTTTGATTATACGTACTTATACCCGCTGTATAATATATTCCACGAGAAGCGCATTCCTATTATTACCCGTTCGATTAATGTCGAGCCATTACATTTTTTACAGGAAGATGGCAGAAGCCTGCCAAATCTCATTAAATTTCTTTCCAAGTGGTACTCAGAGCTCACCAGCATCCGCACGAGCGATTATGTGTTTGCAATTACTCCCAAGGAGGAGGTTTTGTATCGAACATTAGGCGCAAAGCGAATCGCGACATTGCCGTTGCGCAGTTTACCGGGGTTAGTAAAAAAAGAGCGCAAAATAAAAGAGCGCGATACTTTGCATCTGTTTTTTATGGGAGCTTCATACAATGTACACCACAACCGTTATGCCGCGGAATTTGTGATTAAAGATATTGCGCCGGAAGTGGAAAAACGCGCTCCAGGAAAGTTTTTTTTCCATATCCTCGGGAAAAAATTGCCGCAAGATTTATCAAAACTTTGTCATGGCAATATAAAAGAAGAAGGCTTTGTGGATGATCTAGATGTGTTTTTGCGCGAGGAAGTTGATGGAGCAGTTATTCCATCGCTTATGGGTGCTGGGATGCAGCAAAAGATTTTTGAGCCATTAGTGTATGGCATTCCATCTGTTGTATCGCCGCGCGGCATTGCAGGGTATCCATATCAGAATGGCGAGCATGCGCTGTTTGCAGAAACAAAAGATGAGTTTGTAGAGCAGATTTTAAGACTACAAGACATTGGCCTGCGTCAGACACTTTCAAAAAATTCACTGCAACTGAGCCAAGAATTGTTTTCACAAGAGCGGTTTGATGCTATTGTCACACAAGGAGTAATACTAGTATGAACAATAAAGAGGCATTGCAAAAAGCATACGAGATATTGTCGCCGTATAGCAATAAACAGCGCTGGGAATTAAACAATAATCTTGTGCACTTGCGGTTTATAACCAAGCATATTTCAAAGGAGAGCAGTATTTTAGATGTGGGATGCGGCATTGGAATTTTAGATATTGCACTCATACTGCTTGGATATCATGTAGCCGGCGTTGATAAGTATCTCTTTGAATCGAACAATAGTTTTAGTATTAGCGATATTGATGGACTGAAACGTATTTGGGAATCACAGGGGCTTTCAATTTTACCAAAGGATATATTGCAGGATGATGTCCTTGAGATGTATGGTGCAGTTATCAGTATCGCAACCATAGAGCACCAGAAAGACCCAAAGAGGTTTTTGGAGCGCATACTTGGCGTCATTAGGCCGGGCGGGTTTATCTATATTGCAACACCAAACATCAGCCATCTACTGAATCGAATTAGATTTTTGTTTGGCATGTCGCCTATGTCTGGGCATCTACAAAATTTTTTTAATCGCGGAGAATTATACGAAGGCCATTGGCGCGAGTATACATTGGGCGAATTGCGGCAGATATTTGTGTGGGTTAGTATTTTAGTTGTTTCAAGCCGAAACGTGCAGAGTATGCGGCCTGGATTCAGGGCGTTGTCTCCGCGTTCGTGGTACGTGAGTCTGTTTCGCGTGTTGTCTTATGTTATTCTTGGAACGCGGGACACGAATATTATTATCGGAAAAAAAGATTAATGTATGGAAAATAAAAAAATACCATGCAGCGTACAAGTGCTTACTTTAAATTCAGGCGAAACTCTTTTGACGTGTTTGAAAAGTGTAAGGGATTTTGCGGAAATTGTTATTTTGGACGGAAATAGCACGGATAATACTGTTGAAATCGCCAAGGGCTATAGGACTAAGATATATCCGCAGTTCGATTCAAATGAGTCAAATATCCGTATTACAGATTTTGCCGCGGTACGGAACCGTGGATTGAAGATTGCGACTTATGATTGGTGCTTGATTCTTGATAGTGATGAATATTTGTCTCCACAAGCGGCAGATGAAATTCGAGAAATTGTTGCGCGCGGCAGAGAGAACGAATATTTTATTTATAATCTTCCTCGCAAGTATGTGCTTGAAGGTAAGGAGGTGGCGAGCCTTAAGCCCACCTATCAGTTACGATTTTTTTACCGTCCGGCAACACTTGGATTTAGCAAGCGCGTGCACGAACGCATTAAGCCAAAAGAAGGCTTTGGTGTTGGCACGCTTATGTATCCCGAGTTCGTGCCCTTGGAAGACATTAAAACTTTGCGGATCAAGTGGGCGCACTATTTGGACATTGAACAGGATAAAATGCGCGATATAACCTTTGGTATGTTTTTGATTAAGGTTCGGGCAAATGTAGTTAAGTTTTTAAAATATATGCTAAAGGCCGCTTATAACACAATGCGGCATCCTCGAGCTGGGGTTCCATTTAAGTATGAATTCTATAACGCGGTGTACCATTTGCAGATAATCCATCGGCTTTTTATTAATTTAATACACAATACGCTCAAGAGAAAGTAGTACAAATAAAATTATGAATAGCACCAATACATCAACAGATTTAACAGCACTAGAACACTCCAAAGCTATGTATCTTGCTTTTGAAAATCCTATAACAAAATTTTTCAAAAACTTTCTGCGTGAAAACGCTTTGTTGCGAAAATACCCAAGTTTTTTGTTGCAGTATAAATTTATGGCGTTTTTTCATCACATGCTGTTTCCTTTTATGTATATTAAAAAAGGCGACACATGCGTGCAAGTAGGGTGCGCGGAGTGGATGCTTGATTTTGGAGTTTCCATGCCATTAATAATGTCGGCTATTGTTGGTGAGAGAGGCAGAGTGATTGTGGTTGAGCCGGACCAGCGGAATATCGAGGCACTGCGCTCGTACATGAAAAAAAACTACATACACAACATCACTATTGTTCCAAAAGCGGCATGGAGAGAAAAAACAACCAATCAATTTACCTTTTACGAAGACCGTTCCAGCACGAACATCATTACCGAGGTGGAGGAATCCGTGCCATGGAAAAACGATCCACAGTACCAAGGCCGCAAAAAGCGTATTGAAACCATTGAAATGGATACCATTGATAATATCATTCAAGAACTCGGCATTACACCTGATTTTGTGAATTTAACCATTAATTCCGCTGAATTTGATGTTATACATGGAATGACGGAGGTTATCCGGAAAGGTGTTATAGTGGCATGGCTCTTTGGGGATCGACCGTGGTGGCGGGAGGCGATTGATTATTTTAGAGTCAAGAACTACAGCATTATCGCCTGCGATTCCGCATATTCCCACCGCGCTCCCACGGTTAATGGACGGGTGAGGATGTATTCGCATAAAGAGATCAGTGGCTTGTTTGATATCATGCATGCTGTTGCCATGCCGAGCGTTGGTAGGGTTCCTGACCATAGGGAATTTCCGGCAATATTGTACAAACGTAAGGATTTTGACTTTTTTGTGCAAAAAATTGACACCTTTTGACACTTTCTGACACTTTTGCTATAGTAAAGGCATATTATAACTTATCCACATATGCCTCAAGAAATCAAGGAAAATGCGGTTTATACGACGCATGAAGCACAAGATTTGCTTAAAATTAGCGATAGTACGGTAAAACGGCTCTTAAAGCGGGGAGTTTTGCGCGCAAATAAGGTTGGGGGTCAGTACCGGATTTTAGGCAAGGAGATATTAAGGATTATCTCCCCAGAGCTGGAAAAACAGTCAGAAGATGTATACTTAAAAATCAAAAAGCGGGCGGTTGATGTTATCAATAAATGGCCGCAATAATATGCGTCTGCTTTACATTACTAACGCAAGAATGCCCACTGAAAAAGCGCATGGTTGGCAGATTGTAAAGATGTGCGAGGCATTTGCCAAAGCAGGTGCATATGTTGAGTTGTTTGTGCCTAAGCGGCGCAATCATATTAAAGAAGACGCGTTTTCCTACTACGGAATTGAAAAAAGATTCAATATACAGTACCTACCGTGCCTTGATTTGGTCAGATTCGGAAAGTTGGGTTTTTACGTTCAGGTTTTTACGTTCACCGTATCGGCAGTCTTGGTTTCGCTGTTTAAAAAATCAGATGCAATCTACTCCCGTGATGAAGTATTTTCCTGGGCGGAAAGCTTTTTCCGGAAGAACGTTTTTTACGAAATGCATGATTATCCGCGGAGCCATGGTTGGCTCTATAAGGGGCTGTTTAAAAGGGTTGCAAAGATCGTTTCAACGAACCAGATAAAAAAGAATCAATTAATGAAAGAGTTTGGTGTTCCTGAAGAAAAGATCATTGTTGCATCAAACGGGATTGATCTTGCTAACTTTACACCGGCATCAAAAGAGAGTTTGAGAAATAAATTTCCATTTCAGACCGCTACTATTCCTCAACATAAAAAGATTGTTAGTTATATTGGAAATAAAACATTTGGTCAACCTAAAGGTGAGGCTCGTCTGGTTGAGGCTTTTTCTCAATTATCTAAAAAACGAGACGACATTTTTTTCTTACTGACTGTCATTAATCACCGCGAATTTAAAGAGGTTGAAAGTATTTTTCAGAAGCATAGTGTCCCGCATTCGTCATATTGGATTCAAGCTCATGCTCCTCGTCCGGTGGCCCATATGCTAATGCAATTATCTGATGTTCTAGTTATGAATTATCCAAATACAGAGCATTATGCACAGTTTATGAGTCCAATCAAAATGTTTGAATACATGGCAAGCGGTACGCCGATTGTATCGTCCGATTTGCCGAGTATTCGCGAGGTGTTGAATGAAAATAATGCGGTATTGGTTGAGCCAGGTAATACGGAAGCTCTGGCAGCGGGTATCAACAAAGTGTTAAACGATGAAGCATTTGCAAAAAGGATTGCAGCACAAGCACAGGAAGATGTAAAAAAATATGGTTGGAACAAGCGGGCGAAAGCGTTGATTAGTATGATGCACGCGATATGAAATACGCTTTAGTAAATATAATCTCTACATTACTTGATGTTCTTTTTTTTCAAAAGCGTTTGTCGGGTATTCCAGTGCTTATGTATCACGCAATCGGGGATGCTGATTCAAAGGTATATATCCCTGTAAAGGCCTTTAAAGAACAGATGGAATTTTTGGCAAAGCAGGGGTATCACAGCATGTTGCCGAATGCACTTGAGAATGTTGCGCCACGGGAAAAGTTTTTTTTAATCACGTTTGACGATGGATTCAAATCAGTACGCGACGTTGCACTTCCTATTCTTGAGCAGTACGGATTCAAAGCCACGGTGTTCGTCACAACAGATTATATTGGTAAAACAAGCGAATACGCGAAATCAGAATCAGATAAACAGTTCGGACTTATGGATGAAAACGATCTACAGATGCTTGCGGAATCTGGGTGGTGCGTTGCGAACCATTTTGCATCCCATAAAAATCTTACCGAGCTTTCGATGGATGGCGTTCTGGGAGAATATAAAAAAGCATGTGCAGTACTCGAAGCAATGGGGCTTGGTAAGGATAAGAATATTGTTGCATACCCATTTAATCGGCACAGTCAACATGTTGTAGACGTGTTAAAAAAAGCAGGCGCAGCCATGGGATTCAATGGCAACAATCAGCTTCATTCTGCATCAGAACATCCGCTCGTAATTTCGCGCATTGAAGCCGATGGGAATATCGTAAAGTTTAAACTTAATTTTTCACCTTCATTCAATCGCATCAAACAGTATGTCCGATAACCAGAAAAACAAGTACTACGACTTTCTCTACGAACCCTTGCCAAGGTGGTCGAGTTACTGGTACCAGATACATGAGGTGCTCTCACGCAATCCGAAGACGGTTTTGGAAGTGGGTGTGGGAAACCATGTGGTAACAGAGTATTTAAAACATGCCGGAGTTTCTGTAACCACGCTGGATGTAGAAAAAAAGCTCGCGCCGGATGTGGTCGCGTCGGTCACCGCCATACCCCTTGCGGACGCAAGCCATGATGTGGTTCTTGCAGCCGAAGTTCTAGAGCATCTTCCGTTCGAAGATTTTTCAAAAGCGCTTGCAGAAATCAATCGCGTCACAAAACAGCATGCCGTTATTTCTTTGCCACACTGGGGGTCAGTCATTGCTGGCACGCTTAAAGTTCCAATGTTTCCGTGGCTGCGGTTTGTGTGGAAACTTAAGGGGTTTAAGCGCCATATACTGTCCCAAAATGGGCACTATTGGGAAATCGGAAAAGCCGGATATCCGCTCGGCCGCGTCAAGCGTGAAATGCACAAAGCAGGTTTTGAAATCATTAAAGATTATGTCATTATAGAGTATCCGTACCACCACTTTTTTATTTTAAAGAAGCAAGCAGTATGAACATAGTAGGTATCAATCAAATTCCAGGCATGCTCTCTTGGACGCACGACAGCTCTTCTGCGCTTGTTGCGAATGGGAAGATTGTGGCAGCCGCAGAAGAAGAGCGGTTCAGCCGCTTGCGTCACCACAGGGGGTATCCACACCAGTCGTCTGCGTTTTGCCTTACACAAGGCAAGATTAATCTTAAAGATGTGGATTATATCGGGGTTCCGTACAATCCGTACGCATTTTTAAAGCATCCAAACTTACGACTAGAATCAATCGCCCGTAATTTGTTTAATATGGCTGCGTGCTGGCACTATGCGCGGCGTATGCGCAAAGAGGCGGGGGCAAGGACTATATTTGTTCCTCATCATGTAGCCCATGCCGCAAGCGCATTTTATGGCTCTGGTTTTGAAAAGGCGAATATTTTAACAGTGGATGGATCTGGAGAAACCGAGAGTTTTGCGTTTTTTGTGGGTGATTCAAACGGCATTCGTCGAGTATGGGATATTCCGCTTTCTGGATTCTTTAGTGGTGGCAAGTGGCGTTCAATTGGGCTTATTTATACTAGCGTTACTTCACTTTTGAATCTTGGGGTAAATGGAGAAGGAAAAACTATGGGCTTAGCAAGCTATGGTAAGCCTGAGTATGATTTTTCAGACATCCTCAATATTCAATCTCATACCAACTACCGCATTGACCGAAGGCGGCTGCTTGAGCGGTATGGGCATTTGCAACGCAAAGAAAGTGAGTCGCTCACACAAGAGCATAAGAATCTTGCCGCAAGCTTGCAGCACGCTTTGGAGCGCTCCATTGTTAATCTCGCACATGAAGCGTTTCAGTATAACGGCATTAAAAACTTTTGTTTGGCCGGAGGTGTTACGTTGAATTGCAATACGAACAGTGAAATATTAAAACAGGATTTCTGCGATGCGCTTTTTATTCAGCCCGCGGCAAACGACGGCGGCATCGCGTTGGGCGCGGCGCTCGAGGTTGCGGCGCGCAAGGGAGAGCCTGCGACAGATGCGCTTGAAAACGCATATCTAGGTCCGGAATTTTCCAACGAAGCAATTGAAGCGGTATTGAGCGGAGCAAAGGTCAAGTATCACAAGGAGGATACTATTGCCCAGGCGGCGGCTCGCCTCATTAACGAAGGCAAGATTGTGGCCTGGTTCCAAGGCAGGATGGAAATGGGTCCGCGCGCTTTAGGCAACCGCTCTATTCTTGCGGATCCATCCGTTCTAGGAATGGATGAGAAAATTAATACATTTGTAAAACATCGAGAATCATGGCGGCCGTTTGCACCTTCGGTTATCGAAGAAGCTGCGCCTACGTATTTTGAAGGCGTGGAAAAAGCAAGCAAGAAGAGCCCCTACATGCTGCACACATTTTACGTTAAAGAAGAATACAGCAGCGCATTTCCAGCGATTACGCATGTGGATGGCTCCAGCCGCATCCAGACTGTACGCAGGGACCAGAACGAACGGTATTATGATTTGCTCAAAGCGCTTGAAGCAATCAATGGGCATCCTATGGTGCTTAACACGTCCTTTAATGATAAGGGTGAGCCAATTGTATGCACGCCCCAGGATGCGTTGCGATGTTTTTTTGCGACTGGTATGGATGCGCTTGCTATTGGAGATTTTATCGTAGAAAAATCATCATAATTATATATGTCTTCACCTACAGCATCAAACCAAGAAATTAAGGAATTGTATGAGCGTTCCATCGCGGAAAAATATCAGAACGATTACGAGTTTCGCCGTTGGTTTTTAACTGACCGGTTGCGTTTGGATTATTTTATGACGCGCACTGCCATTGCGCACCATTTGCAAGGGGTCATGTTTTCTTCGTGTCTTGAGTTTGGGCCGGGTTCGGGCATTTTTACGGCAACCGCGTATCGCCGTAACCCAAGCGCGCGTTTTGACCTCATCGATATTTCTGAGGCAATGAAAAAACAGTTTGTACTGGAAATGCGTCCTATTCCTAATGTGAGTTATATGATTGGGGATATTATGGAGCACGATTTTGGAGACAGCACCTATGATTTGTTTTACAGCGTGCGCGCGGTTGAGTATGTGGACGACCAAGAAGGATTTTTTAAGAAGGTGCATGGATTGCTCAATGCAGGAGGCCATGGAGTTATTGTAACCAAGAACCCTCATTACGGATCTGCGGAGCGGGGTGAGAGTACGCGGAGTCAGCATCGCGGCAAATTGGGGGTTAATCAAACAGAGCAGCTTTTGGCTGAGGTCGGCTTTAAGAATATCCAGATCTATCCGGTTATTATCCGTTTGCCAATTATTGAGCGGCTCACGCTTCGGTTTACAGAAAAGTATTTCCAGCGCGCGTACCAAAAGCCGTTTAACAAAAATATGTCGCGATTTGTGGAAAGTTATATTGTCATTTTTGAGAAATAGTATGATACACGAATTTATTGGCCTTCCTGGGGCCGGAAAAAGTTATATGGCGAATCAGATTGCACAATCTAAAGGAATTGTAGGAGTTGAGATCAAAAACACTAAAGAACGTTTGGCGCGCTCGTTGTTGTTTTTTATTAGCCATCCTTTTTTTTCGGCACGGCTGTTGGCGATATTTATACAAGAGAATTATAAAAATTCAAAACTGCTTAAACATAAGTTTGCCACCATTGTGTTAGAAATTATGGCACGCGAACAAAAGGTGAAACAAGGGGAGATGATTGAAACAGGATTTTTTCAGCTTTTGCTTTCGATCTACGAAAGAGAAATCAGCGAAAAAGATGTTGCCTCTCTATTTTACTGGCTCAAAAAGCGGGATTACATGGTATATATTGTTGAAGCGAGTAGGGAAATCCGTGAAAAACGCATACAAGAACGAGGCCGCATTCCGCGCGGTGGAGTGGTTACAGATACTTCTAAGCTTGTGGCATGGTTTGGACTGTTGGAGCATAATTTTGAAACCGTCAAACAAGGAATTATAAAAGATTTTTTATATGAACGTATTCAAAACAATTAAACATTTGGTATGGCGCAGGGCGTTTTGGGTGGCGCTTTTTGTAGTGATGGTCGCGGTGAATGCCGTGCTGGTGCTTGCGTATATGAGTAACAATCGCAATCAACTGATTTACAGCCCCATAGCCAAAGCCGGATTGCCATTCTATCGTTCGGCGCGGGAAGTGATTAATGCAGCCATCGACAGCACCTATGTGTTTGCCATGCGCAGGGACGTAGGGATTCCGCAGTACCGTTTAGAGATTGCAACCGATGATTTGCGCAAACTCAACAATGCACTCCCCAGCTCGCTTGATAACGAGGTGATTGCAGGTAGCATCCTTTTTGACGAGGCTTTAAAAGATACAGTTAAAGGGGTATTGCATTATGGAGACAAAGCCTATGATGTAAAAGTGCGTTACCGTGGATTAAATCCAAACCATTGGACTCGCCCAAAAAAATCCTGGCAGATTAAATTTAACAAAGACACGCCGTTCCAAGGAATCCGCACGCTTAAACTTATTATTCCGGTTGACCGCGGGTACTTTGCCGAGGCTCTCAACAACTACCGCGCCAAAAAATTAGGCTTATCCTACCCTGCCGCGGAGTTTGTCCAGCTGTATGTAAATAATAATTACCAGGGCGTATATTTTAGCGTGGAAGATTTTTCCGCTGCGTTTTTGGAGCGCAGCCAACTTCCGCCGGACGCGAATATCTACGCGACCGACGAGCCGCTTAGTACGGACCAAGAGGACGCAATAGCGTATGACAGTGTTTCGTTCTGGAACAAGCAGACGAGTGACACACTGTTTAATTTTGATAATTTTTCAGAATTGGATTTTTTATTGAGCCGCATGCAGCAAGATAATTTTGCAGATGTTGCGCCGGATATTATTGACATGGACAATTTTTATAGCTGGAACATAGTGGCGCTTTTGGCAGGGAGTAACCATCAGAGCGACTGGGGAAACATGCGTCTGTATTTTAATAATGTAAAAGGAAAATTTGAATTTATCCCTTGGGACGTGGGGCTCAAAAATACCATGCCGGATCAATTAGCCAATGAGCTCACAGAGAAACTCCTTTCCAATCCCACATTCTACCAGGAACGAAATCGCCGGTTATGGGAATATGTAAGCAACGAAAAAAATTTGCAGGATGATGTAACGTACTATGACGGATTATACAACCAGCTTAAAGGCGCTTTTTATAGTGATTTTAAAAAGCATGAGAACAATCACACGTTTAACGGGCGCGTTGTAGAAATCCGAAACCAGTATGCGGGATTGTTTGGTACGCTCAAAGGATTGTTTGGAGAAGATATTATTAATCTGACAGTGCGGCATGATGCATCTAAAAAAATACTCGCGCTTTCGTTTGAGGTGGATAGTTTTGCGGGAGTGACTCTTGCGGGCATAACCCTTCCCCAAGGATCGCAACTGGTTTCCAATACGGGCCAATACCTGTTTCGACCGAATGAAGATGTTGCAATAACATATTCCGGTGTCCCCATTGGCGATATTTCCAGTATTATATTCAATCTTATACATGCAGTGACTGGCGAGCCGGTTGGTATCGGTTCTATCCGGTTTATCGACAACTCTACCTTTGCCAAGTTTGACGATGTGCGCGCCTCTGCGGAATCATTTGTCGCTGCGCATGCGCAGTTTAGGCTGGAGAATAATGAGATTATACTACCTTCTGGAATACATGTTTTTTTGGAGGACATAGTAGCTCCCAAAGATGTTTTAGTCAGCATCCAACCTGGCACAACCATTTATTTTGCTCCTGGAGTTTCGTTTGTTTCGTATAGTCCGATTGAGGCGCTGGGAACAGCGGGTAGGCCCATTGTGCTCCGCCGACTTAATCCAAATGAGCCATGGGGAAGTTTCGCAATATTGAACGCTGGGTCAAATAAGAGCACAATTGAGTACTTGGATGCTGATGGTGGAGGAAGTGACTACATCAACGGATCGTTTATAAGCGGCATGGTATCTGTATATTATTCGGATATCGAAGCGCGCAATCTCACCATTTCTCGGTCAGCAAGCGACGATGGCATGAATCTTAAATATTCAAAAGTTTTGGTTATGCAGAGCACCTTTAATAATAATTCCGCAGACGGATTAGACGGAGATTATATTTCCGGTACTATTGATGGAAGTGTATTTTTAGATAATGGTAATGATGGTATTGATTTAAGCGGCTCACGCATCATGATAAGCAATAATCGCCTTGCTGGTTCCGGCGACAAATGCGTCAGCATCGGCGAAGGCACGAATAACACAGTTATTTTTAATACCATACTGGATGGTTGCCATATTGGCGTGCAGGCAAAGGATGGATCCTATCCGGCAGTCATCAATTCCATTATCATCAATAATGATATCGGTATTGATACATACCGCAAGAAAGAGTTGTATATAACCGGCGGGCATATAGTAGTGAGCAATTCCATTATTCGCGGCAATGCAGAGGCTGTGCACCAGGATGAATTTTCGGATATTGCGGTTTCTTTTTCCAATATTCAAGGCGCATATTCCGGCGAAGGAAATTTTGATGAAGATAAAAATTATTTTTTGGTTCAAGATATTGGCAAGGGAGACACACATACAGTTATCCAGTATGCGGGTATTAATGTAGAGCAGGCGCCGGTTGGTTTGTTTGAAGCATTTTAAATAGAAGACATGCAAGAGACTAAATTACATTTTCAGCGTTTCGAATTCAAATACCTTTTGAGTTTTCAGGAATGTGCGGAAATAAGAAAACGAATCAGCAGGTATGTTGCTTTGGATGGGTTTGCCAAGGATTCAGCTCAGGGGTTTTACAAGGTGGTCAGCCTGTATTACGACAGCCCTACCTTTTATTACTACCACCAAAAAATCGATGGCACCCGCAACCGCAAAAAGTTTAGACTACGCACCTATTGCGTGGATGGCTCATTTGCAAAGCCGATATTTTTTGAGATTAAACGCAAATTTGATTCAGTAATCCTTAAAGATCGGTTTTTATTGGATATGCCTCTCTATGAAGACTTTATTAAGGACGGCAGATTTGCGGGCATGGAATCTCGAGGAGGCAACAGCACGCATGTTGCGGAAGAATACGAGGAAACGGCGGCTCGGCGCAGTTTGGGGCCCAAAGTGCTTATTACATACCGTAGGGAGCCGTATCTTGGGGCATTTAATAAAAATTTTCGCATTACTTTTGATTATGATATTAAAGCGTGCGAAGGCACGAGCTTATTCGAGAAAAAATGCGATACACCAGTGCTTGCGGATGGAGTAATTATGGAGATTAAATTTAACGGCAGGCTTCCGCATTACATTAAAGAAATTATTGATGGATATAATCTAGAGCGGGTTGCGTATTCAAAATACTGCCACGCAGTGGAAGCATGCTATGCGCTGCCGTACATTGCCGCGCCGCGCAATTATTTTTTCAACATTGATCAACCATTATTAATGCAACCATATGAACGAATTATTTAACGCAACAACCGGAGGAAATTTTACGCTTTTGAATATCCTCGTAAATCTTGGTCTTACCTTGGTGTTATCCCTGTTTATTGCCTGGATGTACAAAAAGACGCACCGTGGACTCTCGTATTCCCAGAGTTTTATATTCACGCTGATTTTGATCAGCATGATTACTACCATTGCCATGATGGTGATCGGAAACAGCCTTGCGGTCGCGTTTGGACTTTTGGGCGCGTTTTCCATTATCCGATTCCGGACGCCAGTCAAGGACACAAAGGATACAGGATACATTTTTTTCAGCCTAGTGGAAGGCATGGCCGTAGGAACAAATAATCATTTAATCGCTTTTGTTTCAACACTTGTCGTTTTGGTTGTTATATGGGCGCTGTATAAGAGCAATTTCGGCGCGTTGCACAAGAACGAGTTTTTGCTCATCTTTAGCGTTGATTACCAAAAACGGGAGAATGATTCATTTGCAGGTATCTTCGAAAAATATCTCAAGAACAGCATGCTCTTGAACATCAACGCAAAAGAGCATACGCATAAATCCGAAATGGTATATAGTGTTTCATTCATCGATGAATCCGAAAGCAATGCGCTTATCCAAGGATTAATGGCTGTTGATGGGGTTTCGGAGGCGCGGGTTATTAGTTCCAAAGCAGACATTGAATACTAGGAGATATATGGCACTATCGCTTAAAGACAATCGAATTTCCAAAATCCTGTCGCTCTCGCGGCGCGCGTTTGGACGCTACAAATGGCAGATCGCGACATTGGCGGTTCTTGGACTTGTTACTGGCATTCTGGAGGGCGTTGGCGTTAACGCGTTGATCCCGCTGTTTTCGTTTGTTATCGGCACCAACGATGCCTCGATTGACCCGATTACGCGAAACATAGAAAGATTTTTTATTTTTATCCATATTCCATTTTCTCTTAAGTACCTGCTTATGTTCATCGTAGTGCTGTTTGTGCTTAAAGCGGTGATTATTTTGATTTTTAACTACATCAGAATCAAGATCGACACGAATTACGAAGAAACTGTCCGGAATGACTTGTTTAAAAGCGTTTTGCTTGCGCAGTGGCCATACCTTCTTACACAAAAGATCGGCTATCTGGAAACAGTGCTAATGACTGATGTACTGCGTGGTTCTGTAATGTTGCGCCAAATAGGGAATATTATTATGGTAACAACCGGTCTTTTAGTGTATGCGCTGGTGGCAATCAATATTTCTCCAATTATCACTATAAGCACGCTTGCGCTGGGTGCGGTTTTATTCCTGTTTTTTAAGCCGCTTCTGTATCGGACGCGTGTATGCGCGGTACGTGCGTCCGAGGCAAATAAAGAAGTTTCTCATTATGTGAATGAGAGTATTCTGGGGATGAAGACGATTAAGTCTATGCACGCGCATAGATGGGTGATTGCCAAAGGCGGAGAATTTTTTGATGAATTAAAACGTTTAAAAATGATCACGCTTATTTTGAGCAGTGTTTCGAGCTCCCTGTTGCAGCCGATTAGTTTGATATTTATTGTTATTGTGTTTGCTCTAGCGTACAAAATGCCGGGATTTAGCGTTGCCGCGCTCATTGCGATTGTGTACTTGATTCAGAGGATTTTTCAGTACATTCAGCAGTTACAGTCCAATTTGCATGAGGCAAGCGATGCAGTGCCGTATTTGCAAAATCTCCTCGCATACCAGCAAAAAGCAGATGACCATCGAGAAAAAGATTTAGGGAAGAGCGAGTATTTATTTAAGCGCACGTTGTCGTTTAACAACGTCAGTTTTTCCTATCAGTTGGATCGGCCGGTATTGGATGGTCTCAGCTTTTCTATGAATAAGGGTGAAATGGTTGGTTTAATTGGCGAGTCTGGTTCCGGAAAAACCACTATTGTTGATTTGCTTTTACGTTTGTTTGATGCAAGCAAAGGGGAGATATTGCTTGATGGAAAAGATATTCGCGATGTGCGGCTCGGAGCATGGCGAAAGAACATTGGGTATGTTTCGCAAGATGTGTTTTTAATTAATGATACGATTGCTAATAATATCAAGTTTTTTGATTCCGCTGTCTCGGACGCAGACGTTGTTGTTGCCGCAAAAATGGCGAATATTTATGAATTCATACAAAGCTGTCCAGATGGATTTAAAACGATGGTGGGGGAGCGGGGGGTTATGCTTTCTGCGGGCCAGCGCCAGCGCGTTGCCATTGCCCGGGTATTGGCGCGCAAGCCAAAGATTTTGATACTGGATGAAGCTACTAGTGCGCTTGATAATGAGTCTGAAGCGAAAATTCAGGAGGTTATCGAGAATCTTCGGCACAAGGTTACGGTTTTGGTTGTTGCGCATCGGCTTTCTACGGTTATGAGCGCGGACAAGCTTATTGTGTTGGAAAAAGGGATTATTATTGAAGAAGGCAAGCCGAAAGATTTGCTTAATGATGCACATTCTTATTTTTACAAACTGAGTAATATGGTGAAGTAATGAATATGAAAAAAGTTTTTTTAATAAATTTTTCTTCACAAATTCTCATTAACGTCGCTAATAATTTAAAGGCGAATGGATCAGAGATTGTGTATTGGCAGGGTTATCGTGATGATTTTGACCATATGGATCGGAGTGAACATCCGGAAACCATATTTCATCATGCGTTTGATGCCATTAAGAATATTTCACCCGAAGGAGTTGATGTATCTGAATTTGAACCAGTGAGCCATGAATTGGTCAGCCGGCTCTATGAGAGCGGCTGGCAGGCTTTAGCCATGATGAGCCGGGCTGATCATGCTGATTCTGTTTTTACTGAAAAACGGAATTATTATTATCAGTATTTAAAATTTTGGCAAGGCATGCTTAAAAGATTAAAGCCAGATGTGATTGTTTTTTCTGCCATCCCGCATTCAGCAACTAGCCATGTCCTGTATGCACTGGCAAAATTAATGAACATCGAGACCATTATGATTAATCAGCTGACTATTGAGACGCGTGCCCTACTTATGACAGATTATCAAACCGATTCCGCAGCATTGCGGGACGAAGTAAAAAAACATCGGTCGGCCAAGATCGGTATTGATACCTTGAGTCTGGATTTAAAAACATATTATTTAAACCACCTTGATCCGGCTATTGACTCAACGCCGCAATACAAAAAAGTTTACGCAAAAAGCAAGATGCCATTTGCTTTTCCGAGCGTGCCAACCATTATAAAACACCTATACCGATTGACTTTTTTTAACGTTGCGCGCTCGTACTTGACCATGATTTTAACCAAGAGAAAAATGAGTCACATCGGCCCGGTATTACGAGGTCAGTCGTACAAAAGTAAGATAAAAAAATGGAAGAAAGAAATCGAGTGCGTTAAAAAAGAGTACGAAGCCCTGCAGCAACAGCCAGATTTGAATAAAAAGTTTGTTTATTTGCCTTTAAGTTTCCAGCCGGAGCAGACAACTTGTCCTCGTGGTGATGTTTTTGACGATCAATTGCTTATGATAGATATCATATCTGCGTCGCTTCCAGAGGGATGGGTTTTGTATATTAAAGAACATGCGCCGCAGTGGTATCCGAAAAGCATTGAGGCATACCAGTACCGATATCAGGGCTACTATGAGAGAATTGCGTGCATGAAAAACACCATGTTGATTCCCGTGACTACTTCAACATTTGATTTGATTGAACGAGCACAGGCTATTGCAACGGTTACTGGCACTGCAGGATGGGAGTCGCTGATACGATCCAAGCCAGTGTTGCTGTTTGGGTATATTTGGTATATGTACTGTGATGGCGTGTTTCAGGTGCAGGATGCGACTTCCTGCGCTAGAGCGTTTGAAGAAATATGCACCGGGTATCGCGTCGAATCGCAGAAAGTGATTAATTTTTTGGCCGCACTAGACTTGGTAAGCTTAAAAATTAAAAATTATAAAACACGTTTTTTTGTAGAGAGCGATGGCATAACATTCGACGATAACGTTCGCGCGCTTACCAATGGTATTAGTAATATGATAAACAATTCGTAACCTATGAACACCATGAACACACTCAAAGACAAAACCATTTTAATTACCGGCGGCACAGGTTCGTTTGGTAAGAATTTTATACGATTTTTACTGGACCAATCGGAAGTAAAAAAAATTATTGTATTCAGCCGTGACGAACTTAAACAGTCGGAAATGCAGCGCGAGATTCAAGATGTCCGATTACGTTTTTTTCTGGGGGATGTTCGTGATTTGGAGCGACTTAGGCGCGCGTTTTTTGAAGTTGATGTTGTGGTCCATGCCGCTGCGCTCAAACAGGTGCCTACGCTTGAGTATAATCCGTTTGAGGCGGTAAAAACCAACATCATGGGAACCCAGAACGTTATTGACGCGGCCATTGATTTGGGGGTTGAAAAAGTGGTATTGATTTCAACCGATAAAGCCGCGCAACCCATTAATTTATATGGTTCCACTAAGCAGTGCGCGGAAAAATTGTTCGTGGCCGGCAATTCGTACGCTGCCGGGCGTACGCGTTTTAGCTGTGTGCGATATGGAAATGTCATTGGAAGTCGAGGCAGTATTATTGAGATGTTGTTGCGGGAGAAAGATGCGCGCGAGGTGACAGTTACCGACGAGGGCATGACTAGGTTTTGGCTTTCTTTGGACGAAAGTTTCAAGTTGGTATGTTTCGCGCTTGAGCATATGGTTGGTGGAGAAATTTTTATACCGAAGGATATTCCCAGCATGCGCATGGGTGACGTATTTGCCGCGCTTGCTCCGAATGCTAAAAAGAAAATTATCGGCATCCGACCCGGAGAAAAGATGCACGAGGTACTATTGACCGAAGAAGAAGCACGCCGCGCTGTGGTGTTGGGAAAGTATTTTGTTGTGTTGCCCGAATATCATCACGCAGTCAGCATGGAGAAGTTTGAGCCATACAGGGCACAAGGGGAAACATTGCCCGATGGTTTTTCTTTTCGGAGCGATACAAATACTTTGCAAATGAGCAAGGAAGACCTGTGCGCCGTGGCGCAAAAATAATTTATGATACCCTACGCACGACAACATATTAGTCAGGACGACATTGCGGCGGTTGCTTCCGCACTTCGTTCGGATTGGCTCACCCAAGGTCCTCAAGTTGCTGTGTTTGAAAAGGCTTTGGCTTTGTACTGCGGTGTCAAGTACGTGGTTGCTGTTTCTAACGGGACGGCCGCGTTGCATATAGCATACCTTGCGGCCGGCATTGTCAGCGGAGATGAGGCTATCACAACTCCAAACACGTTTGTCGCAACTACTAATATGCTTTTGGCTGTGGGTGTTAAGCCCGTGTTTTCAGATATCCGTCTAGATACGTATAACCTGAACCAGGAGGAAATTGAAAAGCATATTACTAAAAAGACCAAAGTAATCGTGCCGGTGCATTTTGCCGGGCAGTCGTGTGACATGTCCGCCATTAGGTCAATTGCCAAAAAGCACAAGCTCTTGGTCATCGAAGATGCCTGCCATGCACTAGGTGGGCAATATAGGCAGAAAAAAATCGGCAGTTGCGCGTATTCGGATATGGCGGTGTTTAGCTTCCATGCTATTAAATCAATTACCACGGCGGAAGGTGGCGCAGTGCTTACAAATAATAAAAAGTTTTATGAAAAAATGCTGCGCGTGCGGAGCCATGGAATCCATAAAGACAAGAGCGGATTTAATGTGATGTCTGAGTTTGGGTACAACTACCGGCTGACAGAGTTACAGGCGGCCCTAGGCTTGTCGCAACTTAAGCAGTTAAATCGTTTTATTGCGGCTCGACGCAAGGTTGCACGAGCATACCAGGTCGCGCTTGAAGGCATTCCAGGAATCATAGCGCCCACGGAGCTGGATCAGAACACTTCTGCATGGCACCTGTACGTTATCCGAACCAAGAAAGCATCCGACCGATTGCCGCTGTATCGGCATTTGCAACAATCCGGGATTGGCATCAATTTTCATTATCCGGCAGTGTACAGCCATCCCTACTATAAAAAATTGGGTTTTAAAGGGCGTCAGTGTCCTCATATGGAGTTGTACGGCAAGACAGCAATTACTTTGCCGATGCATGTTTCTGTTTCCGAGCGCGATATTAAAACTATTGCTCAAGCTATCAAATTGTATTTTAACGTATGAGAGTGTGTAAAAAATGCATTCAGCCGGACACCAGGCCAGGCATACGGTTCGATGAAAAAGGTGTTTGTCCGCCCTGTCGTTTTTCTGAAGTGCACGAAAAAATTAATTGGAAAAAACGACGCACAGAACTTGAAAAACTTGCGGATTTTGGCAGGAGCCAGAATGTCTCGGGTTATGATTGTATTGTATCGGTCAGTGGAGGAAAAGACAGCATGCGGCAGGCTCTGTATATACGTGATGAATTAAGAATGAAGCCGTTGCTAGTATCATGCGCCTATCCTCCTGAGCATGTAACTGAACGGGGCGTGTATAATCTTGCGAACCTTATTGAGATTGGTTTTGACTGCATTACCGCGACTCCAAATCCGCAGGCGTGGAAACAAATGGTAAAGGCTGGATTTTATCAGCATGGCAACCTTTTAAAATCATGTGAAATGGCTCTGTATATTACCGCGCCGAAAGTTGCCATTGCGTATCATATTCCTTTGATTTGTTTGGGCGAGAACCCCGCAATCACTATCGGCGCTTTAGAGGTTGGTTCCGTAACCGGAGACGCTAACCGCATGAAGCGTTCCAATACTTTGGCGGGCGGCCCGGAATCCGTCAAAACAAAAGACATTACTGAACGCGATTTGTATTGGTACCACTACCCTAGTGACGACGAAATGTCCTGGGCGGGCATGAAGATTTTTTATCTTGGATATTATGTTAAGGATTTTAATAAATTTAAAAATGCCTCTTTTTCAATCAAGCATGGGCTGGAAGTGCGTAAGGACACGCCGGCGAATACGGGCAACTATTATAATTTTGAATCCCTTGATAATGACTTTTCTTTAATCAACCAGATGCTTAAATATTTCAAATATGGGTTTGGCCGAATTACGGATCAACTTTCCGAAGCAATTCGGCTTGGTATGATGACCCGAGATCGAGCCATTGTAATCGCAAAAAGATACGATGGTGCATGTTCGGATGTATATATTAAACGTTTCTGCAAGTACATAGGCATTACTCAGAAAGAATTTTGGCGGGTCGCTGATTTGTATCGGAATCGCGAGATTTGGGAAAAAGACAAAAAAGGCGCCTGGCATATTAAGCCCGCATATCAGTTATGAAGAATACAATTGTTATAATTGATTACGGAGTCGGCAATGTTCGTTCTGTAAAAAATGCACTTTCGTCTTTGGGGTATACTACTGTAATTTCGCAAGAAAAACGGGATATACAGGGGGCGGCATGTGTAGTGTTGCCGGGAGTCGGGGCATTTGCAGAAGGAATGAAAAATTTAAAAGCGTTGGGCCTTTTGCCTATTTTACATGATGCGGCTATAAAAAATAAAAAGCCTTTTTTGGGGATTTGCCTGGGCATGCAGCTTTTGGCTGAATCGTCGGAAGAGGGTGGGGTGCATGCCGGCCTCGGATATATTCCCGGGCACGTGGTTCGGTTTCCAGAAAAGAAAACGCCTCGAATTCCGCATGTAGGCTGGAATACGGTTTCCGTATCAAAAACATACCCCTTGTTTGGAGATTTTGAAGCAGGAGCGCATTATTATTTTGATCACAGTTTTTATTTTAACGCGCCTAAAAAACATGTCTTGGCAACGTGCGAGTACGGAATCCAATTTCCCGCCGCGGTTGGATTTGGCAATATTTACGGCGTGCAGTTCCATCCAGAGAAAAGTCAAGCAAACGGATTAAAGCTGTTTAGAAGTTTTTTTAAGAGCCACAACCTTTAACCATATGCTTAAGAAAAGGATAATCGCATGCATGACCGTAAAAGACAACATAGTTGTCCAGAGTATTGGTTTTAAGCAATACTTGCCGGTTGGAAGACTTGCGGTAGCAATTGAATTCTTAAGCCAGTGGGGAATTGACGAAATTGCGATTCTGGATATTTCTGCCACGGCTGAAAAACGCGGTCCAAATTTCAAACTAATTGCCCAGGCCGCGAAAAAGTGTTTCACGCCTTTGGCCGTGGGTGGCGGCATTAGGGATATTGCTGACATGAGAAAATTGAACCAATTAGGCGCGGAAAAAATTATTATAAATAATTTGGCTTTGAGTCAGGGCGAAATTATTAAAAAAGCTGCAGAGATTTTTGGCAGCCAATTTATAGTGGTTTCCATTGACGCAAAAAAAGTCGGCGGAACATATGAAGTATTTTCTGATGGCGGGCAAAAGCCAATCGGGCTGGAGGTTGGGGTTTTTGCTAGAAAAGTTGAACAACTAGGCGCGGGCGAGATATTTTTGAATTCTATTGATCAAGATGGATCAAAAAAAGGCTTTGACTTGAGGCTCATTGATGCAGTTGTTTCCAAGGTTACTGTTCCGGTTATAGCGTGTGGAGGCGCGGGCGAGCCTGATCATTTTAGGGAGGCGATCATCAAAACAAAAGCGTCCGCAATTGCGGCTGGAAACTTTTTTCATTTTACCGAACACAGCCCCATTGTGCTGAAATCGTTTTTAAAAAGTACGCGCGTTCCCGTGCGTCTCGAAACATATGCGCAGTACAATGACGCAACATTCGACAGAAGCGGCCGGCTTCAGAAGCGGCCGGAGCAGTATTTGAATACGTTACGATTTACTTATTTGCCAGAGGAGATTATATGAGATATTGTACTCGATGTTTATATCCAGAAAATCATCCGCTCAATATTACATTTGACGAGCATGGCGTGTGCAGTGGCTGCCACGTGCACGAAGAAAAAGATAAGCTCAACTGGAAGCAGCGGTCAAAAAAACTGGGTGATATTTTGTACAGTTATACTACAAAATCAGGCAAAAGCTACGATTGCATTATTCCAGTTTCAGGTGCGCGCGATTCTTATTTTATTGTTCATACCATTAAGAATGTATATAAAAAAAATCCATTGCTTGTCACCTATAATAAACAATACAACACTGCTCTGGGTATCAGGAATTTGGCCTATTTAAAAACGCTTTTTGGGTGCGACATGCTCACGCTCACCGTAAACCCTGATGCTGTGAAAAAAATCACCAGGCGCACGCTACAAAAAATGGGCAGCATGTACTGGCATTGCCTGGCCGGCACTACGGCGTATCCTGTGCAGACTGCAGTTCGGTTTAAAATTCCCCTTATTATATGGGGAGCGCATCAGGGGTGCGATCAGGTTGGCATGTTTTCGCATATGGATGAGGTGGAAATGACGCACAAGTACCGTAAAGACCATGATCTTATGGGATATGAGGCTGAAGATTTGATTGGCGGCGGCGTCACCAAAGAAGATGTGCGGCCGTTTGTGTACCCTTCGGATAAAGAAATCGAAAAGGTCGGAGTGCGCGGCATCTATCTTTCCAACTATATCCGCTGGGATTCTAAAAAACAGCACGAAGACATGATAGCGCAGTACGGTTACGAAACAGCCTACCAAGAGAGAACGTTTGATACATATAATGACGTGGATTGCTTTAACTATTCCAGTGTGCATGATTATATTAAATTTTTAAAGCACGGTTATGGAAAAGTTACTGATCATGCATCCAGGGAAATCCGTCTCAAGCGTCTTACGCGCGAGCAGGGGATTGATTTGGTCAAAAAGTATCAGAACCTGAAGCCAAGTAAAAAATCGTTATCCTTGTTTCTGAAATGGGTTGGTATGAATAAAAAAGATTTTTATAAATCCATTGACGCATTTCGTTCTTCTGTGGTCTGGGAAAAGTCGGGAATGGCCTGGAAACTCAAGGATTCTATAGTGTGCCATGCTGGCGACGAAGGTGTTGATTCTGTCCGTCTGAGAAAGAAAGGTCGTTGTGAATTTAAATTGACCAAGCCCAAGAAAACATTAAAAGATGATACATATACCCTGCTCGGCCGCGGCTGGGCAGATGATTGGAAACAGTAATATGAAAAAGATTCGCACAGCAATAATTGGATTAGGAAACATCGCTCATGGATATGACGATATCGCGAGCGTAAAAAAACGGTTAACGTATCCGACACACGTAAGTGTGCTTAAGCAGGACAAGCGGTTTGTGCTTGTTGCGGCAAGCGATGCAAGCGCGCGCCAGAGAGATATTTTTAAGAAAAAAGTTTCCAAAGAAGTGGTGCTCTATGCTGATTATCGTGCCATGCTTAATAAAGAAAAGATCGATTTGATGGTTGTTGCAGTGCCGACTGATTTACACCTAAAAGTGTGTTCAGTGGCTCTTGCTGCAGGCATTAAGTATATACTTTGCGAAAAGCCTATGGTGAGCACTGTGGCTGAAGCTAAAAAGTTATTAGCACTCGTAAAGCGCTATGCTGGGCATATTATGGTTAACTATCAGCGATCATACAGTGCGGATACTCAAAAGTTTATGAGCGTTGTGGAGAAAAAAAAGCGCGGTCGGCTTGTGTTTGCAACGGTACAGTACTCGGGTGGAATTTTTAACACTGCCACGCACATGATTCATTTAGTGGAAAAAATGTTTGGCCCTATTCAAAAGATTTGTAGCATTGCTGCTTCTGTTTGCGAACAGCGGGATCCGAATATCAGTTTTACGGCATTTGGCCGCGGGTTTGAAATAGTATTTAAAGGAATTAATAATTCTGTCGGGCAAATTTTTGAAATTGATATGCAGTTTACCAAAAAGAACATTACGCTGCACGGAGATTTTTTTGCTCAGACCAGTATGCGGGATGTATACGAGAGTGCATATCAATTTATTACGCGGCGCAAAAAACCGGTTGCGGATATGTTTTCGTCTGTCCATGCGCTCGCGGTTGCCGAAAAAGCGCTTGCATCCGCAAAGAACGGTAAAACAATAATCATATGACCACAATGCCTATGCTCGCAATAAAAGGAGGTGCTCCAGTGAGAACCAAGCTGTTCCCCGGCTATAATACCATTGGCCAAGAAGAAAAAGACGCAGTAAACCGCGTGTTAGATTCAGGTGTGCTTTCGCGCTATGTGGGTGCTGCTGGCCCGGATTTTAACGGCGGCACAGAAGTCCAGGCACTGGAAAAGGAATGGGCTGCGCATTTTGGGGTCAAGTATGCTATTGCGGTTAATTCTTGCACTACGGGCCTCCAGGCGGCTGTGGGTGCATGCGGCATTGAGCCGGGGGACGAAGTGATTGTCTCACCCTACACCATGTCTGCTTCCGCGGTCGCACCGCTGTGGTATGGGGCGGTGCCCGTATTTGCGGATATTGAGGATGAGTATTTTTGCCTGGATCCGAAATCAGTGGCATCTAAAATCACCGAACGCACTAAGGCCATTATTGTGGTTGATTTATTTGGGCAGTCCTATGACCGCGATGCAATAAATGCCATTGCTAAAAAGCATAATGTGCTCGTTATAGAGGATTGCGCGCAAGCGCCTGGGGCGGCATATAAAGATCAATACGCGGGCACGCTCGGCGATGTTGGCGTGTTTTCACTCAACTATCATAAGCATATCCATGCAGGCGAAGGCGGTATAGTGGTTACCAATAACGATGCTATTGCGGAGCGAGTGCGATTAATCCGCAACCATGCAGAATCAGTTGTTGCGGGCAAGGGGATTACCGATATTGCTAATATGGTGGGCAGTAATTTTCGACTTACGGAGATTCAGGCAGCTATTGCGCGGGTTCAGTTATTATCGTTGCAAAAACTCACAGAGGAGCGCATCCGCAATGCGGGGTATCTTGCCGAAACATTGGGCGCTCTTCCTGGAATTCGTGCTGCATCGGTTCGCACAGGTGCCACGCATGTCTACTATACCCAGGCATTTTTGTATGATGAAGATAAGGTTGGTGTTCCTCGCGACGCATTTATAGCTGCAGTGAAAGCAGAGCTTCCTGCGTGCGAGCTTCGGGAGCACGAGGGAGCTCTTATCAGTACTGGGTATGTAAAGCCTTTGTATATGTTGCCCTTATTTCAAAAAAAGATCGCTATTGGAAAGGCTGGGTATCCATTTAGTGGTTCGGAGAATTATCAAAAGGGCCTATGTCCGATTGCTGAGCGCATGCACGAAAAAGAATTAATCATTCACGAATTGATGCGGCCTGGCATGCACAAGGGAGATATGGATGATGTGGTTGCGGCATTTAAGAAAGTGTATGACCACCGAAAGGAGCTGGAGTCATGAAAAAGTTACTAGTAATATGCCATGATGCCGGCGGGTCGGAGATTGTATCAGCTTTTATTAAAAAGAATATTTCGCGGTACCATGTTACGTGTTTTGTCGCAGGCCCTGGCGTAAAGATTTTTAAAGGTAAAGGACTTGGCAGGCATCTGGTGAGTAAGCAAAAAGCATGGATGGCGCTGCGTTCGACGGATATGGTGCTCACTGGCACCAGCTGGGGGTCAGACATTGAGCTTGAGTTTATTTGCGAAGCAAAAAAACATGGCATTAAAACGGCAAGCTACTTAGACCATTGGGTTAATTATCGAGAACGGTTTGGGTATCCTTCCAAGCAATGGCAACGTAATCTTCCGGATGAAATATGGACTGGAGATACCTATGCCTCCCGATTGGCTAAAATATTTTTCCCAAAAACACTGCATCGGTTCGTCATAAACCAATATTTTCAAGAAGTAAAGCGAGCATACAAGCACGGCGTGCGCCGCCAAAAACAGGGAGCGCACATACTGTTTTTAAGCCAGCCTATGTCTTTGGCAAATACAGCACTTAAGAAACAGCGTTCCGCGTTTGATGAGTATAGTGTTTTAGAAGAGTTATTTCGCGTATTAGAAGGATGCCGCATTCAAAGTAGTGTTATTATTCGGTACCACCCATCGGAAAAGCAAGACAAATATAAAACATTGCTTACCCGTTACGGCAGTGTGCTCCAATTTAAAAAACAAAATAAGAGTTTGATGCAAGATTTTCGTGAAGCGCGCGTCGTGGTTGGTATGACAACTATGGGATTAGTGCTTGCTGTGTTGTGCGGAAAGCAGGCAATCAGTTTTATGCCCCATACTAAAGCACTGTGCCCAATTCCATTTAAAGAAATTTTAAAGATTCATAGCAGTAAAAAACTACATAACGCACTATGTTAAAAACTGGAGAACAGGTATTGGCTATTATTATCGCACGCGGAGGCTCTAAATCCATTCCGCGGAAGAACGTGTTGTCATTGCATGGCAAGCCGCTGGTT
The DNA here is from genome assembly GCA_001889965.1 of bacterium CG10_46_32. Lineage (GTDB taxonomy): Bacteria > Patescibacteriota > Patescibacteriia > UBA2169 > UBA2169 > CG10-46-32. The sequence continues at coordinate 51,857 of MOEI01000006.1, forward strand.
GCGTGGCCTATTGATTTAGCAACATCGGTTGATCGTGTTGATCGTATTGTCGTTTCTACAGATGATGATGAAATTATGGATATTGCCAAGCAATATGGTGCAGAGGTTCCATTTAAGCGTCCTGCAAAACTCGCACAAGATGAAACAGAAACATTGCCGGTAGTGCAGCATTGCTTGAGTTATTTTTTTGAAAAAGAGCACTATAGGCCAGGCATTGTACTCCTTTTATATCCAACGGCTCCGTTTCTTAAAAAAGCGCGCATAGAGAAGGCTTTAGACTTATTTGAACAGAAGCAGTGTAATAGTGTCATGAGTATCGTTGAGGATTGGGGAAGGTTTTGGAGGCTAGATGAATTCTCTGGACGGTATGTTCCACTACATCCAGAGAAACGGGTTAATAGGCAGTATTATACACCCCTTTACCGTGAAGATGGCGCAGTGTATTTTAATCGATATGATGTTATTATGAAGAAAGGTGCTATTATCGATGAGGCGAATGTTGAGTTTTTGGTAATGGAAGAAGGAGAAAATATTGATATTGATGAGCCTCAAGATTTTAAGCAAGCTGAGCGTAAAAAAATTTCCTCATAGTATGAAATATATTACCATTAGAACTCCAAAAGCAGTGCGAAAAATCGGTCCACACGAACCTGTATTTATTATTGCTGAGCTTTCTGGAAATCATAACCAATCTTACGCCAAGGCTGAAAAATTAATTGATGCAGCGGCCAAGGCGGGTGTTGATGCCATAAAATTACAAACATACACAGCAGATACGTTAACTATTGATTCGGATAAAAAATATTTTTGCATCACTTCTGGTAAATGGAAAGGGCAGACGCTTTATCAGTTATATCAAAAGGCATACACCCCATGGGAGTGGCAGCCAAGACTCAAAAAGTATGCAGAAAAAAAGGGTTTGGTTTTATTCTCGACTCCTTTTGATGTGAGTGCAGTTGATTTTTTGGAAAAAATGCGCGTGTCACTTTATAAAGTTTCGTCGTTTGAGATTGGGGATATTCCATTGCTTAAAAGAATCGGAACAACAAAAAAACCTGTTATTATTTCTCGTGGTATGGCTTCGGTTTCAGAAATTACGCTTGCTGTTAAAGCGCTTAAGGCGAGCGGCGCACCTCAGGTGGCGGTGCTGCACTGCATAAGTTCGTACCCAGCAGAACCAGAAGAAATGAACCTTGCAACCATTCCGGATATTACAAAAAAATTCAATGTTATTTCGGGGCTTTCAGATCATACGATTGGAACGAGCAGCGCGATTGCAGGTGTTGCTTTAGGTGCATCAATTATCGAAAAGCATATTACTCTCAAGCGGTCTGATGGAGGTCCTGATGCAGCATTTTCTCTTGAACCTCAAGAGTACACAGAATTAGTTGCCGCAATTCGGGATACGGAAAAAGCCATAGGATTACCATCGTACCAAATCGGAAAAAAAGAATCTCAAAATTTCGCATTTAGAAAATCAATATTTGTAATTAAAGATATCCCAAAAGGTTCTTTGTTTACTAAAGAAAATATAAAAATAATTCGCCCGGGCCAGGGATTGCCTCCAAAGTATTGGGAGCGTATTTTAGGAAAGCAATCCAAGAGGAGTATAAATCGAGGCACTCCGCTTAATAGGCGCGATGTGGGATAGTGCGCATGCAATATACTCAGCAACACAGTACCATTCGTCCTATAATGCCAGAAGACGCTAAGCGTGTATGGGAAATTCGCAATCACCCATCTGCTCGCTCGCATTCGGGAAATCCGGAGGCTATTTCTTATCAGCAGCATGCATCTTGGTTTGCAAATAAGTATTTTAGCGGCCTGGACAATACAGCGTTTGTGCTCGTCGTTGATGCGGGGCAGGTTGTTGGATATTGTCGGTTTGATTGCAATAAAGAACAGGGCGGTTATATTGTTTCTATTGCTATCGATTCTGATTTTCAGGGCAAAGGCTTTGGGCATGCATTATTGCGTGGCGCGTTGGATCAATATGCGCAGGGAAAAGTGATTTTTGCAGAAATTCAGAAAGATAACATTGCTTCTGTTCATTTGTTTAAAAAAAATGGATTTTCTATAGAAAGTGAAGATGAAAAAAAATATTATCTTTTGTTGAGAATGTAGTATGTCTAAAGCGCAAAAAACAATCTTCATCGTCGTGACCCGCGGGTTTATTATCCGAAACATTCTGCGGTCTGGCACTCTTGCATTGCTTAAAAAAGCTGGTTGGCGCGTGGTGATATTTTTTGATGTCGCAGAAGTTCCTGCGCACTTGCGCCGTGAGTTTGAGGACGAGCAGGTGAGTGTGCACGGGATGCGCGTATCTGTTGCCCGGCCGCACCGATTATTTTTACGGCTGAGAAAGTATCTTCTCTCAACAAGCTCAACCAAGATTTTGGTGGATTTCCGACAAGGGAGCAAGGATAGACAAAAGTTCCGCGAAGGATTTTTACCTAAAAAATCTTCGCTTGCAAGCCAGACGCAAAAGCTAAGCATGTCTGTATTGAGCACCATCCCTTTACTTAAGCCTATATACCGATGGATTGAATATCATATGTTTTCCGAAAAAAATCCCGTGATCCAGCGTTATTTTGACGAATACCAGCCGAACGAAGTGTTTGGCACTTCGGTTGTTTCTTCTTTGGATATTGCCTTTATGAAAGAGGCTCGCCGCAGAAACATAGTTACCATCGCGATGCCAAAAACCTGGGATAATATTATGAACGGTTATTTCCGTTTTACCCCGGATTATTTTTTGGTGCATAACGAAATGGCACGTGGCTTAACAGCGCAGTATCAGCATATGCCAAAAGAAAAGATGTTTGTGGTTGGTATGCCGCAGTTTGACTGGTACCGCAAGGAGGGCGTTCTTAATTCGCGTGCGGAACATTGGAAGAGCAAGGGTCTAGATCCGAATCAAGCGGTCATCTTTTTTGGTTCAGCGGGTATTTGGGCGGCGCATGACCACGCTATTCCGGAATTAATTTACGGATGGATAGAGCACGGTGAGCTCGCAAAACCGTGCCAGTTATTTTTGCGTCCGCATTTTAGTAATGTACATGATGACATGTTTAAAAATCTTCGAGGCAAAAAAGGGATTGCTATTGATGATTATAAGATGGTGAATACGTTTAGTGATAATTGGGATCCTACAGTTCAGGATACGATTGATTTTACTAATTCCGTTGTATATTGTGATATTATGATAAATATCGGTTCAACGCTTTCTCTGGACGCATCCTGCGTTGATCGGCCCATATTAAATCCCGCATTCGGGTGCTCGTTTCAAGGGGGGGAAGATGTGACCTATCCGTACCAGTATGGGGCGGACCACTATCAGTGGGTGCTTTCTGAGAACGCAACTAAGCTCTCTTTTAACCCAAAAGAGCTTAAGCAGCAACTGAATGAATATCTTGTGCATCCGGAAGAAGAACAAGAAGAACGAAAAAATCTTATTAACAAGCTTTGTTATCGCGTAGACGGGCTTGCATCACAGAGGATTGTTGATGCCATTAACAGCAGTGTACGTACTGCGTAATCATATATATAAGAAGAAAAATATTATAGCTATTATTCCGGCGCGGGGTGGATCCAAAACTATCCCCAATAAAAACCTGGCCCCACTCGGCGGCAAGCCATTGATGAGTTACAGTATTGCGCAAGCGCAGCAGTCTCGTTATGTGGATATGATTGTTGTGTCGAGTGACAGCGAAGCTATTCTTGCGGAGGCAAAACAGCTCGGCGCAGAGGCTATTCGCAGGCCTAAGCAGATGAGTGGCGACACTTCCAAAATGGATCTTGCATTAAGGCATGCGTTGCTGCAGCTCGATTCCATTAAAGGCTATGTGCCGGATTATATTGTGCTTCTGCAACCCACGAGCCCGTTGCGGAGTGTGGCTACTATTGATCGCGCTATTGTCGCTTTTGTGGATAATGCAAAAAAATTCGATTCGCTTATTGGTTTGTGCGCAATAGAGTCCAAGATCGGGCACATTAAAAATGGCCGCTATATAGCACTCAATAAGATGAATATGCAGCGTCAGCAACTTAAGCATATGTACCAGGAGTGCGGCACTATTTTTGTGTTTAAGCCGAGTCGAATTTTAAAGAAGCAATCACTCTATGGCGCGCGCGTAATGCCATTTATTGTTGAAAAGAGGCACGAAGCTTTAGATATTAATGACAGCCATGATATGAATATGGCGAATTATTTTTTAACCATATGAATGAAATCAATATAGGTAGTAGAAAAATAGGGCCGCGCCATGCGCCGTTCGTTATTGCGGAGATCGGCATTAACCATGAGGGAAGCATGGCAAAAGCAAAGCGCATGATTCGCGATGCCGCAAAGGCGGGGGCGGAGTGCGTTAAATTCCAAGCGCACGTGATAAGTGATGAAATGGTTCCTGTCGCAAAAAAAGTCATCCCAGGAAATGCCAAGGAGTCCATTTGGGACATTATGTCGCGGTGCGCGTTTTCCGAAAAGCAAGATCATGAGCTTAAGGCATACACCGAAAAATTAGGCATGCTGTATCTTTCTACGCCGTTTTCGCGCGCAGGCGCAGATCAACTCCATAAGATGCAAGTGAAAGCCTATAAAATTGGTTCCGGTGAATGCAACAACTATCCGCTTATCGAACATATTGCACGGTTTAAAAAACCAGTCATCCTTTCCACAGGTATGAATGATATTGCAAGCGTAAAAAAGAGCGTGGCAATTTTACGCACACACAGTGTTCCGTTTGCACTTTTACATTGCACAAGTATGTACCCAACGCCGTACGACAAAGTGCGTCTTGGTGCGCTTGCGGATTTAGCGAAAGCGTTTCCAGATGCGGTTGTTGGACTTTCGGATCATTCGTTTGGTAACTATACGTCATTTGGCGCCATTCCTCTTGGCGCATCAATTTTAGAAAAACATTTTACGTCGTATAAAGAGTGGCCTGGCCCGGATGTGTCTATTTCTATTGATCCGGCAGAGCTTAAAGAATTAATACAGGGCTCTCGAGCTATTCATGCGGCTTTGGGCGGCAAAAAAGATATTCTAAAAGAGGAGCAGCCTACTATTAATTTTGCCTATGCATGCGTGGTAACAACCAAGCCCATTGCCAAAGGTGAAAAGTTTACTCAGGACAACCTCTGGGTAAAGCGTCCGGGTACCGGGGAAATTAAGGCAATTGAGTATAAAAAAATTATTGGGAAAAAAGCAAAACGAGGTATTAAAGCCGATATGCAACTTAAACGGAAGGATATATAGTACTATGTCAAATAAAAAGCGAACCGTTTTATTTATTAGCGAACGAAGGGCAGACTATAGTCGCTTAAAGCCCATTATGAAAGCCGTTCAAAAGAGCACAAAGCTTAATTTGAAGCTTGTGGTAACTGGCACGCACCTACTTAAGAATTTTGGAGAAACCAAGCGCGTTGTCGAGAAAGATGGATTCTGGATAGATGCGAAAGTTCCTATGTTTAAACCTCGCGGAGCAGACGATGGGGCTGCTATGGTAGAGGCAATGGCGCGAGTACTTGGCGGCCTGCCAAAGGTGTACAAAAAACTCAAGCCAGACATTGTGTTCTGCGGATTTGATTTAGGTGCGCACCTTGCGGCTGCGATTACGGCAATGCACATGAATATCCACGTGGCGCACATACAGGGCGGCGAACGTTCCGGCACTATAGATGAAGTGTTGCGTCATGCGTGCACTAAATTCTCACATATTCATTTTGTCGCAACCGAGAAAAGCCGAAAGCGTGTTATCAAGCTCGGAGAAGATTCGAAGTATGTATACAATGTAGGGAGCCCAAGTTTGGATACTATCAAATCTATATCTTATCCCAGTAAAAAAATTATATTTAAAAAATATCATCTTGATCCAGAAAAAAAACTTATTATTTTTCTGCAGCATCCAGTAACCACGGAAGTGGATGAGGTGGTTGTTCAGATACACCAGACCATAGACGCTGTGCATACTGTTAACCGAAAGTATGGAACTCAAGCGCTGGCCATTTACTCAAATAACGATGCCGGAGGCAAGCGCATTGTTGCATATCTCAAGAAATCGGGAATTGCAGTCCTGCCGCACGTGGTGTATGAAGATTTTTTGCGACTTTTAAAACATGCGAGCGTGCTGGTTGGAAATTCCTCAACAGGCATCCACGAGGCTCCTTCGTTTGGATTGCCAACTGTGAATGTTGGTACTCGGCAGCAATTTAGAGAACGCGGGAAAAATGTTATCGATACGCCTAATAATAAAGGAAAAATCTTACAGGCAATTGAAAAATCATTATTTGACAAAAAGTATATAAAAATGGTAGAATCTGGTTCTAATCCGTACGATAATGGAGATACCGCAAAACAAGTGGTTCACATTCTTGAAAGCGAAACACTGCCCTCAATTCAGAAAGTTATTACCTATTAATTACTACGCATATGCACGAGCAATTTAAAGACAAAGTTATTCTTATTACTGGAGGGACAGGAACTATTGGATCTGAATTAGTTCAGCAGCTTTTAAAATGCCACCCAAAACAGGTGCGTATTTTGTCTCGTGAAGAGGGAAAGCAGTATGAGCTTTTGGAGCGGCTTAAGTACCCTAAAAATTTACGGCTTTTAATTGGTGATATCCGAGATCGTGACCGCATTGATTATGCGTTTAAAGACGTGGATATCGTGCTGCATACCGCAGCCATGAAGCAGGTTCCGCTCTGCGAATACAATCCGGCTGAGGCGGTAAAAACAAATATTGTTGGCAGCCAAAATGTGATTGACGCAAGCCTCAAGAATCAAGTGGAAAAGGTTATTGCGATTTCCACAGACAAGGCAGTATATCCAACGAACGTTATGGGAACTTCCAAGCTCATGATGGAAAAAATGTTTATTAACGCCAATTGGACATCTGGTAAAGCGGTAACCAAATTTGCATGTGTACGTTTCGGAAATGTGGCATGGGCGCGCGGTAGCGTGCTTCCGCTTTGGAAGAAGCAGGCTGAAAATGAAAGTCGCATTAATATTACTAATCCAAACATGACGCGTTTTATGATGTCTATTGAGCAGGCAGTTAATCTTGTGCTGAAAGCCGTAGAGCTTGTGCAGGTTGGAGAAATTTTTGTTCTTAAAATGTCGTCCATCACAATTGGAGAGCTAGGAAATATGTTTACTGCAAAGTATTATCCGGATAAAAAAATTGCCATTTCAGTAAGCGGCGACCGCGTAGGGGATAAAATGCACGAAGAGTTGGTAGATGACAACGATCGGACAAGCTATATTCTTGAAGATAAAGATATGTATATTTTTGTTCCTCGTTTTTTAGAGCTTTACGGGGTTGAGCAAGATGTGCCACAGTATGCCGGATTTACAAAGATTGATACGATTGGGCGGTATTCATCCGATGAGCATATTAATTCAGAAAAAATTAAATCTATTGTGTAAGAGTTTTATATGGCAACACACAATGATCTGGCGCGCGCGTATCTCACGCTCGGGTACCATTATATTAGACAGCCGGCTCAAAAAGATCCGTTTCCGCGGGTTAAGGGAAGCACGTGGAGTGATTTTGGAGCGCATCTGCGGATGATACAAAAATATTTTAATATCATCAGTCTAGATGATGTGTTGCGTTTTCATAGAAATGAGATTGAATTGTCGCTGACTAAGCCAAATATACTGCTAACTTTTGATGATGGTCTGGAGGAACATTGTAGGGTTGCTCAGATATTGGCTGAGTGTAAAATTCAAGCGGTGTTTTTTATTCCAACGTGTCTTTTGACAGATAGAGTTCCTATAAATACAACCATTCTGCATTATTCACTAGCTCGGTATGGATTAACTATTTTTTTGGATGCGTTTCATAAAGCTTTAATAGCGCACGGACTTAAGAACGAAGACTATCCGCTGTATTTTGCTAAAGGAATAGATAATCCTCCCGACAAAATTGTAGAGATAAAAAAAACCTTTAAGTATGGATTAAGCTACGAGAATTCGCAGGGTATTATTATGCATATTTATCAAGCTTTATTGCTCAAAGACTATCCGAATGCATTTGAACTCATGCATATTGACGAAGACAAAGCGAAGAAGATTGTGGATTTTGGTCACAATATAGGAGCGCATACCCATTCACATATATCAGTAGGATCTACTGATTTATCAGATGACGCTTTTCAGAAAGAAATTATTCATTCCAAAAATATTTTAGAAAGCAAGCTTGGCGTAAAAGTTGAAAGTATCTCTTATCCTTTTGGAGAAAAACGAGATTATGACTCTATTGAAGAAAAAATAAGAAAAATGGGGACCTATCAAGCAGGTTTTACGGCCGAGCCGTCTCTTAACACAAAAGAAACATCACCATTAAAGATTGGGCGATATCTACCTCTTAAAGCTGATACTTCTGATATTTTATTTGATAAATTAAAATCATTACAGATGGGTAAGGAGATACTATGGAAATATTGGGAGTTGGCACGGACATCGAAATCATAAATTCGTTTAGGGCTAAGCCGTATGATGGGCACAAGGTATTGTACAATAAGATTTTTAGCAAAGCTGAAATTAGTTACTGCTTAAACAAAAATGATAGCTACGCTAGTTTTGCGGGAAAGTTTTGCGCCAAAGAAGCCGTGATAAAAGCGTTTAAGCATACTAATCTTTTTGATATTATATCTGTTGAAATTATAAATAATGCAAACGGCGAACCCGAAGCGTTTACAAACGGAAATAAATTACATTGTTTTTTGTCGATTTCACATACCAACGATCAAGCGCTCGCGTTCTGCGTGGCGTATGCGTAATATGGCTCATCTTGTACAACAATATATTGATCGTAATGCACGACAGAATCCAAAAAAGACGGCTGTAGTGTTTAACGATGAAAGTATAACGTATAAGGATTTGGAGGAATATACAAACCAGCTTGGCCGCGTGCTTAAAAAAGCTGGTGTAGGCAAAGGGGATCGAGTTTGTTTTTGCCTATATAAATCAATCAATTCCATTAAAGCCATTTTTGGTATTCTAAAAGCGGATGCAAGCTATGTGCCTTTGGATGCGTTTTCTCCGGCCGCGCGTTTAAAAAAAATTACACAAGACGCCGAACCCAAGGTGCTGGTCTGCGATACAGATACTATGGCACTGGTTAAATCCATTATTCCTGTATCTGTCACTGTAGTGTGCTTAGGGAAGAAACGGGTAGATGACAGTATTCTTGCAGAAAAAAAAATCAGCCCTTCTTGTACAAATACTCCGGAAGACGTAGCATATATTTTTTACACCTCCGGCTCGACCGGAACCCCCAAAGGTGTTATGATAACTCATCGTAATCTTAATGGATGCGCAGATTGGGCTGTGCGTGAGTTCGGCATTACCAAAAAGGACACGCTCTCTTCCCACCCACCGTTTCATTTTGACCTATCAACGTTTGATATATATGCATGCTTTAAGGCAGGCGCAACATTGGTTATTGTTCCTGAAAAATTTTCTGTATTTCCGGGCGCGCTTTTAGACTATATTGAGCACCATAGTATGACCATTTGGAATTCCGTGCCGTCACTCCTCTCGTATGTGGCGCGTTCCGGAGTTTTAACCAAAGATCGTATCCCGCTCGTTAAAAAGATTTTTTTTAACGGTGAAGTGTTTTCACCAAAATATCTTGCCCAATGGATGACAATGTATCCTAAAAAAGAATTCGTAAACATGTATGGGCCAACAGAAGCAACAGTGCAGTGCAGTTTTTATCGAATTAAAAGAGTGCCGAAAAATTTGAAAAAGCCAGTACCTATTGGAAAATCTTGCAGCAACGCTAAAATTTTTGCGGTTACAGTGGATGGCAAAATCGCACGGCCGGGTCAGCGCGGCGAATTATACATTGGCGGTAGCGGGGTTGGTCGTGGATATTGGAGGAATAGGGAAAAAACCAAAGAATCCTTTGTGCAAAATCCTTTTGCCGCACCCAAAGGAATCGTGTATAAAACCGGAGACTTTGTATTATACAATAAAAATAAGGAGTACGAGTTTTTAGGAAGGATCGACCACCAGGTGAAGCATATGGGCTACCGCATTGAATTAGGAGAGGTGGAGTCCGCGCTTTTGTCTATCTCATACATAAAAGAAGCAATCGTGGTTGCATACGAGAAAGAAACTGGAAATGAACTGGCCGCATTTGTAGTTACATCCGGTAAGCGTTCTGCGGCGAGCATAATAGCAGACCTCCGCACGATTGTCCCTGCGTACATGGTTCCGGGCAAGGTGCTCATGCTTCCGTCATTACCAAAAACCAGCACTGGAAAAACAGACCGTGTGACATTAAAGGAACAGTATGTCGCAAAAGTATAACATTCAAAAAATCGAATCAAGCCTAAAATCTTTTTTGGAAAAAGAAACCAAGAGTGTTATCGCGAGCCGCGACACTGATTTGGTCAAGAAAGGCATTATCAGCTCCTTGGATATGTTTTTACTGATTGAATTTATAGAAAAAAAATTCAAAGTGAGTGTGGACATCACCACGCTTAATCCAGAAAATTTTAATTCACTCCGGTCTATCGCCGCGCACATCGCACTATGGACATCGATATAAGATACGTCAAAAAAAATGAAGTAAAAAAGCTTGTCGCTTTTAACAAGGCGCAGTATCGTCCAGGCCACATCCTTACGAATAAGCGATATCTGGACTGGCAGTTCGGCAGCCTGAACGCCCTGCGTTCCGAGTATACAGTCCTTGGGGTTTTTGACGCAAAAGAAAATCTGCTGGGAACATTTGGATTCACTTTTTTGGATTTTTTGTGTTTTGGGAAAAAGGTTACTGCCACCAGTTGTGCTAATTTGATGGTGAATAGCTCGCTTCGTAATATGGGATTGGGATATGCGCTCTTGCGCAAAGCACAGGAACTGCACCGCATTACGCTGGATCATGGGCTGAATGCAGATGCGCTGCGTCTTTTTTTGGGGATGGGTTGGTCTGGTGGAGATTTAAATCGGCATGCGTTTATCGTCAATAGCGCGGGGATTAAAAAAATAATCAAGAAGCAGGGTGCGCTAATCCAAGACTCAACAGCAGTTCCGGTTAATCCGAATGGGTTGGAGCTGGTTGCCCTTAAAAAGTATGATGTGCGACTTGAGGCCTTATTTAAAAAAACAAAATCAAAATATCCCATTACCGTGGCGCGGAGCAAGAAATATCTTAATTGGCGTTATTTTAAACACCCACTTATTACGTACTCTGTTTTTGTCGCTACAAAAAACGGGAAGTTCGAATCGTTTGTAGTTGTTCGCATGGAGGGATCAAAACAGTTAAAAGCTGGCAGGATTGTTGATTTTATTTCCACAGATAGCGCGGAGGCGTTTTCTTTTGCGGGTGTTGTAGATTTTTGTCGGATACAGGGCGCACATTTTATTGATTATTATTTTTCTGGGAATTTTCATGTGCGCGGATTAGCGCGTGCAAGGTTTGTTGATTGTTCATCCGGATCGTTTGTTTTATTGCCAAAGTTTTTAAATCCTGTAGTTGTGACAGAATATAATGCCATTAATATGGTAGTTTGCACAACGATGCGTACTATTAGTAAAAAAATTAGGAATATTAATAATTGGTACACTACCAAAGGAGGTGGTGACCAGGATCGTGCGTACTAGATAACTATGAATACGAATAAAAATTATTTAGAATGGAAAAAACAGTCCGATCCAGATAAGGGCTTTGCGGTACGAGGTACGCTCGTAGAACATGCGGCAAAAAAAGGTTTTAACGCCATCATCGATGAGTATGTTTATATTTATCCCGAAAATATAGAACGAACATTTCGGTTGTTGCCTTTGGCGTGGGAATCTTTTAAAGGTGTAGGAGTTGATTTGGGTGGCGGTGTTGGGTGCGTCGCAGCTACTATAGCCAGAAAACCTGAAGTGGAGAAAATATACTGTGTCGAGTTTACAAAAGAAGTTGTTGAACTGTGTCAGTCGATTGTAAAACAGGTTGTTTTGCCAGGCAAGGAGGACAAGGTGGTTTCTGTTCTTGGTGATTTTGACAACCTAGAGCTTGCGGATGGCTCTATTGATTTTGCGATTGATTGGGATTCTCTACATCATTCTTATGATGTAATAAAAACATTGCGCGAGTGTCATCGTGTTTTAAAACCGAGCGGCCGGCTTATTATGGTTGATCGAGTACACAACAATAATACGCCGGAGTCTGAACTCGAACGCCGTCGTACTATTGTGTACGATAAAGAATTTTTGCGGAGAAATTATTTGGACGAAAATATAGTACTCACTCGAAAGGATTTAGGCGAACATGAATGGCGATTTCGTGAGTGGGAAAGTTTTTTTTCCGCAGCGGGTTTTAAGGTGCTAGATACCATAATTATTAAAACAGATACTGAGGATAATCGGGCAATAAAGAATGACAAAAATTTAGTCGAAATTTTAACAAACTATAATTTAGGCGGTTTTGGAAGCCGTAAAGTTGGCTATATTCTTGAGGCCCTATAATACGACATTGATTATGCAAAAAAAGAAGATTATTTTTTTAACGGGCACACGAGCCGATTTTGGAAAAATAAAGCCGTTGATTGATGTGACGATGCGTGCAAATATATTTGAAGTGCATATTTTTGCAACAGGCATGCACTTGAGCAAAAAATACGGATACACAATGAACGAAATAAAAAAGTGCGGCTTTGAGAATATCTATCCGTTTGATAATGACGTTGAAAGCGGAAGCCTGAGCAGCGTCCTTGCAAACACGATTAATGGTTTTGGCGATTATGTACAAGCGTTGCAGCCAAATTTGATTATTGTTCATGGGGATCGAGTTGAAGCGCTCGCCGGCGCATTAGTCGGCTCCCTGAATAATATTATTGTTGCACACGTGGAAGGCGGAGAGGTTTCCGGAACCATTGATGAACATATACGGCATGCAATAAGCAAAATGTCACATATTCATTTTGTGGCAAATGCGGAAGCCCAGAAACGCCTCGTGCAGATGGGGGAATCAGATGAGGTGATTCATGTTATCGGTTCACCGGATCTAGACATAATGACTTCTTCGGATTTGCCCAGTATGGAGGAAGCCAAGCAGAAATACAGCATACCTTTTGGTCGCTATGCTATTTTACTCTACCATCCTGTAACTTCGGAGTTGGATAAACTTCAGGTGCATGCTGATGACTTGGTTTCTGAAGTGTTTGATTCAGGGCTCAATTATATCGTTGTATATCCGAATAGCGATCCGGGTTCGGATTGCATTCTTAAAAGCTATCAGGAACACTTAGAGGTGAATGATCGTTTTCGAGTTATCCCTTCGGTTCGGTTTGAGCATTTTTTGACGCTCATCAAGCATGCTAAATTTATTATTGGAAACTCAAGCGTTGGCATTCGGGAGGCGCCTTTTTACGGAGTTCCCAGTATTAATATCGGTACGCGTCAGCATCGACGGCTTAAGCCTGGCACTGCCAAGAGTATTGTGGATGTGCCAGATGATCGGAGTGAAATAGCGCGCGCTATCCGCGATGCAGCTAAGATCGAAAAACGGTATGAAAAGAATCAGTACTTTGGAGACGGTAACAGTGCCAAGCGTTTTTATAGCATTATCACTCGGGATGATTTTTGGAACACCAACGCCCAGAAATTTTTTGTTGATTTATACGAGTAATGAGAGGCATGACTATTTTTATTACCATTGCCAAAGGATTAATTGCTCGCAACCTCCTGCAGAATGATTTTTATGCACTCGTAAAAAAACATTTCGACAAAGTGGTTGTATTGAGCACTGCGTGGAGCGATGAACGATTTGTTACTGAGTTTGGCGGCAGTAATGTGGTATTTTTGCCACTACCTCAGGCGCCGGATACGTTTGCGAGTAAGCTTATTGGCAACCTAAGCCGGTATATTATCTATAACGGCAGGACCGAAATGATGAGTGCGTATAATTTTGATCGCGGCAAGGATGTGCCTGTTATATGGTGGTACCCAAAATACCTCATTCTTAAGGCGGTGTTTGTACCGCTTTCAAAAATTACTTCTTTGCGAAAATTATTGCGCAAGATTGATGTTGCATTTTTACATAAAAAGACCGTGGCAAAGTACCGCGCGCTTATTAAAGAGCATGCTCCAAATGTGGTATTTGTTTCTAATATAGTGGATAATACCGAAGCTGCTTTGGTAAAAGCAGCACGCCGAGAAAGGGTTCCCAGCGTTGCTATGGTTAAGAGCTGGGATAATTTTTCCAAGCAATATTTTGGCGCATCCGCAGATACGTTTGCCGTGTGGAATCAGTTTATGGCGGAACAGGCGCATGCGCTGCAGGATTATAAAAAGGAAGCTATTGCTATTGTGGGCGTTCCTCAGTTTGATTACTATGCAGACCATTTCTGTATTGTGCCACGAGAGGTGTTTTGTAAGCGCGCGGGTTTGGATCCGAATAAAAAGATTATTTTTTTCGGGTCAGAGGGCAAGCTTATGCCTACAGATCCAAATATCGTAGAGGTGATGCGTGATTTTATAAAAAATAACGAACTTGCCGAGGAGTGCCAGGTGTTTGTGCGGCCGCATTTTGCCTACACACATGACCGCGAAAAATTTAAAGATTTTTTTAGTTCAAAAGAAGTGGTGGTAGATGCATCTCATAAATCCTCTTCGGGTTTTTCGGATGGCTGGGATTATTCTAGAGAACAAATGGAGTACTTCCTCAATGCCATTCATCATGCTGCTGTGGTTGTCAATACTGCGTCTACGCTTACGGCAGATGCCTTAGCGCTCAATCGACCTGTTATTTTAATTGCGTTTGAGGGATACGAGAAAAAAACAACTTACGAATCTGTTGCCGGGTGGTATACAAGCGATTATTACCAAAAAATTGTTTCGTTTCATGCCGCGCTCATGGCAGATAGCGTTGCGCGCTTGCGTTCTGCGATTAATGAGTGTCTTGCCGATCCCGACATACTCTCCCCGGCGCGCAAAAAGTTTAAAGATTATTTTTGTTTTAAGGTGGATGGCGGCGCAGGCAAACGTTTATTTAGTGTAGTATATCAAGAAACAAATAGTATTAAAAATTAATCTAATTTATTAGTTGTAAAATTTATGTATGAAGCTTAGCATAATAGTTCCGGCACATAATGAATCAGCAAATTTAAAACTTCTCGTGCCGCAGATTGACACTATCTTATCAACACTTAATGAGGAATATGAAATTATTGTGGTTGATAATGCATCAACCGATGATACGTTGGAAATACTGAATATACTTAAGCGACAGTTTTCTTCGGTTATTAGTGTTTTTGAGCCCAAAAAAGGATTTGGAAGTGCGATACTTGCCGGATTAGCGCGTTCACAAGGGGATGTTATTGGATACATTCATGCAGACAACCAGATGGAGGCAATGGACATTGTTCGAATATACCAGAAGCTTAAGTTGGAGAATTTGGACATATGCAAAGCTACGCGCGCGGATCGGTATGATGGTATTATGAGATGGGTTATCAGTAGGGTGTATAATTTGCTTTTTCGCGCCATGTTTCATGTTCGCTTGCGTGATATTAATGGCAGTCCGAAACTGTTTACCAGGAATTTTTTTTACGCCGCACATATAACTTCGCGTGATTGGTTTATTGATCCGGAAATTATCATTAAAGCGCAGCGCCGAGGCGCGCGAATGGGAGAGGTTATGATACACACTAAACCACGCGAACACGGTTCATCACAGGTTCGTGCAACTACTGTTTTAGAATTTTTAAAAAATATGTTTTACTACTGGAGGCAAAAATAATATGCAAAATTTTTGGAAAAATCGAAGGGTGCTTATTACCGGCGCTAACGGATTTTTGGCTGGTTGGCTGGCCAAGGACTTGGTTGGACGTGGCGCGAATTTAACCGCGCTCATATATAAAAAAAATCCGGTTTCCGTGTTTGAAACAGAAAAGATTAATAGGAAATCAGATGTGATATACGCGGATATACTGGATTTGCGTTCCATGAAACGGATTATGAAAGAGCACCGGATTCAAACGGTTTTCCATCTCGGCGCGCAAGCTATTTGCCAAGTGGCTATTAAGGATCCTGTGGGAACCTTGGATGCGAACATTCGCGGCACCATGAACGTTTTGGAAGCGGTGCGCGCGGTAAATGCCAACATACATGTTGTGGTCGCCTCTTCTGACAAAGCCTATGGGATCCATAAAAAACTTCCCTATCTGGAGACGTATGCGCTTCATGGAGAATTTCCGTACGAAGTGTCAAAGAGCTGCGCTGATTTAATCAGCCAGATGTATTATGCTACGTACAATATACCTATATGCGTCATTAGAAGCGGCAACCTATATGGAGGCGGGGATTCTCATTTTTCACGTATTTATCCTAAAACAATTTATCGCCTTTCCCGGGGCTTACGGCCGCAACTCCGGGACAATAGCATTAGAGATTATGTGTATGTTGAAGATGCGGCTCGCGCGTACCGTATGGTTGCCGAAAAAATGAAACATGGTTTGGTTGGAGAAGTGTTTAATCTTGGCTGGAACCGCCCTGTGTCGGTTTTACGCGTGCTGCGTTTAATAGCCAAGACAATGAAAAAGCCTCATTTAAAGCCAGAAACTTCAAACAGAAGCAGTTCTCATATTCCAAAACAGTACCTTTCGGCAGCCAAAATAAAAAAGATGGTTGGCTGGAAGGCGGAAATTTCATTAGAAGAGGGAACAAAAAGAACCGTGGCTTGGTATATTGATTTTTTAAAAACTCACAAGTTCCGTTTGCACGATTAGTGTATGAGAAATTTTTTTACCGACAAACAAGTGGTGGTTACTGGAGGGGGTGGATTTATTGGTTCGTATTTGGTGCGGGAATTAATTCGGTTGGGAGCTTCGGTGCATGCTTTAGTTGACGAGGGCGGATCCACGAATCGCCTTGATTCTTTTGCGCTTCGTGCGCATATTCACCGCGTTTCAGTATGGAACAGAGATGCACTTAAGCCTATGCTTCAACGCATTAAGCCGCAAATTATTTTTCATTTGCGCGCAGCCATTCATCAGGCATCCAACCAAGAAAGGAAAGAGTATTTTTTTAAGACCAATGTAGGCGACACCAAGGAACTGGCAAACGCGGCATTGGCACTTGAATTAGAATCGTTTGTTAACGCTGGAACCATTGCTGAATATGGAGGCGCGCCAGCTCCTTTTGAGGAAGACGAAATAGCCGCGCCAATATCAGAATATGGCGAGAGTAAGCTGGCGGCAACCATATGGTTGAAATCTTTGCACAAAACACATGGATTCCCAGCCATACTGGTGCGGTCATCTGTGGTGTATGGGCCAGGCCAACATCCGCATTCATATTTAATCCCTAATGTTATTATGAGTTGTTTGCAAAAAAAAGATTTTCAAATCAAATCATCAGGATTGCAAACGCGCGATCCATTGTATATCAGCGATGATGTGGCGGGTTTGCTTATGGCCGCCGCTAACACTCAAAAAACCCAGGGAGAAATTATCAACCTTGGTCTGGGTAGGGAATATACTGTATTTGAGATTGCTCAACTTATTAATCAAAAGCTAGGCAATCTAGTTAATATCAGCACTGGTTCAGATGACGACAGGCCAGGAGAGAATAAAAATTATTGGCAGAATATCAGCAAAGCGGAGAAATTATTTGGTTGGACGCCAAAAATATCTCTGGAAAAAGGGATTAACGAAACAGTTACTTGGTATAAAGAACATTATAAAGATGGTATATGACAAAAAAGAAACAGAGCAACATACGGGTTCCATATGCGCTGGCGGTTTTTGGCAAAGAAGAGCGCGAGGCAGTCCAAAAAGTTTTATCCACTCCCATGATTGTTCCGGGTCCATATGCGCGAACATTTGAACAGAAAATATCCCATTTGTTTAAGAAGCGTTATGGTGTTTTGGTTAATTCTGGTTCGTCCGCTAATTTGCTCGCTTTTGAAATTCTAGACTTACCTAAAGGATCGGAGGTTATTACCCCTGTGTTGACATTTAGCACCACGTTAGCGCCTATTATCCAAAAAGGACTTGTTCCTGTATTTGTGGATGTGGTCTTGGGCGAATATACTATTGATATAAAACAAGTTGAAGCGTTAATCACTAAAAAAACAAAAGCTCTGATGATTCCTTCGCTCATCGGAAATATTCCTGATTACCGCGCATTGTCTCGGTTGGCAAAAAAGTATAAGTTGTATTTAATTGAAGATTCTTGTGATACACTTGGGAGTCGGATATATGGCAAGCCAACAGGTTGCTATACCGACATATCCACGACCAGTTTTTATGCTTCGCATATTATTACAGCGGCTGGAAATGGCGGTATGATTTGCGTTAATAATCCTGAATGGCATAGGCGCGCAAAAATGTTGGCTGGCTGGGGCAGATCTTCGGCTATACATGAATCAGAAAAAGCAGAGTACCGATTTGGGGTTGCGGTCGACGGCATTCCGTATGATAGAAAATTTCTTTTTACGGAGATTGGATATAATTTTCAATCGACCGACATTGCGGCCGCTTTTGGTTTAGCGCAGTTGACGAAGTTTAAAGATTTTTTCCGCGCCCGCGAGCTTAATTTTAGGGCGTTGGCAAATTTTTTTAAAGCATATGAACAGTTTTTTGTTTTGCCGCATCAAAATAAAAACGTTATAACTGCTTGGTTAGCTTTTCCGTTGGTTGTGCGTCCTAATGCGCCATTTACGCGCCAGGTGCTTGTAAAATTTTTAGAGGAGAGCAATATACAAACCAGACCTATGTTTACCGGCAATGTTTTACGCCAAAGTGCGTTTAAGAAAATTAAAGCCAGGCGGCGCGCCGGCGGCTATCCGAACGCGGACTTGGTCATGAGGGGGTCACTGCTTATTGGGTGCCATCAGGGAATTAAGCGCGAGCATTTGACATACATGAAAAATATTTTTACCGAATTTTTAAGCAATTATAAATAATCCATAATGGAAAAAGCTAGAGAAAAAAGACCGATATTTATTGTCGGATGCACTCGCAGCGGCACCAAGCTCGTATCCCGCATTGTGGGCGGGCATCTTGATAATTTTTTAATTACCGAGCACCGCGAAAAATTCCACATTCCCGAGGACCGTTCCGGCGTGTGCGAAGAGCACTTGTGGTTTAATAATTTTGAATTTAAGCATTGGGGAAAAAACGGGGATCCTTTAGTACGGACACCTATCTACAATAAAGCAGATATTGCCCGCATGAAAGAGATATTATTGTCTCTTTCTGGAGCCAAGCGGTTGGTGGTTAAAAATCCGCAGGATATTTTACGAATCCGTTTTATTAAAAAAATGTTCCCAGATGCCTTGTTTGTTTTTTGCGTGCGGAACCCATGGCATGGTTTGCAGTCTCGAATTATTGGTGGCGAGGCAAAGTATTTAATCCCATCGGAGAAGAATTTTGAATTGCCGGATGATCTGTTGCTTAAGTCCGTGTATTCATGGAAAGAGAGTATTGATATTTACCAGAACGAGCATGATGAAAACTGGTGCGCAATCCGGTATGAGGATGTTGTGTTTAGCACCAAGGATACACTTGCTAAGTTGTTTGAGTTTTTAGGAATGGATTCGCATTCTGAATACTTCAATAGGGCGTGCTCCTTGCCGCGGGATTTAGAACATCAGTATTATCCGGTTAAAAAAGCATTTAAGAAGAGTGCATTTAAAAAAGAAATAATGGATATTGTTCATGACGGATGTGCCGTATTTCCGTATGAGACATCTATTGATTTGGTTCCCGGAAGCGCGTGGCACTACTATTTATTAGAGAAGGATATCATTAACATCAAGTGGCTTAAAGCGCGTTTTATTGGAATCACTAAGTGCATGTCTAAAAGCATTTTGCGGATTGTTTTTTACGTAGTGGGTGGTGTCCGTAAAACCATAGTGAGCCACATTATGTTTGCCGCTCTTTCCGAAGGGGCAAGCGCGTTTGTTTCCACGGAGGATGCCAAAATCGCGGATGTTGCTGGGCATAGTAAAAAAGATGAAACAGCATCATTTATTGTTTCGCAAATGCAGTATCAGCGCCTTAGGCATTTTAATCGTGTGATTGTTTTAGATAGCACAGGATCTTCGTGGCTATTGCTTAAGAATATTGACTTTTTTCCGGAAAAACAGTATAATTATATACTTAATGGAAAGGTAGAATACATAAAACATGCTTGATATGGCGCAAAAAACTAAGCTCATTGTGACGCTCGGCCCGGCAACGCGGACTCTTGAAGATTTGTGTCTTTTAAAAGATCGAGACGTTGATTTTGTGCGCATCAACATGTCGCATTCCACTTTAGAAGATTTAGAATATTTTATTGCGCTTGCAAAAAAGGTTGGCATTCCGTTTGTGCTGGATACCGAAGGCTCGCAGATACGCACTGGAGAGCTAGCTGAAAACTCTGCACACATTAAAGAGGGCGCATCTGTAAAAATTTATCGCGATGCGATTATTGGAGATAGTGAGCGCATCAACCTGCGCCCTTCAATTGCGGTCGAGCAGCTTGTTTCCGGGGACATTATTCACATTGATTTTAATTCTCTCATTTTGCGCGTTTCCGAAACTGCGCTGCTCGCAACCGAAGGCTATATCATGGCAACCGCAATTACGAGCGGCACGCTCGGTCGAAATAAGGCGGTGGTGGTTGATAGCGCTTTGGAAACTATGTTCCGCTTGCCAGTTTTGTCCGAAAAAGATTACCAAGCAATTGAGATCGGATTACGGGAGGGCGTTGAATATATTGCCGCCTCGTTTATGCGCAACGAGCAGTTTGTAGACGAAGTACGTAAGGCAACAAACAACAAAATGAAAATTATTTCCAAAATAGAGTGCAAAGACGCGCTCCAGAATCTCGAACCTATTATCAATGCATCTGATTTTATTCTTATTGATCGTGGAGATTTAAGCAAAGAGATAGCAATCGAAAAAATCCCTTTGGTACAAAAAACCATTATGAGCCTTGCACGCAAACAGCAGAAGGGTGTGTTTGTCGCCACAAACCTTTTGGAGAGCATGATAGAGAAAAAACAGCCCACGCGTGCAGAAGCGCACGATGTGATTGCAACTATTTTGGATGGAGCGTATGGATTGGCTTTATCCGCAGAAACCGCCATCGGGAAAAACCCAATTGCGTGTGTGAATATGATGAACCGCTTGTGCCGCCAAACAGCGCTTGTGCACGAGGATACTCATTACCAAAAAGCAAATGACGGAATTGCGGAGGACATGTTGGATATGAACTATCTGCTTTCGGATGACGACTCTTCGATTCTTATTAAGCCTCATGGCGGAACATTAGTTGATTGCGTTTTGCGGGAGGTGCCTGATGCTAGTTATCTGGAGTCGCTCCCTCGCATTGTGCTGGACCAAGAGCGGCAAATGGATGTTGAGCAGATTGCAATTGGAACATTTAGCCCGATTGAGGGGTTTATGGGCAAAAAGGATTTTGACGGCGTGCTCAATGATATGCGCCTTGTGAACGGTTCGGCGTGGACTATTCCTATTATATTAGATGTTTCAGAACATACAGCCAATAACCTTAAAGAGGGTTCAGACGTGGTTTTGTGTGATAGCGAAGGCCCAATGGCTATTTTACATTTGGAGGAAAAGTTTAATTTTAATAAGAGTGAAACTAACCAAAAACTGTATGGCACCGAGAGCATAGAACATCCAGGTGTGCGCTGGATTAATTCTTTGAACCCAATTCTACTTGGCGGAAAAATCAGCCTTATCCGCAGACGCGTGTCCGAACAGAAGGAGTACGAACTTACTCCGCGCCAGGTGCGCAGGATGTTCGAAGAGCGCGGTTGGTCGCGTGTGGTTGGATTCCATACGCGCAATGTAATTCACCGCAGCCATGAATTCATTCAATTAGAGGCTATGCGTCGTGCGAACGCGGACGGCTTGTTTATTCATCCGGTTATCGGTAAAAAGAAGCCTGGAGATTTTCATGCTAAGTACATTATTGGCGCGTACGAGCAGATGGTAAAGCATTTTTATCCGCGGGACAAAGTGGTATTTGCGACATATGCCACGTTTTCCCGTTATGCGGGTCCGCGCGAGGCTATTTTTACGGCGCTCTGCCGAAAGAATTTCGGATGCAGCCATTTTGTTGTGGGCCGTGATCATACTGGAGTCGGGGATTTTTACTATCCTAAAGCATCCCATGAAATTTTTAATCAATTCAAAGATTTAGGTATTGAGCCGATTCGGTTTGATCAAGTATTCTATTCAAAAAAACTCAATGCGCATGTGCATGAAACTGATGATACAGAACATTCCGAGGAAGAAAAAATGCATATCAGCGGCACGCAAGCCAGGCAGATGATAGAGCAGGGTCAGCAGCCGCCAGAATGGTTTATGCGTCCGGAGATTTCCGCAATGATTCTTGAGGCCATCGCGTCCGGAGAAGAGGTGTTTGTGTCGGAACAGGCAGCGCCGCAGCGTGGAGTTGTGCTGTGGTTTACGGGTCTTTCTGGAAGCGGCAAGACTACTATTGCAAGTAGGATTGCGTGTACTTTGGGAGAACGTGGCGCGCGTGTTACCATGCTCGACGGGGATACGGTTCGCGAACAGTTTAAAGTCCAACTTGGGTTCTCCAGAGAAGACATAAGAGAAAATAACCGCCGTATCGCCGAACTCGCAAAGGAAGAGTCAGCGCGCTTTAATGTGGTGATTGTGTCTATTATTTCTCCATATGCCGAGGACCGAACAATGGCGCGTTCCATTATTGGCAAGGGATTTGTTGAGGTATTTATCAACGCGTCTCTTGAGGCGTGTATGGCTCGGGATACTAAAGGATTATATGGTCGCGCTCAACGGGGCGAGATGGACAACCTTATCGGATTCAGTCCGTCCAACCCATACGAGGCGCCGATTAATCCGGATATAGAGATAAAAACGGACGAACTATCTATAGAGCAGGCTATCATTCAAATTATCAATAGCTTACCAAACTAAAATAAAAATATGAATATTGATATTACCCAGATCCTCGGTTGGATAGCCACGTTTCTTTTTTCAGTAATGCTCATACCACAGATGATTAAAACTATTAAAGTCAAAGACACAAGTGGGGTGAGTTTGTTTTTGTTTATAATTTACTTCGTTGCAAATATTGTGGCACTCGCATATGCTTTATTAATCGACCAAATGCCGCTCATCATAAAATATTCAATAGCAATCGGAACTGCGGCAGCATACTTGTCCATATTTGCGTATTATTATCAAAAGCAGCAAAAGAAAAGCCATGAATCTTCCGAAAAATGATTTTTTACCCGAGCTTTTTTTGGCAGTAGAAGCCGCGAAAACAGCCGGGGACGCAGTGCTTGTAATTTACAAAACGGATTTTGACGTGGCCGAAAAAGAGCCGGGCCAACTCATAACGCTTGCGGATACAGATGCTGACGCGGTTATTCATGCGATGCTTAGAAAAACAGGGTATCCCATTCTTTCGGAAGAGAGCGCGGACGATTTTGTTCGTTTGCAAGCGGAGCGCGTGTGGATTATTGATCCCTTGGACGGAACTGCGGATTTTGTGGAAAAGACCGGCGAATTTTCTATAATGATTGCGCTCATAGAAAATCATGAGCCAATTATAGGAGTAGTGTACGCTCCAGCAACTGACACTCTGTATGTTGCAGAAAAAGGGAAGGGTGCCTTCTGTTGCACTCATGGCGGATGGAATCAGATTTATGTGAGCAACACCGCGCAGATGCCATCTGCAAAAGCAGTCACCAGCAGGCATCATTTTACCGAAGAAGAGCATAATATACTTGATGCACTTGAGGTTGGAGAATTTATTCAAAAAGGGAGCGCGGGATTGAAAATTGCAGACATAGCGCAAGGGAGTGCAGATTTTTATTTTACACTGACTAACCAAATTAAGCAGTGGGATACTGCAGCTGGTTATTGCATTCTTGCAGAGGCAGGGGGCTGTATGACTGACATGCAAGGCAATGCGCTTATATACAATACCGAGGACGTCTACCATAAAAATGGAATTTTAGTTACCAATAGTGTACTACATAGCGTTGTTTTGCAATCATATGCCTGATATTTTTTTTCCGAGCGATGCAATAAAAAATCAAGCGCATATAACCGAAGATGAATACAATCGGTTGTATGCAGAATCTCTGGGCGATCCAGAGGCTTTTTGGGATAGGGTTGCGCGCACCGAGCTTGAATGGTTTTCCCCATGGGAAATGGTTTTGGATTGGCAGTATCCACAGTACAAATGGTTCGTCGGCGGCAAGCTTAATATTACGCATAACTGCCTTGATCGCCATGTTAACGGAATCAATAAGTACAAAAAAGCCTTTATCCATATTGATGAAGAAGGTGTGGAGACTTCGGTGACGTATATGGAGCTCTTGGAGCGTGTAAATAGATGTGCAAATGCGTTACGTTCTTTGGGGGTAGCAAAAGGCGATCGCGTGGTTTTATATATGCCGCTGGTTATAGAGCAGGTTGTGGTAATGCTCGCCTGTGCGCGCATTGGTGCTGTTCATTCTGTGGTGTTTGCAGGTTTGAGCGATAAAGCCTTGCGCGAGAGAATTGTAGACTCAGAAGCGAAGGTTGTTATTACTGCAAATTGGACTAAGCGGCGTGGCAAAAAAATAGACCTCAAGGGTGTTGTTGGGCGTGCAACCGAGGGCTTAGACACTGTTCAGAGCATTGTGGTGCTTGTGCGGGATGGCGATGCGTGCGAACTGCACACAAAAGAAGTTAATTTTGATGATATTGTAGCAAAACAATCCGCAGTATGCGTACCCGTGCCCATGGATTCGGAGGATCCGCTTTTTGTGCTGTATACATCTGGATCTACCGGTAAACCAAAAGGCATCGTGCATACTACAGGCGGGTACAGCGTGTATACGCATTACACCACTAAAATTGTTTTTGATTTAAAAGATAACGATACGTACTGGTGCACTGCCGATCCGGGATGGATTACCGGACATAGTTATGTGGTGTATGGCCCGCTTTCTATAGGCGCCACATCTCTCTTAGTTGAGGGTGCTCCTGATTACCCTAAGCCAGACCGATGGTGGGAGATTATTGCAAAGTATCATGTGAATATTTTTTATACATCGCCGACAGCTATTCGTCTCTTGCGCAAGCATGGTGAGCAGTATGTGTCGCCCCATGATCTTAGTTCGTTACGTGTTCTTGGAACCGTTGGAGAGCCAATTAGCGAAGAGGTATGGGGGTGGTTTTATGAGCGCATTGGAAAAGGCAGGTGTGTGCTTATTGATACCTGGTGGCAGACTGAAACAGGCGGGCATATGATTGTTTCTTTGCCTTCGTTGCCGCAAAAGCCAGGTATTGCAGGCAGGCCGTTTTTTGGTATTGAGGCGGATGTTGTCGATGTTCAAGGTACGCGCCTGCGTGATGGTGAAAAAGGGCTTTTAGTAATACGTAAGCCATGGCCTTCGGCGTTGCGCACCTGTTGGAATGATGAAGAGCGGTTCGAGCAGTATTGGAGCGAGATTAAAGGTGTGTATTGTGCCGGTGATTTAGCTATTAGAGATTCGGACGGATATATTAAAATCATCGGCCGCAGCGATGATGTGATTAATATTTCTGGGCACCGGATTGGCACTGCGGAGGCAGAGAGCGCAATTGGAACGCACCCGGCGGTTGCGGAAGTTGCGGTTATCGCAAAATCGCACGAAATAAAAGGGCAGGCTATTAAGGCGTTTGTGGTGCTAAAATCAGGCCACAGCGAGTCCGACCAATTACGTAATGAGATTAAGCTCCAAGTGAAGAGTGAAATAGGTTCGTACGCGGTTCCAGAGGAGGTTGTGTTTGTTCCGACATTGCCTAAAACGAGAAGCGGGAAAATAATGCGCCGCGTTTTGCGCGCACAAGAATCTGGAGAAGATGTTGGGGATTTGTCTACGATCGAGGACTAGACGTTGTAGTACTCCTTATACCAATCCACAAATTTTTTAATTCCCTCATCCAAACGCGTCTTGGGTAGAAACCCTAAGTCGCGTTTTGCCTTATCTATATCTGCAAAGTTTTCTAAAAAGTCTCCCGCTTGCATAGGGAGAAGATTTTTTTGCGCTTTTTTGCCGAGACCTTCTTCAATCAAGCTAATCATGGTTCCAAGCTCTTCACTTTGATGGTTGCCGAGATTGTAGATTTCGTAGGTGTGTGGATTATCAATCGCTGCGAGCGTGCCTGCTACAATATCATCCACAAACGTAAAATCCCGTTTCATATTGCCGTTGTTGTATACATCAATAGGCTTGCCTTGGGTGATAGCATGTGCCCATTTAAAGTACGCCATATCCGGCCTGCCCCAAGGGCCGTACACCGTAAAAAATCGCAATGCAATCATATTAAGTCCATACAGTTTATGGTAGGTGTATGCAAATAGTTCAGTAGCTTTTTTTGATGCACCATAGGGATTAATCTGCTCATTCGTTTCTTGGGATTCGCTCCAAGGAACGGGGTTTGCGCCGTATACGGAAGAGCTGGACGCGAACACAATATTTTTCACGTCGTGGCTGCGTGCTGCTTCAAAAATGTTTATTGTGCCTTTCACGTTTGTTTCTATGTATTCATCCGGGTGGTCAATGGAGTAGCGTGCGCCTGCCTGTGCCGCAAGGTGGCAGATAGTGTCAATTTTTTCTTTGTCACATACATCATTGAGTGCCTTTTGATCAGTTATGTCTGTGCGGTAGATTTTGAAGTGTTCGTATTTCTCCAGAATCGCATTACGGTCTTCTTTGAGTTTGGGATCGTAATACGAATTAAAATTATCAATGCCAATCACAACATCGCCGCGCTCAAGCAGTGCGCGGGATACATGGAATCCGATAAATCCGGCAGGGCCGGTTACTAGTATAGTCATAAAAATAATGTCAAATATCAAAATTAAAAGTTCAAATGAATACTAAATGACAAATGATTTAACATTTTGATTTTGGATTTGATTTGGTATTTGAGCTTTGTCATTTGGATTTAAAATATTCAATGGTTTTTTGTAATCCAGCCTCAAGATCAATACTCGGCTGCCATGTTAGTTTTTCTTGGGCGAGCGAGATGTCTGGCTTTCGGCGATGCGGATCATCCGAAGGCAGGGGCTTACATGTCAATTCTGATTTTGAGTTCGTCAGACGAATGATGGTTTCAGCCAAAGATCGCATAGTAATTTCAGCAGGGTTGCCAAGGTTCACCGGACCGGTAAATTTTGCATCATTATTGATCATGGTAATTAAGCCGGAAACCATATCATCAACATAGCAGAAACTACGCGTTTGGTCACCAGTGCCGTAGATTGTAATTGGTTCATTAGCAAGGGATTGGAGTACGAAGTTTGGAACGACCCGACCATCATTTTTTGCCATTCTTGGGCCATAGGTGTTAAAGATGCGCACCACGCGGATAGCCACGTTTTCTTGCCTATGGTAGGCGAATGAGAGCGCCTCTGCCGCGCGCTTGCCCTCGTCGTAACAGCTTCGCTCTCCAATGGGGTTTACATTGCCCCAGTATTTTTCGTTCTGCGGATGCTCCAGTGGGTCGCCATAGATTTCCGAGGTTGATGTGTACAGGATTGTTGCGTTTTTTCGCATTGCCAAATCAAGAAGATTTTTTGTGCCAATGAACGCGGTACTCAGCGTTTTGATTGGATTTTTTTGGTAGTGGACCGGCGCGGCAGGGCAGGCAAGATGATATATCTGATCAAGCGCATCCCCGACTTTTATAGGCTCTTCAATATCCTGTTTAACAAATACAAAATTTTCGTTATCAATAAACGAGAGCATGTTTTTCATGGCACCGGTTTGGAAATTGTCTATGCCGAGCACGCGATGGCCTTCGTTTAAAAGCTTTTCAGTTAAGTGGCTGCCGATAAATCCGGCACAGCCGGTAACAAGTATGGTCATAAGGTCTTTGATTGGGGTGTTCGGGGTTGCACATCTTTCAAAATTGAAACATTTTTATTAACAAAATCTTCAAGCGTGAATTGTGTAACAGTTTGCCGTGCGTTTTCGCCTAGTTGTTGTCGCAGCTCCGAATCATCCAAAAGTTTTGTTATAGCCGCTGCAATCTGCTCTTTGTTGTTGTAGTGCACCAGTATACCATTTTTGTTATTCACTAATTCCGGATTACCGCCTGCTCTGGTGGTTACAACCGGCAGACCTGCTGCCATTGCCTCAAGCAAAACATTAGACATGCTCTCGTAGAACGTGTTGAGGCTGAACACATCAGCTACTGCATAGAGCTTTTGCTTTTCTCGCGGGTCAGTAACGTTACCTAGGAATATGACTGAATCGTTTAGGTTTTGGCCAATAGTCAGTTTTTTAAGCTCTTGTTCACTTGGACCTGTGCCTGCAATCGCTAGGCTCGTATCCGGATGCTCGCGTAGCACATCATGCATGCTCTCAATCAATAGGGAGACGCCTTTCCATGGAACCAGGCGCGCCATGGTCATAATTACATTTGTTTTAAGCCCATTTTTTTTCTTGAAATCTTCTTTGTCAAAATCTGTATGCTCAAGAGCAGAAATTGGGTTTCTGATAACCCTAACTTTGTTTGCATCGCTATTGATATTGTTGAGAAAGTTTTTAAGAAATTCACTGTCCGTGATAATTTGTTGGCTGGTTTTTAGAATGAAGTTTCTGCGCCATAGTAAAAGCCGAGTCCATAAGCCATGGGGCTTGTTTTGAAAGTCCGTAATATTATCCGAAGTTTTTTCTGCGTTGAACGCGCTTTCCCATACTGAATCCCCACTGAACCTTTGGATCATTGGCTTGCGTAATAGGTGTGCGGCAATTGCAGCACCAAATCCACTGGAGTAGGTATCAAGGGAATAGATGATATCAGATTTGCGGGCTAGGTTGATTGTTTTAACAATCATTACCAATAGCCGCAGGGGCTGGGGAATGCTAAAAGATACGCGCGCAACAGAAAATGGCCGATTGATTGTATCATCCCCACCAAATGTTAGTACGATAGATTTGTACCCATTGTTGCTAAGCGCGGTTGCAAGTTGTTCAACAATTTTCCCAGGCCCGCCAATAGCAGGAGGAAACACGCCCGTGCAGAATAAAATTCGCGGCTGTCCGGCCATACGTTATCTTCCTGCTCCCGAGAGCACGGTTTTAATGGTTTTGAGGATGATGGTTAAATCCAAAAACAAGGATCGGTTTTTAATGTAGTACAAATCATACTGCAGTTTTTTAAGGGAATCCTGTTTGCTCGCGGAGTGATATTCCCCGGAAATTTGATCCCAGCCAGTAAGTCCTGGCTTTACGAGCAGGCGTTCGCGGTAGAAGGGCACGTCCTGTTCTAGTTGTTCCACAAATTCAGGACGTTCTGGCCTGGGGCCTACAAAGCTCATTTCTCCGCGGAAGATGTTCCATAGTTGAGGGATTTCATCAAGCCTGGTTTTCCGCAGGAATCTGCCTACCGGGGTTATGCGGATATCGTCTTTTTTTGCCCACTGAGGGCCATGTTTTTCCGCATCAGCAACCATTGTTCGGAATTTAATGGCAGTAAATGATTTTCCATTTTTTCCGAGGCGCAACTGTTTAAAGAATATTGGCGTTCCGGATGTTGTAAGAATCAGGAGCCCAATGGGCGGAATTAAGAGCAGGAACACAGCGCCTGCTAAAAAAGCCACTATCACGTCTGTGAGGCGTTTTCCGAGGTCATAGAGCCGTTTTTTGCCCTCCTGGAGGTTTTCCAGGAACCAGAATTGGTCTATGGTTTCTAAAGAAATACGCTTGGCAATTGATTCATAAAATCGATCCAAAGCGATAAATTCCAATGGTTCACCCAGGTGGCGGTATAGATTGCTGATAAGTTCTTTTGATTTGCGCCCTTCTTTATCCAAAACCACAATAGAAATATGGTGCTTTGCAAGTACTTCAGCAAGCTCTCCTTGGTTCCGGTAGTCAGGAAGATTTCCATGATGGTCATCCGCGTTGTGCGTCATAATTGCGGCTACTTCGTATCCATATTGCGGGTTATGATCCAAGAGGTTGGTGAGTTCCCGAACTGTGGCATGGTCATTGCCAATGATTAAGGCTTTACGCTTGAGGATGGTTTTGGAAATCCACCGGTGCGCCAGCTGCCGCCATCCTACAAAAAGGATAAAGAACAGTACTCCATTCAATACCAAAATGGTTTTTGGAGCGAGCTGGGTTTGCGGGAGGATGTAGAAAAACGCGACCGCAAGCAGAATATTGGTTGCCATTGCCTGACTTGCAGTAGCGTAGAACCTAAGATCATTGCGTATATTATGTAGCGTATAGGCGTCTGCAATATAAAAAACCACAATCCAAATACCGAATGCAATGGAAAACACAGGCCAATGCCCGGCCCACTCCTCTCTGGAGATTATGGCTTGGTTCCTAATGCTTAACGCCAAAAATAAAGATGCATAAAGCAATAGAACATCCCCTAAAAACAGTATAAATTGGCGGAATTTTTCAGTCATGTAATGCCACTAATATACCCAATTTTTTGGATTTTGTAAAGCCAGTGTAATGGTTCAATACCTTGTAATCACTTTGCTACAATATGAGGCATATGTCATATACAACTAATCCCGCGCTTCCTCGGGTACGAATGG
>MOEI01000019.1 GCA_001889965.1 bacterium CG10_46_32
TAATGATTAAAAACACTCAACCTTACCAAAAAATCAGATTTTGGTCATTGTTCACTTTTAACTTTTAAATGTTCACTTTTAACTTTTTGCTAACACCTACATTAAATATGATACAATAAAGCGTATGGGGGCAAAAATAAAAAAAATTAACTCTCCTACTATCTTCATCATCCTTGGGGTAACCGGAGATTTGGCACAGCGGAAAATTATTCCCGCGCTTTTTAATTTGTATAAAGAGAACATGCTTCCGGAAAAATTCCGCATGGTTGGATTCTCTCGCCGCGACTGGGATAAAAATCAATTTAATACATATCTTAACAAAGTTGTTGCCAAACGCTGCGGCCGCGTCCCAAAAAAGATAATGGACAAATTCCTTGCGCACAGCCAGTTTGAAAAAGGATTTTTTGAGGATCAACAATGCTACCACTATCTGGATGAAACGTTGAAAAAGGTTGCTATTGAGATTGGCGTATGCACCAACAAGTTATTCCACCTCGCGGTTCCGCCTTCTATGAACGAAATGATATTTAAAAACCTGGCAAAATCTAAACTAACTAAGCCATGTGGCGGAACATTCGGCTGGACGCGAGTGATTGTGGAAAAACCATTTGGCCATAATTTAAAAACCGCGGAAATGCTTGATAGGCTTTTACGCAAGCTCTACAAGGAGGAACAGATTTTCCGCATTGATCACTACCTGGGCAAAGAAACCCTGCAAAATATTTTGGCATTTCGGTTTGCAAACACACTGTTTGAGCCAGTATGGAACAAAGAATATGTTGAACGTATCGAAATCAAGCTCCACGAAAAAGCCTTAGTTGCGGAACGCGGCGCGTTTTATGATGAAACCGGCGCCCTGCGCGACATTGGACAAAACCATATGATGCAGACATTGGCCTTGATTACCATGGAGGATCCGGGAACGCTTGAAACCGGCGTAATCCGCAAAGCACGTGCAGAGGTACTCAAAGCGCTTGAGCCTATAAAAAGAAAAAATCTTGCGCAACAAGTGCGCCGCGGACAATACCAAGGTTTTTTGGAAAACCCGGAAATCCAAAAAAATTCAAAAACCGAAACCTACTTTACTCTACAAGCGCACATCAATAACAAACGCTGGAAAGGCGTGCCCATTATCCTGGAGGCTGGCAAAGGACTAAAAAAAGACAGCAAAAAAATCTCAATCTACTTTAAAGAACGCTCAACCTGCGTATGCGATATAGCCACAAACCAGCACCTCCAAAACGTGCTGGAGTTCAATATCTCCCCAAAGGAAGGAATCAGTTTGCAATTCTGGACAAAAAAAAGCGGATTCACCATGGAGGTTGAACGCCGCGAATTCTCGTTTAACTACCGCAAATCCAGCACAAAAAACCATCCGCACGATGCGTACGAACAGCTTTTGTTTGATGCCATGCGCGGAGACCAAACCCTGTTTGCGTCCACAGACGAAGTGGTTGCTGCCTGGAAATTTATTACCCCGATTCTTGAGCACTGGCACGCTGTACCATTGCAAAAATACGAGCAAGGCTCAGCACAGATAGGCGCAAAAACGTTTAATTGACGATACCTAAAAAAGGTACTACAGTACACAGGCAATTTGCATTCATCGCACCTTTGTACCCTACACGCCCTACTATAGGAGAACCGCCATGACTGCTTCGCCTACTGCGCTACTCCCCAAACCCGCAATGTCGGAAGTGTTCCTGCTCAAACACGTACAGGTAGATTCTGTGCTCAAACCCCACGGCACACTCCAAGCGGAACTGGAAACCATACCCGGCTGGGACGACCTCTGGAACATCCGTCTAACGCTCACCATGCAAGGTGGCGGAGAGCAAAAATGGGTACTTGGGTTCACTCCGGTCGTTCCATGGGAAGAAAACAAGCCATACGAGGCCAATCTCACGCGCATGGTCATCACGGAAGAGATGCGCCCCAGACAGGCCGCCGAACTATGGGCTCAAGCCATTACGAGGCTGGCCAACCAGCTACAGCTGAATGTGGATCCCTCCTACGATATCGGACTGGCCGCGGTCTTTGCCTTGAACCATCCATGGTACACAAAGTACCCCAATACCTCCGAACGGCGCATTCCGCTCGACCAGCTACAAGCGTGGTTCGACTACACAGGCATATAAGCCTGCAACACAACAAACCCCGAGGTGACGAAAGTCGCCTTGGGATTCTTTTTTATCAAAATAATTATTTCATTCCCCGCGCTTTTCTGCGCGCTTCGTTTTCGTCCAAGGTAATCTTGCGGATGCGGATATTGAGCGGTGTTACTTCAACCAGCTCATCGTCCCCAATATACTGCAACGCATCCTCCAAATCCATAACATGTGGAACACTAAAATGCTCGGTAACGCCATCTCCTTTGGAACGCATGTTGGAGAGCTCTTTTGCCTTGGTTGGGTTTACCACTAAATCCCCGGCCCTCGCGTGCTGGCCAATAACCTGGCCTTTGTACACTTGCATCTGCGGCCCCAAAAACAAGGTGCCGCGCTTCTGGATATTGGTTAATCCATACAAGTTGGTAGCGCCCGCTTCCATGGAAACTAAGGAGCCCTGCTCGCGCTCGCGCCAATTGGCTGCATCTGGAGCATACTCATGGAACACGCTGTGCATGATACCCAATCCTTTGGTGGCGGTTAAAAATTCCCCACGGTACCCGAACAATCCACGTGTGGGAATGAAAAATTCCATAAACGTAATACCATTCTCGGTGCGCGTTTCCTGCATAATTCCGTTGCGGCGTCCGAGTTCTGAAATCACAACGCCTGCATGCTCTTCTGGAACTTCAATAGCAGCCCATTCATATGGCACCAATGTTTTGCCATTCTCGGTATGCGTAATTACCTGCGGCCGTCCAACCTGGAGTTCATATCCTTCACGACGCAACCGTTCAATGAGAATAGCCAAGTGCAGTTCTCCACGGCCGGACACAATCCAGGTTCCGTCGTCTGCGTCTTCTACACGCAAGGCCATGTCTGTCTGCAATTCCTTGTGTAAGCGCTCGCGCACCTGTCGCGAAGTGGAGTAATCCCCTTCCTTGCCTGCCATGGGCGAATTGTTCACCATAAACTGCATTTTGACGGTTGGTTGGTCCACATCCAAAAGCGGCAGAGCGATAGGATTGTCCTTGTCTGCAATTGTTTCACCAATAGTGATGTCCTCAATGCCCGCAATGGCGACAATGTCTCCGGCATGTGCTTCTTCGGTTTCCACCTTGTCTAATCCCGTAAAGGTCATGAGCGAACCAAGCCGTGCTTTAATCTTTTCTCCAACGCGGTTGATGTGTACCACATCCTGCCCAAGCTTTACGGTTCCGTTATAGATTCTCGCAAGCCCGATCTTGCCCTTAAAATTATCTTGTGAAAGCGAAGTTACCAGCATCTGCAACGGCTTTTCCGGATCTCCTTGCGGCGCGGGAATTTCTTTGATGATGGCTTCAAAAATCGGGCTGATATCATGCATTTTGGAAAGGTCTTGCTCCATACCTGCCTTGCCCTGCTTTGCCGATGCAAATACAATCGGGAAATCCAACAGTTTGTCGTTCGCACCAAGTTCCACAAACAAATCAAATGTTTTGTTTACTGCCTGATCCGGATTTGCACCAGTCTTATCAATCTTGTTAATGACTACAATAATGCGCAACCCCAAAGAGAGCGCTTTTTTGAGCACGAACCGTGTCTGCGGCATAGGGCCTTCCTTGGCATCCACCAACAGCAAGCACCCTTCTGCCATAGAAAGCACGCGCTCCACTTCTCCGCCAAAGTCCGCGTGGCCGGGAGTGTCGATGATGTTGATCTTGGTATCCTTCCAGACAACCGAAGCATTCTTGGAAAAAATCGTAATCCCCCGCTCTTTCTCCAAATCATTGGAATCCATAATCAATTCAGCTCCAGCATTTTCCTTGGAAAGCTTAGTGTTCGCCTGACGCAGCAAAGCATCCACTAATGTGGTTTTACCGTGGTCAACATGAGCGATGATTGCGATGTTTCGGAGATTCATATAATAAGGGATACAAAAAGCCGCTTGCTGCGGCATTGAATACATTAGGTATTAGTTCAATGACTCAATTAGGATAGTACAAAATTGAGGAAATGTCAAAAAAACATCAAACATCTCACTGTTTCAACTTATATATCTTATTGTAACAATAATCCAAAAAAAAGTGAGACATGAGGCCTATACCCAAAAATAAGAGCGGCCGGTAGAGCACAAATAAAACAGATATTGCTAATAAAATTTTCCAGTTTTTATGCAGGACATGGGAGGCAAACGAATTTCTTTTTGGGTCGTAGATTGGTTTTGAAAAAAAGTGATCCAAATCAATTAATTCAGCAGAGAGCAAAAGGAGTAAATCTGTTTGGCTTGTGTCTGTAATGCCTGTTCCGTATATCAACGAAAACACGCCAAGGTCAAAGATAAGATGTACAGGAGTAATCATAATTCTGAATACAATTTTGCGTAATGCATTACTATATAAGCTATTATAATCATACCTACCGCTTACCTCATTTGTCCACCGCAAATCAATGGCTCAACCGGTTGGTGACCAATTCAATATCCCCAAGCCCGACCGCCTGCTTTTGGGACGATACTTTTGATGCAAGCTTTTCTGCGATGCGGGATTCAATGTCAGAAACAATTTCGTCGTGATCCTCATAGGAGCTAAAATGAGTAATGTAGCGATAGGTGGACAACTAAAACACCCGCTTAATCAGCGGGTGTTTTTTAAATATGGCATTACCGACCCAAGCGTCGTCCACCACGAGATGGAGCGCCACGTCTGCTCGGAGAAAATGATGAGCGTGATGCTCCTGCGCCATGCGGGCGATTTCTGGAAAATCCACGGCTTATATTCGAAGGCTGACGCACGCGTGCAGGCCTTCCCCCTCCTTCACGATCGTTCTCGCCGCCAAGGTAAATGGCGCGCACCACTGCATCGCTTGCAGGAGGAAGCTTGGGAAGCACAAGAATGGGAATGGTTTTTTTAACCAATCGTTCAATCTGTCGAATATCTCCGCGCTGATCCGGTGTTGCAAATGAGATTGCTTTTCCGGTTGCTCCTGCCCGGCCTGTGCGGCCGATACGATGCACGTAATCCTCCGCGTTCTGTGGAAGGTCAAAGTTTATAACAATAGAAATATCAGTTACATCAATGCCACGGGCTGCAATGTCTGTTGCAATAAGCACGCGGTATTTGCCGGATTTAAATCCTGCCATAGCATCCTTGCGCTGGGCAAGCGAACGATTGGAATGAATTTCTGTTACTGTATGCCCCATTGCAGAAACGACACGCGTAATCTTTTTTGCGGAGTACTTAGTGCGGGCAAACACGAGCACCGTTCCCTTATTTTCGGAAAGAATTTTTTCCAAAAGCGGAAGCTTAGCCTGCTTGTCCAAAATAAAGAGTTCTTGCTCAACGCCTGCTGCAGCAGTACCAGCTGGAGCAACTTCGATGCGCAAAGGCATCTTCATAAACTGGGCAGCAACCTGCGCTATAGCCGGAGGCATGGTTGCAGAAAACATAAGCGTTTGGCGCTCAACCGGAGCCAATGCCAAAATACGCTTGATGTCCGGCAAAAAGCCGATATCAAACATGCGATCTGCTTCATCAAGCACCACGATGTTTACATTGGCAAGCGAGTATGCGCCCTGGTTCAAATGATCGATTAAACGGCCTGGAGTGGCAATAACCACGTGCGGGTTGCGGCGCAAATTTCTGATCTGCATGCTTCCAGAAGCTCCGCCAATAACCACCGCGGTTTTAAGGCCGATGGAAGCGCCAATTTTGTGGAGCATCTCGTCCACCTGAATGGCGAGCTCTCGCGTAGGAACCAAAACCAAAGCCTGGCCACGATGATTGGCAAGACGCTGGAGCATAGGAACACCGAACGCAAGCGTTTTGCCGGTTCCGGTCTGAGCGATTCCGACTACATCTTTTCCGGCAATGGCGTGCGGAATGCACTGGTGCTGGATAGGAGTCGGATTGATAAATTTCATGCTTGTAAGAATCTCAAGCATTTTGGGCGCAATGCCCAGGTCATCGAACGTACGTTCGACTGTGTTTGTCTGTGTCATACATTAAGTTAAGTGACCCGATGAATCTGGTGAGCCACTTAGGT
Organism: bacterium CG10_46_32; assembly: GCA_001889965.1. GTDB lineage: Bacteria > Patescibacteriota > Patescibacteriia > UBA2169 > UBA2169 > CG10-46-32. The sequence continues at coordinate 6,132 of MOEI01000019.1, forward strand.
ATGACACAAAAGAGTTCGAGCCTGTTTATGCCTTTAAAAAGGTATAAACGTTGATTAAGTAGCTATAATAGCACGAAAAATAAACCATGTCAAGCCTTGAGCGATTTTTCGTACAGCATGATATCGTAGCCCTTGACCACACTGCCTTCTCGCGATACACCGACTGATTCAAGCCAAACAAGCATTTCCTCTTGCATGGGCGCGCTCTCCCCCTCCTCAACTAATCGTTCGGTTTCAATAAAACTGCCCAAACCCTCCACCTCATCCAGACAAATCTCCATACCTTGGTACTTGCACTTCTGCCGGGTTTTAGATACATGCGATGCTTCGTAAAAATCAAGCTCCAAGATCACCTTATGCGCCTCATCCGGATTATCAATGACAAACTCGTGCTCCAGCTTGTGCAAACCATTATCCAATGTCTTCTTAAAGGTAAATACATACTTTTCACCAGTCCTACGGATACGCAACGCAATAAAACCTTTTCCCACGCTCGCAAGCGTTTCGCCGTTCTTTATATAAATGCGGTCATCTTGGATGATGGGTTCGGTAAACTCGCACCCCAAAGACTCAAGTTTTTGCTTAAGTTCGGTAAGATCAGTAACTTTTGCTTTTACTTCAACTTCTTTCATACATCTTCCTGTTCAAAAATACGGGAAATAGAATCGAGGCGATCCATAAGCTCCTCTTTTACTTCGGGCGGTGTGGTTTCGCCATTTTTCTCCCGCGCCATCCAGTACGTAATCTTTTCATTGATACTATCTACAACACCCATGACCTGCCGAGCTTGGCCTTCGCTGATTTGCATGACTTTCGCTCCAAGCTGCGCATTGCCACGTGCCACTTGCAAACGCGTCACCAAGGCCGCTGTCCAAGGATTTTCAGTCCGGCCCATTTCAGCTTGCATTAATTCCGAGGCATGCGCAATATCCGAACGAATTTCCGCAATGTAGTCAGTAGGCTGTTCGTGTGATTCTGGATTTTGCATATTAGCGCCTATCTGCATTATATACCATATCAACGATGGTTGCCTCATACCATGCTTTCTTATCAATTTCCGATCGAGTCTCTTGGATCCATTCTCCCCAATTCTCGAACATAGGCTCATCTTGACGTGCCTCAACGTACCCTAACACGTCCGATGAAAGCATAGTTAGCTCCGAGAGCACAATGCGCGAATCGTCCCGGTGCGAGAGCGCAACGTTCGCGCGCATAATAAACTGCTCAACCGGAAAGATACACACCAACGCGTACATCCAAAGGAACAGAAATGCCCCGAACTTCACCAAATCGAGCCGTTTATTGCTGACAAACTGGAATACAAGCCAGGCAAACAGAATGATGGAAAAAATCACCGTGTACGCTGCGAAAAACTTCTCAGAGCTGAACCCGTAGAATACCACGTACAAGGCCATGCGCCATGCCGCGGAAAAAACTAAAAGTAAGGATGCCACCGTGAACGCCGCAAGCAGGCGCTGGACTAGAGTGTTGGTTTTCGCATATGCCGCCAAAAAAATGATACCGTTTATGATGGAGAGAAAAAACAACTGCCAAAATCCGCTCTTCACTAATTCTTCAGTTTCTGAAAAATCAATAGGCAGTTCCGCAACCCACAATCGCTTAATTTGGATGGCAAGAAAAAGCGCGTACACCAAAAAGATGCCGCCGACCACAATTCCCGAGACAATAGAATCAACGCGGCTTTTGCGCTCACCCTCGCGCACTGCCGGAGCAGTGCTCCAAGCAATGCCCACCGCAAGTCCAATCAGGGCAAAGACAACACCTACAACAACCCGCCACAGGGTTTCTATTTCAACCAGCCTGCCGAAAAAATCCAGCAGCGGCTGCACGAGCGCTTTAAACTGTATGTCAGCAGACGCAAGCAGGGGCAGGACAATAGTAACCACAATCACCAAAAGCAATACCACTCCGGCAATGGCGCGGCGCACCGTGTGCGAGCCCCCGGCACCGAAAAACGCCTGGCTGTATGCCCGCGCCGCGGCCGCCAAGCTTCCGAGCCACACAAATCCACGCACCACAGCAGTTTGTACAAAGCCCCATCCCCACTGCACTGCGCGATCTCCAAGCAGTGCATACGTAACAAACACAACGAGCAGAACCGGCACTACGGGTATGTTTATAATTTTAATAAACGGCGTTGCGTATAGCGCATAACTGAGAGCGATAAGTAAAAACGGCACGAGCCAGTGCCACTGCTTCGTACTCCAGAGTGGATGGCCAGACGGAAACACATTCCCCAAAAGCCCAAGCACCAACAATAAAAATACAGCGGCATTTATGCCGAGGCTGAACGGGCCGTTATTCCAAAACCCCCACAAAAAGACAACCCAAAATACCGCGATGCTAGCACTCCACGCGAGCAAGGATTTGGTTCGTTCATTGTGCGTGGATTGCATATGATTGGTATTTAATTTTCTTTTGGCAGGGGCGGTAGGAATCGAACCTACGACATCGGTTTTGGAGACCGAAGTTATACCATTTAACTACGCCCCCGCGTCAGAGTCGGGGTTACGGCTTCCCTGTGCTACTTACACAGCTCAACGGAATATTTGTATTGCGTTATTCTGAAGGCTGCTTCTTGATCTGTTCTTTTACAACATCTCTGAGTTCTGGAAACTTATCAAACAAGTATTGAAACCGATCAATGGTTTCGCCAGTGCGTTCGTCAAAGAGCGGCGTGCCGCCCGTATAGAACGTACCCTCTTTGTCTCCAAAATCATTAAGGTTATTTGCGGAAAGCCAATCGTCGATTGCGACTTTTTGCTCTGGCGTAAGGCCTCGTGCAAATCCATTTCCAGCCTGCCTTATTAACTGACTACCAGAACTGAGCACTTGCTCAGCTGCGTCTTTCCCGTTTGTTACCAAAAGCTCGGTACAGCTTGCGCCCAAGAAAGGAAGCAGAAACAGTATAATGACAAGCTTCCTCCAGGGCATACTTATTTCGTTTCCTTATGCATGGTGTGCTTCGTGCACCACTTGCAGAACTTTTTGAGCTCAAGACGGTTGGTGAGCTTTTTCTTATTTTTTTGCGTATCACTCGTAACGCGCTTGCACACTGTGCATTCGAGCTTTGCCATTCTGTCTTGTGACATAGATGTAATTCGTTAATAGACTCCAAGTAGACTGCCGAGCAAACGCCTAAACATGGATGGAGCCGGGAAGAGGATTCGAACCCCCGACCTTCACTTTACAAAAGTGTTGCTCTACCAACTGAGCTATCCCGGCACGTCAGAGTCGGGACTCTGGCTTTCGTATGCGAACTAACGTCCGCCTACTCCAGCCTTCGCCCGCCTCTTCCTTTCTGAATTTTTTCTTAACTCGCCAGAGGCTCGCCCAAGAAAAAATCAGTAGATTGCATAGATACGATACTGAATTATACTACCTAAAAACCTCTCAAAAGTCAAGAAAACCTGCCATGCAAATAAGCGCGCGGATTCTTTTGATTATTCCTTTTTTACACTATGCCCGCCGAATTGTCCCCGCAGAGCAGACACTACCTTGCCGGTATAACTTGGATTGTCTTTGGACTGCTTTCGAAATTCCAAAGCCGCGGAAATCACCGGCGCAGGAATATCCATTTCCAAAGCTGCATCAACAGCCCACTGGCCCTCTCCACTTTGTTCAACTTCTCCGGAAATCCCCTCAAGGGAAACACCATCCTTTTTGTATGCCTTGCACAGCCAGTCAGTTAAACGCGAAGCAATGACAGATTGATGATTGTACACGCGCGCCACTTCGGCAAGATCTAAATTAAAATCCGAAGGCACATTCATAACAGAAAAGCCTTCCGCGATTGCTTGCATCATGCCGTACTCAATGCCATTGTGGATCATTTTAACAAAATGGCCGGCTCCGTTTTTTCCCATGTACCCATACGCGTCTTTGGCGGCTAAATCTTTAAACAATGGTTCAAATTTTTTAAATGATTCAGGTTTTCCACCAACCATCAAGCACGCTCCCTTGCGAGCGCCTTCAGGCCCACCAGAAGCGCCTACATCCAAAAAATCAATACCTTTCTCCGCTAAATCTTTAGCGCGCTGAATTGATTCCATGTACAAGGAATTTCCCCCATCTATAATTGTGTCCCCTGCTTCTAAAAGCGGAATCAAATCCGAGAGCACTGCATCAACCGCATCATTTGGAACCATAAGCCAAATTACGCGCGGCTTTTTGAGTTTTTTGACCAATTCAGGAACATCATACGCAGGAATTGCTCCTTTGCTTATGATTGCTTCGATAGGTTCGCGCGATCGATTACACGCAATAACATCATGTTTTTTCTCGAGCAAGCGCATAACCATTGCAGAACCCATTTTTCCAAGTCCGTAGTATCCAAGTTTCATATGATCATAATAGTATACCATTTTTTAAGTCGCTCCGAAAACAAGGCAATTAAAATATACAAACAAAAGAGGGAGCCACAAGCGCCCTCTTTAAAAATATCACAAAAATCTACACGTACTAAAATTTAGAAGGCGCTTGAAGAATATACCCGACGATGATAAGGATAATTCCCAAAATACCAAGCTTTTGCTCCTCTTTCATAACTTTAATCACAGCGCGATCTAGCTTGTGCTCATTAAGCACGCGATGATGCACCATGATTGCGGTAAACGCAACCATACTCTTTCCAATAACATCCAGCGTGAATCCAACAAAGACAATGTCCATATTTTTATATTACTCCTTACAGTAAGTATACTTGACTGCGCGTATTTGGGCAAAAAAAATTCCCGCAGCCACTCTTATGAGTGACCACGGGAATGGAATTCGTCCGCAGACGTTCGTGGACACTACAACGCAAGCGCGCGTAGCTACCATTCTCCTTATGGTGTGATGTCAGTAGTTGGGTAACCGGCTTTTGAGAGCAGCTATCCTCCGCTCGCATTCGGCACGAGTCTGATCTTCGGATTCCGGAAGCTCGCGGAGTACACGCGCAAGCCGCGCGATTTCTTCGATCCGACGATGCGCCTGCTCTGCGTTTACTGCTTCGACTTCCCCTAAATCTGGCATTGCACCCCCCCAGATGTTATGGTAATGACAGCGACATATACACACTGCGTGCGCATGACTACTTCAAAGACGCGAACGCGCGCGCGCTTTCTGTTTTGAGATCCACAAGTGCTCTGTGGAGATCTGCTGCGCGCTTATACTCGCCCCTGCTTACATTATGCTCGATCTGCATCATCAGATGCCTAATTTTCGAAGCCTGGCCTAGCTTGACTCGGATCGAATGGTTCCCATTTTCCGATTCTGACATAGGTTACATCCTCCCCCTTAATGCTGCATTTAAAGAACTAAAAAACCTCGGCATGTCCGAGGTTTTTGTACTTTCTGATTGAACAAAACAAAAACCTCGGCATCATCCGTTGGTAAGCGTAATGAGATTAAGGGTCTTGTTTTGTTCAATCATATGCACATAGGCTAACATAATTATAAATTTTTTGCAATAAAATTTTCCACATACAAAAACTCACAACTTAGCGTTGTGAGTTTTTGGTGGGCCGGGAGGGATTCGAACCCCCGAAGGCACGAGGCCATCTGATTTACAGTCAGACGCGTTTGACCGCTTCGCTACCGACCCGCGTTACACTACACGCAAGTACCACAATACCAAAAAACGTCGCATATAGCAAGCACATTTGCCTTGCCCTACCCGTGCTAACCAACTGGTTGGCACGCGTTTTCATTTTGCACGCGGCCAGGTCGTTGCAGCTTTGGGATAAATTTTTGAGAGTGGATGATCGGTACAATCATGCGTGTGACCAGGACATACTTCCCTGCCATACTCTATCATGCGGTACGTCCAATTAAACCACTCTTTTTTAGGAAGAATCACTATTAAATCCTGCTCTATCTTTTGAGGATCTCTTGAATCCGTCAAATTGAACTTCAACGCGAATCTGCGCACATGCGTATCAACCGCAATCCCCTCCACTTTTCCAAATGCGTTGCCGAGAACCACGTTCGCGGTTTTTCGCGCAACACCGGGAATCCTCAAAATCTCTTCCATGGTGTCGGGCACATGGCCGTTGAAATCTTTTTTAACCATGTTCGCGGCAGCCAGAATGTATGTTGCCTTATTCTTATAAAAACCGGTTGATTGTATATCTTGCTCAAACGCACGAAGGTCAGCAGCCACATAATCATCCAGTTTCTTATATTTTTTGAACAAATCTTTTGTAACCATGTTCACGCGCTTGTCCGTGCACTGGGCGGATAGCACTACGGCAACCAAAAGCTCCCACGTGCTGTGGTAATTAAGTGCCATCCGGGCGTGGGAAAATATTTTTTTAAGCACAACTACTATCTTTGCTGCGCGCTGTTTTCGCTCCTGCAATTTTTTAGGCGTCATGTATGCAGCATACCACTCGGCTCTCTATAACAAAAGACCCGGCTAAACAGCCGAGTCTTTTTCGTATCAATACAAGAAAAAAATTATGAACATTGCTTGCAGTCACCCTTGTGGGTGAAAAGCAGCAGAAGACCGGAGATGCCCACCAAGATATAGATGACCTTGGAAACGGTTGCTTCCATGCCACCAAACAGCTGGCCTACTTCCCATCCAGTCAGAGCAAGAACACCCCAGTTAAGGGCTCCCACTATTACCAGAAGTATTGCAATCATGTGAAGTGCTTTCATAGTTTTGTTTTGTTATTTGTTTTATAAATGCTCGACCTTTCCTAGTATACCATATTTCTTAACATCATGCAATATGGAAATAACGACCTGTGGAAAAATGGAGCCGTTGGCCGGAATTGAACCGGCGACCTACTCCTTACCATGGAGTTGCTCTACCAGCTGAGCTACAACGGCGTAGATAGTTGATCACAAAAAAATTATAAATGTACTACTTTAACTTCTTTACTTTTTTTTCAAACTCCGCGATGCGACCGTGGTCAGGATTTGTTTTTTTAATTTTATCAAGAACTTCCTCAGAAAGTGACTTATTCTCAAGAAGCACAGATACCGTAAACAACTGATCCAAAAGCTTAGGGTTGTTCGGTTCCAAGCCCTGCGCTTTTTGGAGGCTTGAAAGCGCCTTTTCTGGATCATTCAAGCGCAAATACACGTCTGCCAGATTTATATGGTATTCAACCACTTCATTATTTATGGAAAGCGCGTGCAGTAAATGGTCCTTAGCTTCAGGAAGCTTGCCTTGCACCTCAAGGGTTGTGGCAAGCGAGGCAAAACCTCGGGCCTCCTGCGGCCACTGGCGCGTATAGTATTCAAACGTTTCCAACGCCTGACCCAACTCACCCATTGCAATATACGTATCTCCGAGCCCTTGGTAGGCATCAGTAGATTCAGGATCAACTTTGATTGCTGAAAGATATTTGGATTCGGCTTGTGTAAGTTTTCCTGTTGCCGAGAGCTCCTGGGCTTCTGCAATCAAATCACGAACTTTAGTTTGCGCTTTTTTGCTGGAATCAGGAAGCCCTCCTTGGAATCGATACGTGCGCTCAAGCTTACGAATACTGCCTAAGCCTTTTACAAATAATGATTGAGCTACTTTATGTCCAGGTGAAACAATAGCGCTTAAAAATTTAAACAACTGATCCACTTTGCGCAACAGACGATTTTCCAAAATCGCACTCTTAAGCACTGCATCCCGCTCCTCGGGAATTTTGGAAACATCTAACGCCGCCGCTTTTGCAAGGTGGCGCGAGGCAATAATCAAAATCGTGCCCATGCTCGTAATAATAACAATCAACGGAATAATAGTAATCATTCTGTAAAATTCATTAACGTTAAATAATTAAAATTTGATTGCTCCGGCTACTACGGCGGAAAACTGCGTTGCATCCAAAGAAACTGTCCCAACAAGCACGCCCGAAACTGAATTCTGGCGCATATAGTGGCCAACATTCTCCGGATCAACGCTCCCACCATAAATGATTTTTACGTGTTCGTCAACCACTGCAGAGGTGAATATATCGCCCAATGCCTGCTTAATAACTTGATGCGTATGCTCTATCTCATGAGGATCAATATCTTGGCCTGAACCAATCACCCATACCGGCTCATACGCGACCACGAGTTGATTGGAATCAGTAAGCCACAAACCGTCCAATGCTGCGTGTATTTGCTGCAACAAAACTACCTCTTTTTGGCCTTCCGCACGCTCATCAAATGATTCCCCAATGCACAGCACAGGCCGCATCCCTAACGAAAGCAAAAGCCTGATTTTTTTATGGATCATGTCTCCTGATTCCTGTACATGCTCCCTGCGCTCAGAGTGGCCTATAATAACCGTATGCACGTCGTACGCGAGAAGCTGTTTTGGAGAAATTTCACCCGTAAACGCGCCGTGCTCTTCCCAAAAACAGTCCTGAGCCCCAAGCTTTAGTTCGCTTCCTTTAATAATATTCGCAATCGCGGAAATCTCGGTAAAAGCTGGGCACAGTACCACTTCAGCGCCTGTATACTTTGCAGATGATTTTTTTACTTTTTTTGCCAAATCAAAAGCCTGCTCCGGCAAAAGCTTCATTTTCCAATTAGCAATAACGAGCGGCTGCTTGTTGTTATTTCCATGCATAGGTATTCTCGGCCCATACGGCCAAGTTTTTTGCGTCCTGAACCCTGTCTTCGTTAGTTTCAGAACCCAACGTTACAATATAGAGCGTATGTCCTTGGTGCGTTCCAACAGTGGTTGCAAGATTATAGAGTGATTCATCTAAGTGTCCGGTTTTCCCATACTCAACAAACACGATTGAACCCATAAGGTGATTGGTAGTTAGCACAATGCGCCGAGATCCACTGGGCCGTACCGTAATAACAGCACGATTCGTGCCGGTACTAGCTGTTATGGCTTCGTAATCAGCTACTCCAGCAAGCAACCGAACAATATCATACGCAGTGCTTGTATTCTCCGCGCTCAGTCCGCTCGGTTCTGTGAATACTGTATCTCTCATTCCAAGCAAGGATGCTTTTTTATTCATCAAAGCGACAAACGTATTCATATCCGGATCAACACTCCGACTTAAAGATATTGTCGCATTATTGGCGCTTCCGAGCAAGCTTGCAATCAAAAAATCCCGTAATTTTGCAGATTCACCAGGCCGAATAAACTCTTCTCCGCCTTCGCGGTCATCCGACTCTTCCATGGTAAAAAGTGTCTCTGCATTTGGTGTTGCATCTAAAAACACAAGCGCGGTGGCAAGTTTAGTAATACTTGCCATGGGCCAGACCTTGTGCGGATTTTTTTGAAACAACACAGCCCCAGATGCGGCATCAACCACAATCGCGCTGGTAGCAGAAAGACGCGGCCCCAAGGATGCTGCATCCTTTTTTGTTGGAAAAAGTCCTGAACTTGTAACAGAAACCGCTCGATCTGAACGAATTGCATCATTTGAAAGATACGACACAGTGGTAGCTGTGGGAAAAAAAGGGGTAATCGCGCTCACTATGGCAAATAACACATTCAATAAAAGCATACTACTCCTCTTCTGTTGACTTTAACACTTCATCTAATGTCTCGTGCTGAGAAAGTTTTTCGTACTCAGGAAGGCTAGAAACAGACGAAGCCCCGAGAAATTTCAAAAATTCATGTGTCACGCGGTATGTTGGAAGCATCTGCTTGGCAACCTCAGTACGTTCAATAAGTCCGCGAATTAAAAGATTGCGTAAAATCAACCCACAGTTCACTCCACGAATTTGTTCCAGCTCTGGCTTAGTAATTGGCCCGCGGTACGCAATAATAGTGAGTGTTTCAAGCGCAGGATCTGTTAATTCGCCAGTTACGTCTGATTTTAAAAATGCTTTCACGATTACTGCATTATCAGGATGGCTCACCAACTGGTACTTGTCGCCAGAAATCATACAAACAATACCTCTCTCTTTTTTTGGGTTGTATTCCTCGCCTATATCTTTAAGCGCAGCATCGATGTCGGATTTTTTTGCATCAGTTATTTTTTTCAGCTGGCTGACTGAAACTGGCTGACTGGAAACAAATAACAAACTTTCTATGTGTGATGCGAGCGTCATGGTAATTAGTGCGTTTGAATAATAATATCCGCGCCTTCAAGCTGGTGGGCCACTAAGTGGCGTTGTTTTACAAGCTCAAGAAGCGCTAAAAAACTTACTACAATCTCTGATTTATTTTTTGCTGATTTTAAAAATTCACTGAACCCCACTTTTTCCACCGAGAGAAGCAGCGCCCTCAGGTGCTCAATGCGCTCGCCAATGGACACAATGCGCCGCATAGTTTTTTTAGGGAGCTTAATAAATGTTTTTTCCAATTCCGCAATCAACTTTAAAAGCTGCGTTGCAAGCACTGGTGCGGTAAGTTTTGGCGGAGGAGAAAATTCTGTTGGTGCCATTTTGATTGGCTGTCTCGAAAAGCTAAATAGTTCTTGTGCGATTATAGCACGCAAATTCTTAGACGCATCGTGATACATTTTATACATCTTAAGCTGCTCTTCAAGGTAATCAGGGTCTTCATCTTCCACAGAAAAAGAAGGCAAAAGCACGTATGATTTAATAAGCAACAATCGGCTTGCAACCACTAAAAAATCAGCGAGCTCAGCAGTAGACAAGCGCTCCCCCATCTCTTTAATGCGGTTAAGATATTGATCAGTAACTGTTGCGAGCGAAACGGTGGTAATGTCTAATTTTTCCTGCTCAATAAGCTGTAGTAAAAGCGAGAGTGGCCCCTCAAAACTTTCGGTTTTTATTTCGTACATACGGTAATTTTTGTTGTTGCGTCAGCCGGTGCGCGAGCGCGGCTTTTTTCCCCGCAGGAGTCAATTTAATTTTTGTGATAAAAAGCTTCTCGCGGGTCTTTGTGCAATACCCAATAAGAAAACCTCGATCAATCAAGCGTTCAATACTAGTGGTTACGACCTGCTTGTAGTGTTCTTGCTGAGACGTTGAGGAGCTTTGTCCGTGGTTCTTGTCGATAACGGTACGGGAAATACTGCCTCTGCCCTCCAAACACGCCTCCAAAATAAATTGCTGGAGTTTGGAAAGCATATAGTATCCGCTTACTCCTCTTTAACGATTTTGATGTGTAGCTCATCCAGCTGCTTCTGGGTAACCTCACTCGGGCTCCCAAGCATCACATCGCGGCCGGCCCCATCCTTGGGGAACGCGTATATGTCGCGGATGGATTCCGCGTCCATCAACACCATGAGCAAGCGATCAATCCCTGGTGCATTGCCGCCGTGCGGCGGCGCGCCATACTTGAACGCGTTAATCATGTGCCCGAATTTCGCATCCACCTCCTCCTTGGTGTATCCCGCAATCTCAAATGCTTTGTACATGATCTTAGGATCATGGTTGCGGATGGCACCGCTCGTGATTTCGAATCCGTTTAATACGTAATCGTATTGGTATGCAAGAATATCCAAGGGATCCTTGTTCTCCAGTGCTTCCATGCCGCCTTGGGGCATAGAAAATGGATTGTGCCCAAAATCAATTTTGCCTTCTTCTATTTCTGAATAGGCGTACATAGGAAAATCCGTAATCCAGCACCAGGCCGCTTTAGAATTATCTTTAAGGCCTAGTTTTGATCCTGCAAGGTTGCGAACCGCGCCCAAAGACTCGCACACAGTCTGCCATTCCCCTGCGCCAAAAAATATTGCATCGCCCTTTTTCGCTCCAGCTTCTTGGATGATCTGTTTGATTTCTGACTCTTCTAAAAATTTAAGGATCGGAGATTTTAGTTCCGCATCCACAATGATGTAGGCAAGTCCGCTTGCGCCTTTCTCTTTGGCTGCTTCAGTAAGCTCATCAATATCTTTTCTAGAGAACGTTGCTCCGCCAACCACATTTAATGCATGCACCACGCCTTTTTTTGTTACGGCATCTGCGAACACCTTAAATCCGGAATTCTTTACAACATCCGTAATCGGCTTGATTTCAAAACCAAAGCGCAAGTCCGGCTTGTCGGTGCCGTATTTTTCCATTGCCTCTTTCCATGGAATCCGAGGAAACGGCTTGGTGATGATGGTTTTACTGGAAAGCTCTTCAGTCAATTTGACCATGAGCGGATCCATGATATCAAAAATATCTTCCTGCTCCACAAACGACATTTCCATGTCTAATTGATAGAACTCGCCGAACGCGCGGTCGGCTCTAGGATCCTCATCCCGAAAGCAGGGCGCAATCTGGAAATACCTATCAACCCCCCCTACCATCAACAACTGCTTAAACTGCTGGGGCGCCTGCGGAAGCGCGTAAAATTTGCCCGGGTACAAGCGGGAAGGCACAAGCCAGTCGCGCGCGCCCTCGGGCGAAGAGTTTGCCAGAATCGGGGTCTGCACTTCCACAAAATCTTGCTCCTGGAAATATTTCCGGATCATGCGGATCATTTTGTCTTTAAGCTGAAGCATGTGCTGGAGCTTTGGTCGGCGCAAATCAATAAATCGGTACTTGAGTCGAATCTGCTCGTTTGCCTCAAACTCGGGCTTATCAAGTTCAAACGGAGGGGTTTCTGATTCATTCAGAATAACGAGCTCTTGGCCGTCCACTTCGATTTCTCCGGTGTCTAATTTTTTATTGACCATTGTCTCGGGCCGCTTGTTGACTGTGCCTGTTACCTGGACAACAAATTCACTGCGGAGCTTATTTGCCGCTTCCAAAGCTTTCTTGGAGCGCTCTGGGTCAAACGTAATCTGCGTTATGCCATAGCGATCGCGAAGGTCAATAAAAATAACGCCCCCGTGGTCGCGCCGAGACTGCACCCAGCCGGCGAGTTTTACCTCTTTTCCATTGTCTTCTTTGCGGAGTTCTCCGCAGGTATGTGTTCTGTACATGGGATTAGAATACCAATTTTAGGGTAAAAATGCAATATAAAAGAACGAGGCCATAGAGCTCGTACTGGGTGTAAACCGCTTAAAAATCAGTAGACTCCCCTGCTTTCAAAGGCACGAAATCAATCCCCGCGCCTGCGAGCATTTTTTGCGGCAAGCCATGGAAGACGCCCAAAGATCCTTCTTTTACATATCCATCGTGCACGGGAAAACATTTTTTTGGTTTCACGCTCTTGGCATAATCAATACCTTGTCCAATAGTCATCCACGGTCCGGTTACCGGAAGCGCGAGTATGTTGACCGGACGTCCCGGATTAGTAAGCGAGTCTCCCGGATAAAACAAAGCTTTTCCGATCCAGTACCCAGTGTTCTGTGGCAATGGAACAGAAGAGTAGATTACTTCATGATCGCAGTCAAATGCTTCTAATTCTACATCTTTGATAGATATCTTTGATGTTCCTTCAAGCGTCTCGAACGCAATTCCGATTTTTGTTAATGACGCGCCAGTGCCGCTGTTTGTGTAAATTTTTGCCTGCGGATTGTTCTGCAAAATCGTTTTGATTGATTCAACGTGAATATGATCTGAATGATCATGTGTAATGAGGATGACATCAATATTTTTGATTGATGCGTGCCGTTCAGCTGTCCACTTACCTGGATCCGTAAGAATTCGCAGGCCGCTTATCTCAATAATGAGGCAGCAGTGCCCGAGTTTAGTGATATGCATAGTGGTTTTACGCTATTTGATGCTTAAGCTTGTGCCGCAAGGCACGGTAATCAGGAATAGCCTGCTCTACCAGCCTCCAGAACGCCGGAGAATGATTGAGCTCTTTGAGAAAATGGTGAAAAAAAATGGGTCATTACTCCATTACTCCATTACTCCATTACTCTTAAAAACTACGCCAATTATGGCATTTTGGCAAATAAATACAGGGGGCCGTGCGAACGACTCCCCTGTATGACTAACCCTTGGTTCGAATGTACTCTTGGCGCGGATTACTCCGCGGTGAGGTACGCGACCGCTTCCTGCGGCGTGGCGGCCGACAGCATAAGACTCTCGAAATCTGCGCCAACGAGCAGACACAGCCCATCCAGTATCCTGGCCCGCTCAATATCGTGAGGGCAAAGCAGGATAACCTTCTTCTCCGGCGAGCCAGGCAAAAACTTCTCGCGCTTTGTCTCAAAGTTCAAGGCATCGAGGATCTCAGCGCTGGTGCCGGTATTGCCCGGGAGTGCGATGTACGCATCTCCACGCTCCATCAGCTCGCCGAGACGTTCCCAGTAGCTAGCCGCCACATAGGGGTGACTAACGAACGTGTTGGGCTCGCTGATGCCTTTGAGTACGACGCCGATGACCTCACCGCCTGCTTCGCGAGCGCCCTTTGAAACCCAGGACATCACGCCGCCGTACCCGCCGGTAACCACCGTATGGCCTGCCTGGACCAGGAGCCTACCAAGCTCTTCGGCCATCCTGCCTACTGCATCCGTGCACGTGCTGCCACCAAACACAGTGACGTTCATGATCCACCTCCATGGAAATAGGTTGCGAGGAACTATGCTGTTTTTGTTACAAAATAGTATTATACCACAACTATATACACACGTCAAGAAAATGCAGTAACCAATAATCCATGGTATACTACCAACATTATGGAAACCATAACCATACAAATCGGCGCCATTGAGAGCATCGTGTGGATCACGGTAACGGTTTTAGGTTTGGGATTTGCATGGGGAACGCTCAAAAATGACGTCAAGAACATCAAAGAATCAATCGGCGAATTCAAAAAGAGTATCCGGGAGCACGACCAGGATATCGCGACCATAAAAGGCAGGCTCATCGCAGATTCACACTCCCCGCGCCAGCTGAATGAGTTCGGTAGAAAAGTACTTGCCGGGAGCGGGATCAAGGAAATTATAGAAAATAAAAAAGACGCACTGGCCGAGAAAGTGCGAAAAAAGAATCCCACAAATCCTTATGACGCGGAACGCGCCATTGAGCAGGCAGTCAGCGAAATCCCGGAGAGCGAACCCGAACTGCTGGATGCAATCAAAACCGGCGCCTTCAACACCGGCGTTGATGTTGACCTGGTTCTGCTTGCCGGAAGCCTGCATCTGCGCAACCTCATATTCAAAGATTTGGGGTTTGAGCTAGAAGAATTGGATACGCACCAGGCAGATGTCCACTAAAACAGCCCTCATCAATGGCTCAACCGCTTGAGGCATTGAGAATTTACGCTATTTGGTGTTTTAATTTGTGCCGTATGTCACGATAATCAGGAATAGCCTGCTCAACCAGCCTCCAAAACGCCGGAGAATGATTGAGCTCTTTGAGGTGGCATAGCTCATGCGCAACCACATACTCCGCATGTGTTTGTGGTAAAAACAAAAGCTTGTAACTAAAGTTGAGATTGCCCTTGCTAGAACAACTCCCCCATCGCGTTTGCTGGTTGCGTATGGACACGCGCTTGTAGGTGAAGCCATACTCTCGGTTAAGGCGCTCAAGTATTTCGTGAATAAACACACGCGCTTGTTCGCGATGCGTGCGGTAATGCTCAACGCCTCCGGACGGAACCAGCTGTGGAATATGTTGAATGCGATTAATTTGTTGAGTAAGCCACTCGCGTTGCTCCCCTAAAAAACGCTCCATGGCGCGGAACGATTCCCAGTATGGGGCAGTTACCACAACGCGGCCGTCCTGGTGCACGTTAATGCGAAATGAGCGCGATCGCCGCACCTTTTTAAGCGTGCAGGAAACAGCAGGGCTTTCCAAGAGAACTATTTTTAATGCAGAAGCCATTGGCTTTTAGTATACCAAACACAAACACTCAAACAAACAAGTGGTAACCTGATCTTTTTTTGACGCAGGAATTTTACCCGGAACCTCAACGCCAAACACGCGCGTGGCGATCTTGTTGCGAATGAGCCATGTCTCAATCGGACCAACTGGCTTGCCGTCTGCGCCCACATGCGCACGATACCCGTCCTTAAACTCAAAACCTAAATGCGCGTCCTCTGGATCATCAATACCGGAAAATAATCCAACGCCGCACGATTTGACCGCTTCCTGGATGCGCGCGAGCTCGTACGCCGAACACTCTCCTGAATCATACAGATAAAACTGCTCCTGCTCCGGATCCTCGTGGAATGAAACACAGGTATCTATGTTGTAGTCTTTGAGCAATGCCATCACTGCCTGCGCTTCTTCGCATTCTGTATCATCAACAAACTGACGATTAATATCCAAGCTGTCGCAGTTATGCCGCGTGCGCCCAGAAACCGAAGAAGGACTCACTTCTGGAATATACAAAAAATCCGGAAGCTCGTTCTGGTGCACGTCAATCGCGGCATGCACCGAATCGATCACCTCAAACTCATCTCCGTGCGCGCCAGAAAGCAACAAAAGCCCGGGCCGTGCGCCTCGGACATAATACGGAAGTGATAGTGATGCATGATGATATGTTTTCTTTTCCATGAAATTTAGACGAATCAAGCCGCAATGATATGCGGCTGAATACCAGTACAAAATACACTAAACCTGCCAATTATGCAATAATGCCGCGGCGTTTTGCCCCATAGTATACAAACACGCCTGCTCCCGCGGCAATGCCAATGCTTCCAATAACATCAATACCATGATGTACTCCGGCAAGCACGCGCGATACGCCAACAAGTACGGTAATACACCACAACACACTGCCGAGTTTTTTATTGAATGGAAATACCACTGCTGAAATGGCGGCGCTTATCAGTGTATGGTCCGATGGAAAACCATTGTCTGCTATATGCGGTATACGTGGAATAAAATCATTCTGCATAAACGGACGTGGATTATAATAGAAGAGCTGCGCGAGCCGCGCAGCTAGATATGCGGCCGGCAGGAGTATGCCTCCAAATAGAATAATTTGCTTTTGAATATCTCGAGACTGTTTCAAAAAAAATACAAAAGCCAACACTGGAATAAACAAAAAAAGATACGTAGCGCCAAAAATTATTAATTGATCTGCCATATAGTGCAAGCTCATTACAACAGTTAAGCGCTAGCTAATGATCTACTCTGCCTCCGCTGCGCGATAAAATAGTGTTTCATGATTTCAATAAGTCCGATAATCCACAGGCAGGCAAACAAAATGAGCGCCCAATCCGAAATGCCAAGCGGAACCGTGCGCAAAAATGACTGGAAGAACGGCACGTATATCCCAACAAACTGCACCAAAAATCCGCCGATAACTGCAACAATCAGCCACTGATTTGAAAAAAAGTTAGTTTCAAAAATTGAATGGCGTAAACTGCGAACTGAAAAAACATACAATAACGATTCAACGCCAACTGCGGTAAATGTAATAGTTCGCGCCCGATCAATGTCCCCTGTTGTCTTCCAAATAAGATAGAATAGCCCTAATGTCGTGACCGAAGTAATGATGCTGATAAACCCAATTAAAAACTTTCGTTCAAAATCCAAAATTGAGTCATTGCGCTTCCGCGGAGATTCATTCATAATCTCAGACTCTTCAGGCTCAAGGGTTAATGCCAAATCCGGAAATCCATCTGTCACTAAATTAATCCACAACACTTGCGTTGCCAAAATAGGCAATGGCCAGCCCGCAAGCATGCCTACTACAATGATACTTATTTCCGTAAAGCTATTCGCAAGCAAGTACAGTATTACCTTTCTGATATTGTCGTAGATAACCCTTCCTTCCCGCACGGCAGAAACAATGGTAGAAAAATTATTGTCTAAAAGCACTAGGTCCGCAGTTTCTTTTGCCACGTCTGTCCCAGAACCCAGTGCTACGCCAATATCCGCGCGCGCAAGCGCAGGCGCATCATTCACCCCATCGCCAGTCATGGCAACAACATCTCCGTTTTTCTGCAGGGCAGAAACAATGCGAAGCTTGTCTGAAGGCGTGGTGCGCGAAAAAATTATAACGCGCTTCACCAGACGAGCAAGTTCGGCATCTGAAATACCTGCCAAATCATTGCCATCAATAATCTCGTCTTGGGTAGGTTTAAAGCCAAGTTCGCGGGCAATAGCAAGCGCAGTATACCGATTATCGCCAGTAATAATAATAGTGCGTATGCCCGCATTTTTAGTTTGGGCAATGGTTTCTTCCGCGTCTGGACGCAATGGATCTTTAATCCCCCAAAATCCAACAAACACTGCCCCCTGACTGTAATCCGGAAGTTCGTCAAACGTAGTAACATCTGCGTCCACGCCTTTGTACGCGCCTGCAAGCAGGCGCAACCCTTGGCCCGAAAGATTTTCATAGAGTCCCAAAAGCTCCTTGCGTTTTTTAGGGCTCATTTTTTTAGTAGTGCGGCCCAACTGATAATAGGCGCACATAGTAAGAATTTTTTCAGGCGCGCCCTTAAAATATGCACTGTGCTGTTTCTTGGTCCATGTGTTCAGCGTTGCCATGAATTTTTTGCTTGAATCAAATGGAACTTCGTCAATCCGCGGGCGCATTTCGTGCAAATCCGCTTCAGTAAAGTCTCCATCAATTGCAGAAAGAAGGATTGCGCGCTCCGTGGGGCTTCCCACTACAACCTGCGCACGTAATTCTTCCTCCTCTGTTGTTTTTTCCGCTTCCGCGGACGCGACCACTGCATTATTGCAATACACCGCAATCTGATTAAGCCGTTTAATTTCAAAAACTCCATGCTCAAGATGTTTGGCGTTAGTATCTTTTTTTCCAAGAACGCCATTATGGCTCTCGGTCGCGATATGCACCACGCGCATTTCTCCAACAGTAATGGTGCCGGTTTTGTCCACACAAATAACATTGGTCGAGCCAAGTGTTTCCGCAGCAACTAATTTTCGGACTAAGGAGCCTTTTTTAAGAATACGCTGCATGCCAATCGCAAGAATCACGGTGACCTCAACCACGAGTCCTTCGGGAATTGCGGCAACCGCAACCGCAACCGCAATAATAAACATTTCCGTTGCACTATACTCGTGCAAAACTCCAATACCAAACAAAAAACCAGAAAGGAGGAGTACGATCAACCCGAGCTTGCGGCTAAAAGAATCCAAACGTTCCTGCAGCGGAGTGCGTACTTCATGAGTGTGTTTTACCAACACAGCAATCTTGCCAATTTCCGTTGTAATGCCGATTGCAGTAACTACAAGGCGGCCATGCCCTTCAGTAACTATGGTTCCAGAAAATGCCATATTGTGCTGATCAGCCACTATGAGATCGCCTTCTAAAACGCGTTCAACTTTTTCTACAGCCTCAGATTCGCCAGTAAGCGCAGCTTCGTTGATTTTTAAATGTTCCGATTCAATAAGCCTTCCATCTGCCGTCACCTTGTCCCCTGCTGAAAGCACAATGACATCTCCAGGCACGAGCTCCTTAGAAGGAATTTTTCGCTCTTGATGATCTCGAATAACCCACACTTCTTGAGTAACAATTTTTTTAAGGCTCGCCAAGGCTTTTTGCGCTTTATATTCCTGAAAAAATCCAACCACCACATTCACTACGACCGCGGCAAAAATTACGTACGAATC
The DNA here is from genome assembly GCA_001889965.1 of bacterium CG10_46_32. Lineage (GTDB taxonomy): Bacteria > Patescibacteriota > Patescibacteriia > UBA2169 > UBA2169 > CG10-46-32. The sequence goes on from MOEI01000019.1 coordinate 25,416, forward strand.
CACGTGCTCGCCGATGGCCAAGCTTATACCTGCCGCAATCAACAAAATATATGTTAGTGAGCTTTGAAACTGCCGCAAAAACAACGCCAACAACGAAGTAGGCGCTTCTTGAGGTAACTCATTTGTGCCATATTTCTTTTGATGCTCTGCAACTTGATGTTGCGTTAAACCATGCTTCGTAGAGCCCAATTTCTCTAAAACTTTTTCTACACTAAGATGATACCACTCCTGTGTGTGTTTAGGAGGAGCAACAACTTTTACGTCTTCTATTTTTTTGATTTCTTTTTCAGGCACCATCCTTGTAGTATACTGATTATCCACCCACCTTGTCAAAAGTGATATTATTTGATATTGTAATCACGTCCTACATTGCTTCTTTTGTATTTTACGATTTCTCACTTGGGCTCCGAGCATAGCGAGGAGTTAAGCGAGAAATCGAAAGGAGTAGTCACACGGAGGGTGAAGTGGGCGAACTTGTTCGCACACGCAACCCGCAGTGCGACTACGACGCGAGCGCCGTTAGCTCAGCTGGTAGAGCAGCTCCCTTTTAAGGAGACGGTCGGGGGTTCAAATCCCTCACGGCGCACCAGTAGTAACTTGTTCGGAATTAAGAATAGGGAGCGATTTTGCGGAAGCCAAAATCGCGCTTTGATTTTCGCCAAAACCCTTTCCGCCTACGGCGGAAGCCGTGAAATCCCATAGTTCCCCCCAGCGTATGGAAACCGTTTTGTCCTTGATTTCAGGGTTAGAGCCGATTTTCTGAAAAAACTTCTTCCATTCTAAATGATTGG
>MOEI01000031.1 GCA_001889965.1 bacterium CG10_46_32
GGAAGCGCGGGATTAGTTGTATATGACATATGCCTCATATTGTAGCAAAGTGATTACAAGGTATTGAACCATTACAAAGTATTGACAATAGTATTTAGATATGCTATAATACTTGTAATATAAAATACGCACGTAAATCGAGATACATCGATTTCACAACTCACGGGACATGAGTCCCATAACCATGGAGGAAACCATGGCAGACGCACAGGATCAGGACGGTCAGACCCTTCAGAAGAACAACTTCAAAGTATTCGCCGGGATCATCCTCGGCATCCTGGTAGCGGTAGTGGCAAACTACCACTCCAAGATCTTCCCGTTCGGTGGCCCCTCGGTCGACGAACAGATCACCAACATACGCAGCATGGTCGCGGCCCACGACGAGATCTTCGTCCAAGGTGTCGCGACCTCTGTGGTCGCGAGCATCGATAGCGCCACCGGCGACACCACGTTCGTGCGGGCACGCTCACTCGTCCAGCAGCTCGACGACGCGCAGAACAGGATCAACGATCTGAGTGATTCTGTCGGCGAGAACCGTGGAAGCATCGAAACACACAGCCGCCTGCTCGATCAGAACAGTGGCAGCATCGAGCGCCTGCAGACCACGGTCCATGACCACGCCGACGCCCTCAAGAATGCCGAGAGTGCTCGCAAGGGCATATACGCACGCATGAATGGTGCGGAGACGATCGTCAAGGCGCTGACCGATGATGTCGCGGACAACGCAACCGGCATCGAGCGGGTCGGCCGGCTTGCTTCGGCCGCCGAGGCCCTGGCGCAGCGGGCCAACACTCTTTCTCACAACAACGCCGAGAGCGTGGCCGCCCTCGACCAACGCATGGTCGCTCTGGAGGCCGTGAACCAAGCGGTCTACGGTGGCGATCGCACGAGACTCGTCGCCATGCAGGAAGCTGGCAACGCCAGCGCCAACTTTGTCCATGCCGCGGACATCGCGGCGGAGCTCATAAGCAAGCGCTGTAAGCGCTGTAAGCACTAGCCCGCGGCGCACCACAAAAACCCAAGCACCACTGCTCTTCCCCATTCCCCCCGTTCAACTAGACACTGGACGGGGGCTTTTTTTATTCTAAAACCCGAGAGCCCTAGATACCTGCTTGTACGCCACCAAGCTCATCCGGATTCTTGATGTGATAATCCTGACGTAACACCTCTTTAAACGCATCAAATTCAGCGTTATTATCAACATCACCGCTTTCGACGCCTGTTTTAAGAGCATTATATAAAACCCGTAAAGTTTCACGTTTATCTTGGGTTAACTCCCCTCCCGGAGTAACATCTTTACTAATTAAATCCGTTCGCCAGGTATCCATAAGTTGGGTGCTGCTTGGTGTTTCCAGAACAGCCTCAACCGGCGCTACAGGCGTAGATTCTGCTGGTATTTCTGCTGTCTCTGCTGTAGGGATTTCCTGGGTAGGCAGTGCAGTCGCAGTTTCTACTGCTGGTGTTGGTGATATTTCCGTTAAATTATCAGAAAAAACATCACCGTATTTTCTCTCAAAATTATTAATTTCTCTATTTATGGTTTCTTTTAAAATACTAGATATTCTGGTATTTCCTTGTTCATTTGCAACTTTCAATGCATCTTGATAGAGAACAATCAATCTGCCTGTGTCGACAGCTTGCCTTTTTGCATTATAAACATCTATTGATGAGTCAGAAAACTTTTCCTTCAATTTATCTAAATAAGATTCATTAAAAATTCTTGAACTTTTTAATGAATATTCACTGACACCAATAATAGAACCATTGACACCTAATTTATAACTACCATTCGGATTTTCATGTATAGTAATTATTCCACCAACTACTCTATCGCTGTTGAAATCTAATTTAATCTCTGCTGGCGCTGTTTCTATGGGTATTACTGCTTCTGCTTGCGCTGCTTCGGCAGTTGGTTCTTGTGTTGTAATTTGTTCAGCACCTGATCCCTCTGGAGTTTGTGCTTCTGGCGCAGGTGCTGTAGTTACTACTACTTCAGGAGTAGTCGATATGGTTGCACCCTCTTCCTCAACCAAGTCTTGCCGTATCTCTAATCCATGAGATGATTTTTGTATTTGGCCTTCTGGATATCGCAATGGCTGCGAATCTTCGCCGGTAGCTACCTGCTTATCTCCAGAATTATCAACTTCATAAAAACGACCAACTTCGTCAGGTACTTGTACTGCACGCATATTCACTACCTGCTCGTGGCGCACCCCATCAGTATCAACAAAATGAATAGTCCGCGGCTCCCACTCTTCGCTTTGTGGTAATTTGGTTGATTTGGAAAGGCTAAGAAATTCGTCCACTTGTTTCTCAAACTCTTGGGCGTTAAAATGATTTTTTTGCACCGTACCATCAGCAGAAGCCCACAATCCAAGCCGTTTAAAATCATTCCTATCAAGCACTGCATCCTCTCCCGCAAGCCAAGAAACAAAAATAGTTGATGATTGCTCATCCAAGCCATGCATGCGCCCGAGCTTTCCGGAAAAATCAGCAAGTTTTTCCGGGTTTGCGCTCCCAAAATGGAATACACCTTCGCCATGTCGCATCTCACCATCCAGCATCTGCGCAAGCCCTGCAGTATACATATCACGCACATCCTGGTACTGGTCCGCAAACGGCTCCAAATCATCTAAACGATTGGCGGCCAGTTTGTGCGCTTGCGCGGGATCAGTCGCATCACTGTAACGGCGCACGTCTTCCCATAATCCGACGAGTGCTTTTTCTCGCGGATCGGACGTGCGCTGATAGATTCTCTGTATTGCATCCAGTAATCGTGGCAGTTTACGCTCAGTTGGCGCAATTGTTTCCACTGGCGAAGTTTTTAACTCTGATGCAACAACTGCCGCTTGCTCGTGAACAACTGGAACGTATTCGGCATCAGGCACAACTTCCGTATTCGCAACCGCGCTCGCTTGGTTCGCTTCAAAAGCAGCTTTGACGCGCGCGTTTTGGCTGTAATCTTCCACGAAAACATGCTTCTTCTGCGCGGCATTCACAATCTCGCTCCATGTTTCCTGTTTATTCTTCGGCAGTTCTCCTATTGCGCCATCCATGCTTCCTGTCTTGGCAAGATCATCCGCATGCGCCTTAAGGCCATCAACCAACTGTTCAAATTTTTCTGAATCTTTTATGGTAAGTGTTTGATTTTCTACGTCGTATTCCAGTGACTCACTAAATAACTGCGACAACTTATCACCTCCTTGGGGTGTCCATTGATCCATGAATCCCGCATTGCCACTCTCTAGTGCTACACGCAAATTCGCTGCCATGTTCAAAATTTTTGCAGCCTCTTCCGGATCTAATGTTTCTCCAAACTCACCAACGTACTGCGCCGCAACCAAACGATCCAGTATCTGCTCTAGCTTACCTAAATTGGCATTCTCTTTTGCGGCCTCTGTCATATCAAGACGCAAATGGCCATCTACAATCTTGAATCCAAAATGTTCGGCAGTTTGTGCTATACGTTCTTGGTCTGTTATGTCAGCCACTTCTGGCGCTTCTGGAGTTGAATTTACTTCCGGTGCCTCGGGTATAGTATGTTTCTGTGCATTAAACAATCCTGCATCAGGCCTGCCGATAATTTTAGACCCAACGTGATTCATGTTAAAAATGGCGGGTGCAGTGGCTAATCCTTCAACGGCACGCGGGCTAGGTGGTGGGATATTATCTCCACCTAATGGTGGTCTTCTGGATTCACCGTAGGAGTATTTTAAAAAGTCGTTAATTTCCTGGCGCGCTTCATTACCAAGATACACAGCACTTGCACCAGAAACACCCCCGACCAATGCTCCGCCAACTTGCGCCCCAAGCCGCTTCATCATTTTCGCACGTTTCGTACCCTCATTGAATCCTTCCCGTTTTTTAACTTGCGCATCCGCCAAGCGGAACCCGCTATACGCTCCCAAGAGGCCGTATGCAATCGCCCGATATTTTTCCGGCGCCCAATGGTTAAAGGCACGCGCTCCTAATCCAAAACCCGTATAAGTTGCAACCTCTCTCGCGGTACCCCGGCTCAAAACATCCTGAATTTTGCCTTTTTTCTCCAGCCCCTCTTTACGCTCCTTTGCCTGATGCACTTGGCGCTCAAGGTCCAAAGATGCCTCGGTCATATACAAAGTTTGCAGAGCCGCTGAAATTTCAGCTTCCTGTAGAGTGAGGCGATCAATATCTTCTGGTTTTGTGTTTGTGCTAGTAAGCGTTTTCTCTAACTTTGCTTGATACTCTTTCCTGCGCTCTTCAAAAGCCGCGCAAAGCCCTGACTTATCTTTAATCTCTCCTTGTATATACTGCGCGCGGATATCCTCCCAATTCGCTCCTTTTTCGCCTGTTTCCTTTGCTTCTAGTTGTTCCGCTTTTTTGACACGAATACCATCAAGAATAGTGTCCCGATACCGTTCGGCAATTTTTTTCTGATCTTCGGTCCTTTCCGTTGGATCCGTATTCAATAATTCTGAAATGGAACGTTCGTATTCTTGAACTTTTTTCTTGTTATCCCATTTCTTTTTTGCCCACCGACCACCGACGAGCACCGCAAGTGGAGCCGCAAGCCCCACGCCGCCGACAACTGTCGCCGCAGTCGTCCCGACTCCAACCCCGAAAGCCACGGCGCCCAGTGCTACCCCCTTACCTACACCCAATGTGGTCGCCATGGAAATACTTGAACGTGTCATGGCTCTGCCCAAAAACCCCTTGGTTCGTTGCTTAAAACTTTTTTTTGAATCCTCATCCTGTTTCTTTGTTTGTTCCTCTTGATATAAATCATGCGCCGCCGCAGTGTGACTCAGCTCCATGAGATCACCCAGTTGCTGGACAAATTCATCTTTAGACAAACCAAGTGATTCACGTAATTCATCCAAATCCCCCAAATCAACACCCTCCATGCTTTGGCCACTCTCTTCGTAAGCTTCCATGACGCGCTCCACAGCGCTGCCAAATTTTTTTTCTACGGTTTCCTGATCAAGCAGTTCAATGCCTTTTTCTTTGCCATACCGTTCTTGCAACCCAATAAGCCGCGCTTCTGTGCGGTATGCTGCGACCAGTTCGTCCGCTTTCGTATGCGCTTTTTCCGCACGATCAAAAAGCTCATCAATACGTTCAGTGCTCCACTCTTCATCTTTTTCTATTTGTTTTCCAATAAATTCATGCGCGAGGCGTAAATTCTCAAGGTCTTCACCCCACCGCAGCGTAATGCCTTCGCGCTGGATTTCCAATTCATTCAACTCCTGCTCCAATTCAAGAAACCGCGTATGTTCGCTTTTTATTTCAGCCAGTTTTTCATCCGGATGTTCGGGTATGAATCGCGATTCACCTTCAGACATAAGATTATGATGATTTATTGGTGTGGCTTACAGTACTCATGGGCTTTTTTATAAGCTGCTCAAGCTCATCGTGCGCAGTTTGATACTGTTTTTCAACGACGGCAAATTCACTGTCAAAATTCTGCCGCAGTGCGAGCAGTTTTTGAGTAGTGTTTGTTTGATTTACTGCCTGTTTTTTTGAATTCATAGGTATAGTATATCACGAATTTCCTTGGCGCGCTTTTTGTGCTTCTTCTATAAATTCCAGTGCATAGGCCTTGAGAGTCAGTACGACTTTTTTCTCAAAATCAGGTATTGCGTTAACAATAAACTTATTGACCGCGGAATCGTTCGCTGGATCCTTGCTTGTGGTTGCCAAGCGCTCATATTCCTTCAACTGATCCTCCGGCAGTTCTCCAAGCGCCATCAAGCCGATACGCTCGGTTGCCTCTGCTATAATTTGCTGCTTGAATTCCTCCTGCGCCGCATCCGGCAGCTGCGCAAAACCGGCCGCAGAAAGCACGCTATCCGCAAATTCGCTTAAATTGTATGGCTGGTTCTGCATATCTGCTCCCTGTTATAAATTATTGTATTCTTTTTGTAAAGCGCGGTATTGTTTACGAATATTCCCGAACTCACCCCAATTACCGTCTTTAAGAACTTGCATTCCTTGTATTTCAAGTTTCTGTAATTGCATTTCAATTTCTTCTTTTCGATTAGCAGGCTCGCGTCTTTCTGGTTCGGCTGCAGGCTTTGATTCCGCCGGTGTACCTATTCCTTGTTCTGGATCAAATTCCACCTTCTCCGCTCGGGCTAGTGAGCCCACGCCTATGGCTTCACTCCCAACACTCTCCGCCGGACCCGCCAGTTTTGCCTTGATCTCTTCCAAAGTGACGCGCAATTCGGTAGTGGGATTTCCTTTTAGAATGTAGTGCCCGCGTACATTATACCCATCAGGCAGATCAAAATCAATCCTTTTCGCGCTCTTTAAAAAGAATTGCTTGCTCTCCGGAAGCCACACCAAATACGCGCCATAGCCGCTGGCGCGAACCGCGTCAAAGTCCATGGGCACGCTTCGCTGCCACTTGCCGGACGCATCTTTTTTGCCGAAGTCAATAAGCACTTTTCCGTAGCGCCTCTCTCCGGTATCAAATACCTGCTGCCCCGCTTCCTCAATCTTCTTGATTGCCTCAACAGATTCTTTTTTGGATCTCTCCCAGCGTTCATGGACCTTTTCAAACGCCTGTCTCTGATTCTCGTTCCTCAATGGATTACGGATGAATGTAAACTGTTTGAGGTATTCGTCTGGAAGGGCCTCATACGGCGTATAACCGGTCTTTGCTTGCTCTGTAAAAAACTTTTTCATCTGCTCAACATCTAAGTTGCGTGAAAGGCTCGCAAAATTACTCCCGAAATTCTCAAACAGCTCCTGGGCTTCCTTGTCGGTAAATGCTTTATTGTCTTCTTTGGTGATGTACTCGACCATAGCATCAAGCCAGGGCTGTTTTTCCAAAACCCCGATCTCCGGGTTCGAAAGTGTTTCATACAGCAATTTGGATGCGGAAATATCGCGGGACGCATAGGGATTGTGGTGGTCAAACGTAAGCCGTTCTCCTCGCTTGTCCGCAGTCACTCCGAGTGTGTTAGAAGTATCCAAAACCACCCCGGACTCAGATGTTTTGCCTTGCGCAACATAGCTGACTGAATTACTAGGAATCTCAATGCCCGCTTCTTTTAATAAAAACAAACACGCGCTGCCGTCGATGTCTGTCCACCGATCAACGCTGGGCGTGCCGGTACTTGGATCGGCCTTGCCATATGTACCGTGCACCGTGAATTCAGTCCAATATTTTTTGACAAGCTCCTTAAACCGGGCTTGGCGTTCTTCCGGCGCGCTAAGCGGGGTTCCGTCTTCTGCAGTCTGTAATTCCTCGTAACTTTTTAGCTTATCAATGGTATACAACGCAGCTGCACGAACCGGATCGCTTTCTTCTTCGGTAATATATGGTTCACGTTCCGCGACTTTGGGGACTTCAATAGTTTTTTCTGTTGACTGTTCTACTTGTGCAACAGGAGCACTATCTGATTCCGCAGAGAGTGCCACGGTGAGCGCAACATCAAGTTCATTCGAAAGCCCCCCAACAGCCTTCTCCCATTTTTTATATTCTCCTGACTTAAAACCATCGGCCAAGGCTTGTAATTTTTTTGTAACCGCCCGAATCCGCGCAACATGTCTTATATTCATTGCCTCGGAAGTCGCGCGCTCAAGCCGTGCTTGCGCACGAGAGAGAGTAATGCCAACCTCTTTTGTAATACTCGTGTTCATCCTTGTGCCCAACTTCGTCTTGATAATCCGCAATGCTTCTTGTGCTTGTGAAACAATTTCCGGTGCGCTTTCGGGTAATGATTCAACGCGCTCGGGCTTGGCAACGGCCTCTGGAGCGCTTGGCGCTACTTCCGCTCTTTGAGAAACGCGGGTTGCTTCAACTTCCTTTTGAATCTGCAATCGCGCTCGTTCTGCATCGTATTCAGCCGCGATTTTATCGGCTTCCGAAGTAAAAGGAAACATACCTGCCGCTAAAATACGCGCGTCAAGATCTTTATTTGCTTCAAGTCCGCCTGCTTCTCGCTCGGCGCGCAGTTCTTGTGCAAGCGCCACAATGCGCGCCTCCTGATCTGCCTCGGGGCGCTCCTTTGCAACTACCTCAACTTGCGGCCCAGCTTTGGCTTTGGGTCCCGCACGCTTGGATGACACTTTTTTGGGTCGTTCAATGGCTTGAATTCGAGAAAATGCTTCCTGTACTCTCTTGTTCCATGTCTCATTGCGATCGAGAGGTTTGACTTTCTGGTACAACCGCAACAGTTCAAGTTCTTTCTCTAGCCTCTTCTTTTTTACCTCATCATCCGAAGATGCAATACGTGCGATAACTGATTCAATGGTCTGGGTAAGCTCGCGCCCGAGCCTCTGGGATTCGGTTTCTGTTGCTTCGGGCGCCACAGTTGCTTCAGGCTCAGCAGGAGGAGCCGCTTCTGACCCGTTTCCGCCACGAACCGGCACGGCGACTACTGCCTCCGACTGAATTTTACGCAAATCACCTTGCGTCTCTTTCAGTACTTCGGCCTCTGCATTTGGATCGTTGTAGCTGTTATCTGCCAGCGCTTCCGCTAAATCCTGTAATTTTTCTATTGCTGCCGCATGTTTTTCCGGATCTTTTTGAAAATCTAGTTTCGCTGCTTCAATGTCAGCCAAAAGACGACTCCGCGGCGTCTCCGTCGGAAGTTTAGAAGCGTCCACGCGAGCAAGTTGCTCTTTTAGTCCCGGCGCCACATCAACATTACGATTTTCTTTGTACGACATGCATATAGTATACCACAAAACAAAAACCGCCGACAACGGCGGTTTCGCACATATCGCATCAACAACAATTATCGCCTGCTACGCTTCTCCCACTCAACCAAGAGCGGAGACGCGAGAAAAATTGAGGAATACGTTCCAACAACCACGCCAATAATCAAGGCAAGCGCAAAATTCTTAATGGAATCTCCGCCGTAAAAGTAAATTGCCCCAAGCACCAAAAACACAGTCAACGAAGTGTACACGGAACGCCGCATGGTTTCGTTAACGCTCCGATTCACGATCCAATCAAACTCATGGCGATGATGATCGCGGGAAAGATTCTCGCGTGTCCTATCAAATACTATAATGGTATCGTTCACGGAAAATCCAAGAATAGTCAAAAGCGCAGTGACAAACAAAATATCAATTTCAATGCCTGCGACTTTTCCTAAAATGACAAACACGCCTGTTGGGATAATTACATCATGTCCAAGCGCAACAACAGCAGATACTCCATATTTCCAAGAAGAAACAGGGTCTGATACTTTCCGGAACGCCCATGCGATATACAGCACAATAGCAACAATCACGGCAACCATGGCATAGAGGGACTTCTGCTTAAGCTCTTCGCCAATAACCGGACCAATGGATTCGAACCGGTCTTCGATAACAACTGAGATACCGCCAATAGTAGTGGTTCCTGATTCTGCAATAGGCGCGCCTTCTACTTGAATGTTTACGGGATTGCCATTACTATCAGTTGCTTGAATGCCAGAGGTATGTACCGAAGCTTCTGTATCTGCAGAAGCAGTTCGCTCGTCTTCTGATAATTGCTGAACAAACTCCGCGTTCAAACGTCCAATAATAGCCTGATGCTGTTCTTCGGTAACATCCTTAAAGCGAAGCAAAAAACCATGCTCACCAGTTGGCTGCACCTGCACTGAAGTAAGTACTGGATTCTCTCCAGTGATCAATGCGGAAGTAATACTGCTCGTATCCGCGCTTATGCGAGAATCCATGGTAATTTCTAAAAGCGAGCCTCCGGTAAAATCAATACCAAGATTAAGGCCAAATAGAGCAATGGCTGCAATGCTTGCCGCGACGAACGCGCCGGAAATCGCAAAATATATTTTTCTGTGTCCAATAATCTGCATAGGTATTATTTATGCTCCCCAAAGCCACTTTTTACTAGAAAGGAAGCGGCTGCGGCCTGCTAATTCAATAAATACGCGTGTAATAATAATGGCGCTAAACATAGAAATCAACACGCCGATTCCCAACGTAATAGCAAATCCTTTAATCACCGAGGATCCAAACCACGCGAGGATCAAGCAAGTGATGAGCGTGGAAACATTTGAATCCCGAATGGAGTTCCACGCGCGGTCAAATGCCACATTTACTGCATGGCTAAATGCGTTTCCAGCTTTTAATTCTTCTCGCAGACGCTCAAAAATAAGAATATTTGCGTCAACTGCCATACCAATGGAAAGCAGGAATCCAGCAATGCCGGCAAGTGTTAAGGTAACGGGAATCAGTTTAAACAAAGCAAACACGATACTTGTATAAAACAAGAGAGCAACCACTGCAAGCACTCCTGAAACGCGGTAGATAACGAGCATTAAAAGCGCGACCAGAATAAATCCAATAAGCCCGGCAGTAACGCTTTTTGAAACAGATACGGCGCCGAGCGTAGGACCAACGGTCTGCTGGCTGATGAGGTTGATAGGGACTGGCAATGCGCCTGCGTTCAATCGCTCCACTAAGGCGCGCGCTTCGGGAATGGTAAAGTTTCCGGAAATAACCGCTTGCCCGCCGGAAATCTTCTGTTGGACAACTGGAGCGGAAATCAAATTTCCATCAAGAAAAATACCAATACGCCTGCCTACGTTGTGGTCGGTAAGATTTTCAAAAAGATTCGCGCCTTCTTCGTCAAACGTAAGCCCGACTTGCGCGGAGCCAGAAAGGTTATCAAACTGCACCTCACTGCGGTCAAGCTGCTTTCCGCCGAGCTCAGTAGTGGCCCATGGATCATACTGCGGAATATCCCCTTCTAATGATTGCGTGCGGAATAGAATATGCCGGCTACGTACTTCTTCCACTTGGCCGCCATTTCCATTATCAACCTGGCGGGATTCAAGCCGTTGGATGATGTGGTATCCAAATTCGCTTTGAACCGGCTCAATAGTTGTTTCCCCTTCGCCAGTTAAATCACCAAACAGCGCATTGGCAAATGAATCAACAAGCTGATCGCGTCGCATAAATCCTAAGTCCCCACCCTGGGAGGCGCTTCCCGGATCCTCGGAAAGACTGGTTGCAAGTTCTGCAAAATTTTGTCCTTGCGTGCTGATAATCTGCTGGATAGTATCTTTTGCTTTTTTAAGCTGGTCTGCATTGAATTTTTCGCGCGTTGCGCGCTCCTCTTTGCTCAATGGAACCGGTGTGGGCGCGCTTGCTTCGGTTTTGAACTCCAAAAGCGGGGTTGCGCCAATCTGGCTGATTGCCTCGTTTACATCAAACACTCCGGCAAGCTCAACAATAATGCGCAGATGGTCACCTACTTCTGCTACCTGCACCAAGGGTTCGGAAACGCCCAAGGCGTTTACACGGCGTTCAATAACATCCCGCACACCAGATATGGCGGTTTGTGCATCACTAAACGAAACCTGGGAAGTGTCTGCCTCATACACCAAATGGCTGCCCCCTTGAAGATCCAAGCCAAGGTGCGTCCGAAACCGCTCAAACCAATACTTTGCCGGCCACTGGTTTGGCAAGTGGTCCACAAAAATAGAGCCCGAGATAAACCCAAGGACTATGATAAGCGAGAATAGCGCCCAAATTTGTTTCCTATTTGATACCATGAATACCCTCTATACTAACCAGTTTTTCGTAATTGCGCAAGCCCTGCGGTGAATTAGATACCCACTGTAGTTCTCGCGGCTTTTTTATTTATAGACTACTGGCCTGTTGAATTAATTTTTCGGTTAATGCTTTCGGCAAACCAATAATAGTTTCCATCTCTCCTTTTATTTCTTTTATAAATGGATTAAAAAAAGGATGTTCAACACAAAAAGCTCCAGCATGATTAAATGTATCTCCTGATCCAACGAATTTTAGTATATTATCTTTTGGGATTGGATTAAATATAACTGTAGCCTCTGATACTCCATCAAATCTTTCACCTGTTTTAGTATTGGATACAGTAACAGCACTTACAAGAATTTGCGGAACACCTGCTGAAACTGCTTTTAAAAATAAAAAAGCTTCTTCTTTATTGACTGGCTTCTCTGTTATTTTACCATTAACAACTACAACAGAATCTGAAGTAATTATAATTGCATCTTCTCGTACTTTTAAAAGAACATTATCAGATTTTGCGTTAGCAATTTTAAGGGTAAGTTTTCTTGGGTCAGAATCTCTTATTGCTTTTTCATCAATATCAGGTACTACAACATCAAAAACATATCCCATTTGGGTAAGTACGTTTTTTCGTCCTTGTGATTGCGAACCAAGAATTATTTTCATATCGTTTTAAATAACCTATAATAATGCCCCATAGCAGGCTATATTAAATTATTTTAGACAAATCGCCGTTGATAATAACCGGCGCAACTGCCTCGATTTCAGATTTGTAGTACGGAATATCTGGAATCGGATTATATAAAAAAATTTTTTGATTAAGCACGTGCGCAAACCCAATTTCCATTAATGTGTTTCCGCCGATATAATTTTTAATGCCGCGCTTATCAAGATTCAGCACCAGCACCGCGTCCCCTCCTTGCATGGCATTCCAAAATTCCCTAATCGCATCCATGGTATTTTTTTGGTGAATTTTGACGCGCTCTTTTTCTTCGTCACTCTTTCCAAGAAATGCTTCGTAAAACTTGGTAATAAACGCATCATGCCCCATAGCAATAAGCGCGTCCCGCGCCTCGAGCATTTTTTTGGTGTGATGCATGCTGCTGATAATTCCAATACGCATATAATTATTTTCTGTTTAAATCTTTACACTGCATTATGTATTCCAATCTTTGCCGGACACGCCCGCCTGGCGCAGCAGTTCAGACACAAGCGATTTAGATATATCTCCCTTGTGAGGATTTGGAATAATTAATCTTTTGGCGCCTTTCGTCATAAATAAATGACGGCCTCCGGAATACGGACCGTCAAACCCTAACGCACGAAATTTCTTTACCAGTTTTTTCCAGGATATGCTGCTAGGCATACTCCTTCATTCGCGCCTTTGAATTGATTTTCAATTCAGGGATGTCTTGTCCTTTGTGCAAAGAAAACATAATCCAGTCCTCAAGCGCTGACTGTAGCTCTTCTCTGCATTTTTCCAGTTTTTTTTCGTTCGCCCAAACACCCTTAAGGCCGGGAATCTCGCCAAAGTATGTCCCATCTTTCAGTAGTTTGTAGTGGGCTTTTTTGAGTTGTCTATCAATGTATTCGCTCAACATAAGTGTAGTATACCAATAATTCGGTGGTGTGTCTAATTACCATTGCATGGCTCGTGATGGTTTTTATGACCACTTGACGTGCGCGCTATTTCCCATGACACTTCTTAAATTTCTTTCCGCTTCCGCATGGGCACACATCATTGCGCCCGACCTTTTCTCCGCTAAACCGGTTACGATCCGGCGAAGCTAGGGAGCTGGACGCGGTTGTAGCTTGCTGGAGGAACCTCGTTCCAGACTGCGAGGATTGCTGACCGGGACGCTCGGTTTTCTCGGACATCTCCTTTGCAGGCGCACTAAAGCGCAAGCCACGCAACGCCGAAAGGCTCGAGCCAAAAGAGTTTAAAAGTTTTTGTGCCTGCTCTGGCGAGGATGCACCCTGTATTTGCATAGATCGCGCTGCCAGCACTTTGTAGATGCTATACACAACTTGATTCTGGACCGAAGATAAAAGCTGCTTAAACAATCCATACGCATCGCGCTTATATTCAACAAGCGGATCCCGCTGGCCATACCCGCGCAACCCAACTGCAGTGCGTAGGTTATCCAATGCATCCAAATGATCCATCCACAGTGTGTCAATTGAATTCAAAAGCACACCTGCCTCAATCTGCTTGAGTTGCTGCTCGTCATTGATAACTTTTGCCGCCTCCTGGTACACGCTTTCGGCTTTTCCTTGCAAATACTCAATCAGCTTTTCGCGGTCTCCGGATGAGGCAGCTTCTTTTATATCGAGCGCAGTATCCGGCGGAAATATAGTTGCCACAGTCTGCTCAATTTCTGTAAGGTTCCATTCATCTTGATTGGACGCAGATGTGTGCAGATTTACTACTTGGACGATTTCAGCATCAATCATTTCAAAAATTTGATCCCCAAGATCTTCTTCGGATTCCGCTTTAAGAATGCTTTTACGACGCTTGTAAATTGCCTCGCGATGGCGGTTGGCAACATCATCATACTCAACCACGTGCTTGCGAATATCAAAGTTATTGCCTTCCACTTTTTTCTGCGCGGATTCAATGGAGCGGGACACCATCTTGTTCTCGATAGGCATATCCTCGGGCACGCCTAAACGGTTCATCATATTCTTAATGCGGTCGCTGCCAAAAATGCGCATCAAATCATCATCAACCGAGATGAAGAACTGGGATGATCCGGGATCGCCTTGCCGGCCGCTTCTGCCGCGCAGCTGGTTATCAATTCTGCGCGCCTCGTGCCGCTCTGTTCCCAGCACGTGCAAACCACCGAGCTTTTTAACCTCATCTGCCTTTGACGCATCATAGGGCATGCCACCAAGCACAATGTCCACGCCGCGGCCAGCCATGTTCGTGGCAAGCGTAACTGCGCCAACTCTGCCAGCGAGGGAAATAATTTCAGCTTCACGCTCATGGTTCTTTGCATTTAAAATCTCGTGCTTGACGCCGGCCTTCCCGAGCAATTCCGCAAATTCCTCGTTCTGCTCGATTGAAATGGTACCGATGAGCATAGGCTGGCCAGCTTTGTTGCGATTCTTAATTTCTGCAATTAAGGCATCATACTTTCCTTTTTTGGATTTATACACGCGATCCCCCAAATCAAGACGCATAATTGGCTTGTTCGTGGGAATCACAAACACGTCTAAACCATAAATCTTTCGGAACTCCTCTTCCTCGGTCTTGGCGGTTCCGGTCATTCCCGAAAGCTTGGGATACAAGCGGAAATAATTCTGGAACGTAATAGTGGCAAGGGTTCTGGATTCGCGCTTTATTTCCACACCCTCTTTTGCCTCGATTGCCTGATGCAAGCCCTCGCTGTACCGGCGGCCGCTCATCATGCGGCCGGTAAACTCATCAACAATCACCACTTCCCCCTCTGCCACCACATAGTCACGATCTTTTTCGAATAATGTTCGTGCTTTCAAGGATTGCTCTAAATGGTGCACCACCGAGAGGCCGCCTTCGGTATAGATATTCTCCATGCCAAGTGAGCGTTCCATTTTTTTAATACCAGCTTCGGTAAGCGTTGCAGCGCGCATTTTTTCGTCCACATTGTAATCTTCATTCTCAATAAGATTTTTAATGAGCCCTGCGTAGCGATAGTATTGGTCCACTGGCCGGTCATCAGGCGCGCTAATAATCAAAGGCGTACGCGCCTCGTCGATAAGGATTGAGTCAACTTCGTCCACAATGGCAAAATTAAAATCGCGCTGCACCATCTGTTCCGCTCGGGCAACCATATTATCGCGCAAGTAATCGAACCCGAACTCATTGTTTGTTCCGTAGGTGATGTCTGCTTGGTACGCTTCTCTGCGCTCTACGGGACGCAAATGGTCGTAGTCGATTTTAACCATGGGCGAAACCGTGAGTAATTCTTTTTCCTCTTGCTCTGTGTCCGCGGTTACGCCAGGATCATAGAGGTATGATTTTTCATGCTGAATAACGCCGATAGATAAACCCAACAAATTGTACACCTTTGCCATCCACACTGCGTCTCTGCGCGCCAAATAGTCATTGACTGTTACCACGTGCACACCCTTACCGGTAAGCGCATTAAGGTACACGGGCAAGGTTGCGACCAATGTTTTTCCTTCTCCAGTGCGCATTTCCGAAATAGCGCCCTGGTGGAGCACCATGCCGCCGATTAACTGCACGTCAAAATGACGCATACCTAAGGTGCGCTTCGAGGCTTCGCGAACAACTGCAAACGCTTCCTGTACTATGCCATCCAAGGACTCGCCATCTGCAATGCGTTTTTTAAACTGTTCGGTGCATGCTGCAAGCTCTTGATCTGTTTTCTTTTCAAACACCGATTCCAGGGCATTAATTTTCTCTGAAACAGGCTTAAGCTTTTTCTTAATGTGCCTATCTCCGGGGTCGCCGAGTAGTTTGTCTAAAAATGTCATACCACTATTCCTCTATTACTATCTATTACTGCCCACGCTTTCGTTTTGTTATGATTTTATCTTTAAGGTCTCGTGATTGGCGTTCCAATTTTTCAGCAACAACATCAAGCGCAGAAAGGATATCTGCCGCAGTTTCCACAGAGCGCAGAACAGTGCCCGGCACATCAATATTCACTTCAACACGATACACATCTCCGCTCTTGTGGTGCTGGTCGCGAGAAACATCAACCCGAACTTGTAGCACATCCACATTGCCCTTGTACTTTTTGAGTGATAGAAGCTTTTCCTCAAACTGATCTTTAAGCTTTTCTGGTAGCTCAACGTTTTTTGTATAGAATTGTATTTTCATATAGTACTATTGCGTCATCCTAAACTCGTTTCAGGATCTGTTTTTATACGTATCAATTCTACCACACTTTTATGCAGATTTAAAGCCTAAAAATACCCTAACATAAGCCAAAATACTAGATATTGACAAAAATGTTTACATATGCTATAATTATATGATATAATAACCGAAATCAAATCGTTCTCTAACAACCAAAAGGAAGGAGGTAAACAAATGCCCGCCTGTTGTGCAGAAGAACGGGGGGCAAAAACTGCGGACCAAAATCGAGCAACCATTGACGAAAACATGTGGGCGCTCGGAAAGTCCGACGAGAGGCTAGAGCGGTTCTTTTGGCTCATGCGTCTCGAGAAGGGCCTGCCCCTCAACCAGGTTGTCATCAGGGCAGGAACAGAGCTCACCGATGAACGCGGCGACCCCATTAGGTCTGAGCGCACCTATGCACTCAAGAGGCTCTATGAGGTACGCGAAACACCGGCGTTCACGGAGCGCTTTGCTCAATACATAAGGATGATGTAGACCCCCCTACACCATCTACCTTGGGCGCAAGCCCCCACATTTCGCGGCACCGGGATAAAACCCACAGCTGCGGATAAAGACGAAAGGTAGTGCGCCATGAGTGTAAGACAGCCCCAGCAGCAGCATCTCAACGACGCGGATCTGCTCTCGCGGATTCATGTCGTAGATGTTCCGCGGCAGGCACATGCAGAGCGTGCTGAGCGAATGCAGCGCGTGGTTGCAGGACGCGCGATCCACGGTGGTGGCGCTATTATTCAGGCCCTCAACGCCGAAATCGCCTTGGCCGCACGAAGCGGACGCTGACATGGACACTGACGAACTCGACGGCTCCTTCGCCTACTGGTTCCAATACGGCGCGAACGAGGCCAAGTTGCACCCGAACCAGGCGTGCGACCGAACCCAGTTCATTCCACGCGACCAAAAACCGGTCGTCGATTCCGACGACCAGGACTTGAACTAGAGCTTCCCCGGCTCTAGTCTCTCCGAACCAAGGCCGACGACATGTATCCCCCACGTGTCGTCGGCCCTTTCTTTGCCAAAAAAGGGGACCAAATGCTCGTGATTATCTTGTGTATTATGTTCGTATGCATACTGGTAGGCGGTGGCATCTGGATCGCTACAAAGGAATACCCCGCGTACCAAAAAAGCCTGCACGAACCTAAAGAAACCATAGCGCGACTGGGTCCGCAATGGGAAAAATTCCAAAAAGACCATAACGCAAAAACAAAAAAAGGTAAATTCGCGCGGGAGTTACGAACTAATCCCATCCTCAAAAATGAACGGAATGGCCTCCGTAAACCACTCGACAAAGCCGAAAGAGAAATCGCTGCGTTGAGGCGCAACTGGATCATTCTAATCGGTATCTGGACCACGCTTTGGTTCGGATGCCTGATCGCAGCCATCGTGCTCAAGCAGTAAAACAATGCATGTAGTAAAGGCCCGAGGTTCTCTAACGAGAGAACCCGGGTCTTTTTTTTATAAAAACATCACCCCGATACCAAGGGGTCTAACGTGAATTCTGGCATAGATCCTTCGACTCGGTCGCTACGCTCCCTCGCTCAGGATTGACGAGAGTGTGGCTTTAATCCTACGCACACCAGCGGAAGCTGATTCCTCTTTGGTAATTTTGAATGCTCCGAGCACCCCCGTGTGCACAACGTGCGGGCCACCGCAAATCTCTTTGCTTACATCACCAATTGAGTAGACTTTAACCTTATCTCCGTATTTACCCTCAAACAAGCCCATGGCGCCTTTTGCTTTTGCAGCCTCAACAGGCATTTCTTCAACACTCACGGGCAGGTCTTTTTTAATGGCGTCATTCACAAAATCTTCCACCTCTGCAATCTCTTCGGGTGTCATTTTCTGCGGATGCATAAAATCAAACCGCAAACGTTCGGCCGTGATGTTGCTCCCCTTTTGTGTGGCATGTCCGCCCAACACACGATGCAATGCCGCGTGCAATAAATGTGTTGCAGTATGATATTTAATCGCCGCTTCCCCGTGGTCTGCCAAACCGCCTTTAAACTTGCCCGCGGAAGCAGTGCGGGAGAGATCCTGGTGCTTGTTAAATTCTTCGTAAAACCCCTTTTCATCAACATCCAGCTCATGCTCTCGTGCAAGCTCCTGCGTCATCTCGAACGGGAATCCGTAACTCTGGAACAAATCAAACGCATCTTTTGCTCCTATCACTCGGCCAGCGGCTTTTTCGGACGCAACTAACTCATTAAACCGTTTAAGCCCGCGCTCAAGTGTTTTTGTAAACCTCTCTTCTTCGGCCCCTAGAACCGAAACAATAAGTGTGTGATTCGCGCGGACCGATTCGTATACGCCATCAAAAATAGCAAACACTTCCTGCGCAAGCTCTCCTAAAAACGCGCCGGAAATACCCAACAAACGGCCATGGCGCACTGCGCGCCTAATCAGCCGCCGCAATACATAGCCCTGCTCAACGTTTGAAGGAACTGCCCCGTCTGAAACCATCATAACCGAGGCACGAATATGGTCCGCAACAATGCGGAATGATAATTCGTTGTCTTGGTACTTTTGGCCAGACAACTGCTCCAATTTTTTAATGAGAGGGCTCAGCGTATCAATCTCAAATACCGACTCCATGCCGTTCAGCACGGCAACCGTCCGCTCCACACCCATGCCAGTATCCACATTTTTCTGCGCAAGAGGCACGTACAATCCGTCAGATTGCTTGTTATACTCCATAAACACATTGTTCCAAATTTCAACGTACTTGCCGCACCCGCAGCCTGGCTTGCAATGTGCGCCACATGCTTCCTTGTCGGTATCATAAAAAATCTCCGTATCCGGCCCGCAGGGTCCGGTTTGTCCGGCAGGCCCCCACCAGTTGTCTTCGCGGCCCAATGCAAAAATCCGCTCCCCCTCTTTCGCATCAATCCCAACTGATTTAAATTGCTCCTGCCAAAGCTTAATTGATTCCTCATCTTTTGGCACCTCACCATCACCCTCATATACGGTGACATACAGTTTTTCTGGATCAATTGAGAGCCATTTTTTATCCGTCAAAAACTCCCAGCTCCATGCAATGGATTCTTTCTTAAAATAGTCACCCAAACTCCAATTCCCAAGCATTTCAAAAAACGTATTGTGCGTAGTATCCCCGACCTCATCAATGTCGCCGGTGCGCACACATTTTTGCACATCTGCTAAGCGGGTGCCTTCCGGGTGCTTCTCCCCCATCACATACGGCACCAATGGATGCATACCAGCAGTGGTAAACAAAACAGTTGGATCGTTCTCTGGAATCAAAGAAGCAGAAGGGATGATGACATGGCCCTTTTCTTTAAAAAACGCAAAATATTTTTCTCGTAGTTCCTGTGCGGTAATCATGCTCTGATAATACCTAAAATAGGGCTAGGTGACAATACCGCCACCCAAGCACACATCCCCATCATATATAACTACAGACTGGCCCGCAGCAACTGCCCATTGTGGCTTCTCGAACATCACCTCATATGTTCCACCCGCAAGCGGTTTGATGGTGCAATTAGTTAGCGGCTCTCGGTAGCGCGCCCGCCCGGTTATCTCCCCCGTTGTATTCAGTGGGGGTTCTCCAGAAATCCAACTCACCTCATCAATCACGATTTTTGACGCAAACAAACGCTCGTCCTTCGCATTATGTGTGACAATAAGTTGATTTGTGCCAACATCCTTTTCAACCACATAGTAGGGCCCAGTTCCGCCGATGTTTATTCCTTTGCGCTGACCAATAGTGTACCAAAACAAACCTGTATGCTCTCCTACTTTTTTGCCGTCTGCGGTAAAAATGTCGCCTGGCTTATCTTTAATTTTCTGGGATAAGAACTTGCGCAAATCCACATGGCCGATAAAACACACGCCCTGGGAGTCAGCCTTGTCGTGGTTTGGGAGATTGAATTTTTTCGCGAGCTCCCGAACCTCTGGCTTCGTGTATCCTCCAACCGGAAATAATACTTTTGATAATTGCGCCTGGTTCAAACGATACAAAAAGTAGGATTGGTCTTTGTTTGTATCAATTCCCTTAAGCAGTTCGACTTCCCCGTCATCCTGAGCGGAGCGGAGCGGAGTCGAAGGATATAGCGCGGATAAACCTTTATAAGCACTTGACGATATATCCTTCGACTTCGCTCCTCGCAGAGTGCTGCGACTCACTTCGCTCAGGATGACGGTCTTAGTTCGCGCATAGTGCCCAGTTGCAATCGCATCCGCACCTAAAGATAAAGCTTTGTCTAAAAACACGCCGAACTTTATCTGCGAATTGCACATCACATCCGGATTAGGTGTACGGCCGGCTTTATATTCCTTAAAAAAATAATCCAATACTTGGTTCTTGTATTCTTCTTCGAAATCAAGCGTCTCAAACGGAATATCCAGCTTGCTTGCAACTCGCATGGCATCCTCCCTGTCCTCGAGCCACGGACATTCGGACACTTTGAGCCCAAACGTATCCCCAAAATTTTTCATAAAAAAACCAACTACATTGTAGCCTTGTTCTTTTAACAACGCGGCGGACACAGAAGAATCAACGCCACCAGACATGGCGACTGCGATTGTCCTATTATTTGTATTGGGGTATATTGGCATATAGACACTTGATTAAATCATATCCTTGCCCTAAAAACAAGTCAAAACTTTATGGAACTTTTCCTTTTTTATCTTCAACAATTTATCAATCAATACCTGGCTCCTGGTACTTTTAGCCGAGTGCTTTCGCTTACTGGACTAATGGTAATAGTGCTATGGATCGCATACAAGCTTTCCTCAAAAGCCCTGCGTAAGTACATGAAATACCGCGCGCACAAGCCCGACAACGTGCAAATTTTTTTTCTGATCTGGCGGTATGTATGGATGATTGTGGGACTAATTTTTGTGTTGGTTAGCCTTTCTGGATCACTTGCAACACTTGGAATTTCTGCAGCATTCCTTGGTATGGTGCTTGGCTGGTCCCTACAAGCGCCAGTTACTGGATTAGCTGCTTGGCTCATGATTATCTTAAAACGGCCATTCAAAATTGGAGACCGCGTTATTATCGCGGGTATTACCGGCGATGTTACCAATATCACGCTCACGCACGTCTATTTGAACCAAGTTGGCGGAACTATTAGCGGCGAAGAAAAAAGCGGAAGAGGCGTTTTGATTCCAAATGCCATCTTGTTTCAGCAGATTATCCATAACTATACTCTATCCACTCGCTATTTGCTTGATGAAGTAACCATTACCATAACCTTTGAATCGGATATTTCTAAAACCGAAACAATTTTACTCAACGCGGCGCGGGCTATTACGCATGAAATAATTGAAAAAACCGGCATGGAGCCGTTTATGCATACAGAAATTGTTGATTCTGGAATCAAGCTGCGTTTGCGATACAAAGCATTTGCAACGGAACGCCAAAAAACAATGAGTGATATTTCCCGCCTCATCATTACTGAATTTAACAAAGAAGACACCGTGCACTTCGCATACCCACACACGGAAATCGTGTATCGAGAATGAGACAAAGAGAGGTCCTAAAAATCAACTCGGGGCTTCGAAGCAGAGAGTATCTTAAATGCCTCGGCAACAGTGTCGCACACCGCAAACAAATCACGATCGTCTTTATCAATGGTTTTGTATTTTTCGCAGAGCGTTGTGTCGATAAAAGCCAAAAGCGGATCCCAAAAATCGCGGCCATACAAGACAACAGGAACGCGTTCCATTTTTTTTGTTTGAATCAAGGTGATAATTTCGAAAAACTCATCCATGGTCCCGAACCCGCCCGGAAAATATACGTATGCTTGCCCAGCCGCAGAAAGCATTACTTTGCGAGTAAAAAAGTAGTGGAACCCAACGCCACGCGTCACAAATCTGTTGATGCGCTGCTCAAACGGAAGCTGGATATTTAAACCAATGGAATTAACTCCTGCTTCGTGCGCACCGCGGTTTGCGGCTTCCATCATTCCCGGGCCTCCTCCGGTGATAATATTGAATCCAGCATTCCCCAGCTTGCGCGCCAAAGCCTGCGCGTCCTGATAGTAACGATCTTCCTGACCAACACGTGCGGACCCGAAAAAAGAAATGGTTTTTTGATACTGCGCAATAAACTGGAAACCTGTCACAAATTCCGCCATAATGCGGAATATGCGCCAGGTCATTGAATCCGAAGACTGCAAATTTGTTTCCGGAAGCGTCGTTTTTTCGTCCGGCGATTTTGGAATCTTGCAGGCAACTGGATCTATTTGTTTTTTATTTTTCTTTGACATATTTTTCATTTCTTTCAGCCTTGAAACTTTTGGGCTCCATGAGAGAGCGCGTCTGATAAAGAAAGCGAAGGGCCTGTGTCTAGTATACCAGAACCAGGAATTTTTGGCTTGGGCGCTTCTGCAGATGGCGCGTGCTTCCTGGGCTCATGCTTTTGCTCTGGCCGCGGAATCTCCCCGCTGCGGACTTTTTTGAGGCACGATTTGCAATACACAGGCCGCGCACCATCGGGTTTAAACGAAAGCTCTGTTTCGTTTCCACAAATAGCACAGTTCGCCTTAAAAAGAGCGGCAGGGGGATCTTTTTGCTTGTTCATGGCTGGGGAAAGGTCAAGCAGGGGAGCATGGCTACCCGACACAGGCGCCACAGTGATTGGCCGAGGAATACTTGGCCGCGCGTGCGATTGGCTTTGGTTACGTGATTCAGAAAATCGAGCAGGCGCGGCCACACTATTTTCTGAATCATCGGCTCGCCCAGCTTCGCTCCAGCGCATAATTTTTTCTTCAACTACTTCGCGGCTCGTGGCATAGTGCTCACGAGAAACTTTAACGACTTTTTCTTTGTTTTCGGTTTTTCCGGAAATAGGCGGCAACGTAGTTGCGGAAAACGGCTGGCTCGCGATTCCATCAATCATGAGCTTCATGTATACTTCGTACTTCCCCAAATTCACCAAGTCCTCTTCCATAAAGTACGGCTCAAATTCTTTTACCAAAGCCTCGGCGTCTGTTCCGCCAATCCTAAACAGCATCATGGTTCCCACGTTTCCAAATACTGCGGCCTGCACCAACTCATCAAGCTGTTCAATATACTGGTGCGCAATAATCAAATCAAGCCGGTACTTACGAGCCTCGGAAAGAATATTAGCGAACGATTCAGTTGCAAAGTTTTGAAACTCGTCCACATATAAGTAAAAATCTTTGCGCTCTTCTTCGGGAATGTCCACGCGGCTCATGGCCGCCATTTGAATTTTAGTAATAAGCATGGCCCCTAAAAGCGCGGAATTATCCTCGCCGATGCGACCCTTGGCAAGATTCAACAAAAGAATCTTTTTTTCGTCCATTACTTGGCGCATAGTAAATGAAGATTTTACCTGGCCCACGATGTTGCGGATGACCGGGCTGGAGAGAAACTGGCCCACTTTGTTCTGGATCGGAGCAATTGCCTCGCTCTGAAACTTATCCGGATACTTGGAGTACTCATCAATCCAGAATGAACGAACTACCGGATCCGTAACTGTCTGAATGACTTTTTTTCGGTACCCTTTATCAACCAACAAACGCATCACGCCAAGAAGCGTTGAATCGGGATACTCTAAAAGCGCAAGAATGGCGTTACGCAGCACGTACTCTAAACGCGGGCCCCAGGAATCCGCCCACAGTTTTTTAAAGATGCCGATTAATCCCGAAGCAACCAAATGCTGCTGCTCGCGGCCTACTTTTTCGAATACATTAAAAGAAATAGGATAATCCAAATCAGCTGGATTGAAATAAATCACATCATTCACGCGCTCATTTGGAATGTACTCAACCACTTTTTCAACTAAATCTCCGTGTGGATCAACCACTGCCACGCCGTTCCCATTTTGAATATCCTGAATAATCATATTCTCGAGAACCGTAGATTTTCCCATGCCTGTTTTTCCAATCAAATACACATGCCGCCTGCGGTCATCCTGCTTAATACCAAAAACGCGCTTCTGGTTTCGGAAGTTTGTTGCGGCAAGCGTGGTGATTGGTTCTGAATTATTCGGACCAAACATTATTATTTTTATTATTGGCAAGGCAGAGCAAGAGAAACGCAAATCCTTAACATACACATCTTAAAGATTTGCACGAACTAGTACATAGTATACCATAAATCAGCACAAAAACCAAAACTCCTCCGCGTACACACGGAGGAGTTTTGTATAAAAGAGTATGTTGTCTGTTACGCTTGGATTCCATCAACCAACGTAAAGCGCCCGTCACCGTCTTTCTTAAAGCGCTCATCGTTAGAAAGCGCCAAGTACACGGTTCCTTTTTTCACCATGCGCTGTTTGAGCACTTCATCAACAATTTCATCACGCGTAAGGCTTGCATCGGTATTCTTGAGAATAGAAAGAATCACGTCGGAAACCACTCCCGGTACAAAACCCCATTCTTTAAGGCCGTAAATACCGCGGCCAACAAGTACGTAGCGCTCGTCTAAAATGAGCTCATTATGCACGGTTGGCGGATATGCTTTCTTGGCATCAAACTGCGCACCATTAATATGATCTGCAATGTCGCGGAAGTGTAAAGGCTTGCCATGCTTTTTCATGACTAAATAAATTTTGTCGCCCATGCGCTTTGGGGTCACCGTATTCCAATGCGAAAGCCCCCATTCCCCGAACGGATTCGGACGGATGCGTTCAGTGGCGCGCAAATGCGCATGAATTGGTTCTGCTGATTCAGGATCAAAATTAAAATGCAGCTGGTGATCATTAAACACCGGAGTCTTGGTGAATTTTTCGAGTAAATCTTCGCGGGTAATTGGTTCTCCTTGTTCCGAAAGAATGCGTTCAAGCTCGGCAACTGTCTGCTCTAGGCGAACCCAATCAACAAAATCAATACGCCAGCTCGGGCGGAACCCAGTACGCTGTTCACGAACAATACGGTTCTTGGTAAGCTTTTCAAGTAAAAACAAAAGATGCTTGCAATAGGCTTCATCGCTCTGCTCGCCCTGTAAAACATATTCAAGCATGTGCTCTTCAGACATAATGCCTCCATGCTTTTCCAAAGCAGCTAAAACAACCATTTCAACCGGCTTTACGGTTTCTTCAAAATAGTTAAAGCTACGGATATTCCGAATAGCCGCATTTTCAATCTGGCGCACGCGTTCGCGCGTCACATTGTAGTTCTTGCCAATCTGTTCAAGGGTTTCATTACCCTTGCCGTGCAAGCCAAACCTGCGGCGCAGAATGTCCTGCTCGCGGCTTCCAAGCTCACTAAAAAGCTTGCTGATAATTTCGACCGGATTAAAGCTAGCCAAATCTTCTTCTTGCTTTACGGCCATTACTTTATCCAGAATTGAATTGGTTTCGGAAATATTTTCCATGTTATAATGATGAGATAAACTCCAAATTTATACTAATATTAGCTTAAATTCACTAATTTCTCTTAATATCTAAAGCTATAATAGCATAAAGACTATAAAACGTCAAGCATTTGTAATGGTTCAATACCTTGTAATCACTTTGCTACAATATGAGGCATATGTCATATACAACTAACCCCGCGCTTCCTCGGGTACGAATG
>MOEI01000029.1 GCA_001889965.1 bacterium CG10_46_32
GAAGCGCGGGATTAGTTGTATATGACATATGCCTCATATTGTAGCAAAGTGATTACAAGGTATTGAACCATTACAACAGGTTGACAAAACTCAGTATCTGTAGTACTTTACTATCTCGCACCTGAACAACTTAAAAGATAGTATACAGATACATTTTCCAAGCGTATCACACAACTCCACACACAACAGGAGAAAGCCATGAATCGCATCATGATGTTGTCGCTCACCGTGCTGACCCTACTCATCCCTTCGGCGTCAAAGGCCGGAGGAACCACCTTTTGGGACTGGGGGCCAATAACCCGAGACAACATGCACAAAGCGCCAGTGGCCGTTGCCTACATGGCGCCACTGTTGGTCGGCATCCTCACAATTGCGGCCGAAGAGGAGTTTGTTGAGCAGAAGGTATCTATTGAAGCATGGGGAAATCCCGGATTCCAGCAGCGCATGCAAGCTGGAATCCGGTCTTTGGACTTCAACGACCGACTCCTAAGCGTATACGCTGGATTCGGCCCAAATAAGGCTGCGCAGACATCAGGCTGGTTCGGCGCAACCATGGGCACGGTTTTGGACAACCATGTCCTGAACCTTGTTGAGCTGGGGTGCGCAATCGGACTAAAACAAATCCATGCCCACGGGGATGAAAAAGTATACGAACCCCGATACGAAATTATGGTCGGGCGGATACCCAGGTGCTGTGATCCACTATGGGTGCCCTCGCTCCGGCTAGGGTGGAACATCCAAAGGGGAGAAACCGTGGGAGCGATCTCCTACAACTTCTTCTGAGAGTAACTAGTGCTGTGCACAATGCACACACACAAAGCAATAGCGCATGAGCTCCTTACCAATCTGGTAAGGAGCTCAATTTTTTTATAACTAAATTCTATCAACCGAAGCACAAGTCTTCAGAATGATATATCTCATCCCCAAAACTTTATACTGTACACCACATACAACAAATACCCCATCACAAGCACTACACCTTCGAACCTGCTTAAACGATGACTCGACTTAAACAGTACTGCAACCAGAATAGCGGTAAAGATGAGCGTGGGAAAATCCATAATAAGAAGATCCGGATGAATAGAAAGCGGAGAAATAAGCGCGGCAACGCCAACCACTACATGGATATTCATCACATTGGATCCGATAATGTTTCCGATCCCAAGCCCAGGCTGATGCTTAATAGCAGATACTAACGTCACCACGAGCTCAGGAATAGACGCGCCAATGGCAATCACTAAAACCCCAATCAACAGTTCAGAAATATGAAAATACAGCGCAAGCGCTAAACTTGAATCCACAAATAATTTTGCGCCGAGGATAATAAGGACAAGCCCTAACACAATTTTGACCCAGGCTCTGCCAGTTTTAAGCGCTGCACGGCTGCGTCTCTTGTGCTTTTGCTTGCCCAACTCCTTTTGCATTTCTTTCTTTGAATGCCAGATTGAGTACCACTGGAACGCAATGCCGAGCAAAATAAGAATCATTGCATCTCCGCGGCTGATAGTAAGGTCAAACGCCAAAAAATAGATAAGTACTGAAGCAAGCAGCACCCATGGAAACTCGTGCTTTAACGTGCTCTCTTGGATTTTGATAGGCGCAATAATTGCAGCAACACCAAACACAAGCGCAAGCTTTAAAATAGATGAGCCAATGGCATTGCCTATGATGAGATCATTTGCGTGCCCAAACGACGCCGCAATGCCAATAGAAAGCTCAGGCATAATGCCGCCCAATGCTACCACAGACAGGCCAACCACTGCAGTTGAAACGCCCATTTTCGCGGCAAGCGCGGAAGACTGCGACACAAGCAAATCAGCGCCCTTGTACAGGGCGAGTACGCCAATCACAAGAAATAGAACAACAAAGAAGAACATTAAATGTTTGTATTACGTCTTTTGGTCTTTATTTTCTTTACTACCTTCGCTTTGAGGCTCTTCTTCGTCGAGTAGCCTAAAATCCAAGTGAAATCCGCCCCAGTGCTTTGCGGAAAAATTGTACGCCCAGCTGAGAACCACTCCCAGCAATGCGCCGATAATACCAAAGAGCACAACGCCGATTACCAAAGAAACCACCCCCGTTCCAAAGGCAGTGGTGCCGGTTGCCAAAGAAATAATCGCGAAAATGATATACACAACCACTGCGACGAAACTAGTTACGCGAGCTGATGATTTTGCGGAAATTGTTTTGAGTTCGTACATATTATCTAAATGAAACGTTGTATTTTTTTTCTAATGAAGCGCGAAGCTTTTCAATAATGAGATCAACTTCTTTTGATTCGAGCGTACGGTCTGTGGAAAAAAAGGTGAGGCGCACCGCAAAACTTACTTCGCGCCCGAGCCCATGATACACATCAAACAACTCTGCTTTTTTTATCAACGGATCAAAGTTCACCATGGACCGCTCTAACTCCCTATATTCTACCACAGAAGGAACTACAACGGAAAGATCGCGCTCCACAACCGGATAAAACGGAATCGGCGCGTACGCGATTGCTTCTGTAGCCGGAGCTTTGAGCAATGCTTCTAGATCCAAAAATGCAATCACACACGAACTCCGAAACCGCAACCCCAGAACCGAACCTTTGGGATATAAGGTGATAAAGCCGATGGCCCGTTTATTCACACTCATGCGATAGGTTCCACGTTCTTTTTCCACGGTTGGACGGGCGCCGATGAATGACTCGACAATACCTAATAATGCGCGAAATAGCTCCTCATCCGACTGCACAGTGTTGATGAGGCCAATTGCCGCTTTCCATGACTCCCCTTTTGTTTTGCGGAATACTTTTCCGATTTCAAAAAGACGAAACTCATCGCGCGAAAGCAAAGCACTGTTCTGGGAAAGTTTCTGCAACAGCCACGGGCCCAAAGATGCGCGCAGATAGGGATATTCGTCGTTCACCGGATTGGTGAGTTTTATATGCTCGGACTTTGGGTGCCCAGAAAGCGCAATAGCGCTCTCTTGGTAAAATGAGTATGTCAGCAGCTCGCTGAATCCCGCTCCCGCGAGAAAGTGGCGCATATTGTGGCGCAGCTTGTGCAACGGCTCAACCCGTGGACTTACCAGCTCCGTGGTCGGCAATGTCTTTTCCATTTGATTGTAATCCAGCATGCGTCCGATTTCTTCTATAAGATCCGCTTCTTGAACAACATCGTGCATGCGCCAGGACGGCACTTTGACGGAAAGTTTTTTTGAGGTACCGGTGACGCTAAAGCCAAGTGACACAAGGATTGATTTGATTTTTTGTGCAGGAACTAAAACGCCGAGCATTCGGTGCACCTCGGCAACCGGCAGCGCAACAGAACGCTTGGCAGTGTCCGCGCTTCCGGTGGACACAATTCCTTTAAGAATATTTCCGCCGGCAAGTTCGTTAATAAGAAATGCGGCGTAATTGATTGCCTCCTCCGCAACGGTTGAGTCAACGCCTTTTTCGAATCTACTGGATGATTCGCTGCGCAACCCCAATGCTTTTGATGTGGAACGCACAGAAGCGCTACTAAATACCGCTGCCTCAAGAATGACATTATGGGTGCCGTTGTTAATGCCAGATGCCTTGCCCCCCATGACGCCGGCAATGGCAGAAGCTTGTTTTTCATCGCTCACCACGAGCATGCCTTCGCGAAGCGCGTAGGTCTCATCATCCAGGGCGGCAATCTTTTCGCCCCGCTTTGCCCGTCGGACAGTGATTGTGTCCCCTGCCATTTTGTTCGCGTCAAACGCGTGCAAGGGGTGCCCTAACTCGTACATCACGTAGTTGGTAACATCAACCACATTGTTGATGGACTTGATACCTGCCTGTGCAAGCCGGTTTTGCAACCATAATGGAGATGGCGCGACTGAAACGCCCTGGATGAAACGAGCACAATACAAGGGGCATAGTTTTTTTTCTGCAATCACAACTTTAACGGAAGATGAAGCACTGGTTCCACTCTCCTTAACGCTGACTAATTTTGCTTTGACTTTGAGCCCATAGAGCGCCGCGACCTCGCGCGACAAACCCCGAATGGAAAAACAATCAGGACGATTCGGAGTAATAGCAAGCTCAAGCACATTCTCATCTAACCCCAAAAGCTTAATTGCATCACTCCCTATTGTAGCATCAGCAGGAAGCACAAAAATGCCGGAATGGTCGTCGCTTATGCCTAATTCCCGCGAGCTTGCCAACATGCCATTTGATTTGATGCCCCGCACTTCGCGCGCTTCTATCTTTAATCCCGGCACACTGCCACCAACCAAAACGCACGGCACTTTTTGTCCGACTTCAATATTTGGCGCACCGCACACGATTTCCAATGGTGACTTATTACCCACGTCAACATATGCAAGCTGCAGCTTGTCCGCGTTCGGATGCGCTTTGATTTCCTTTATCTGGCCAACAACAATGTTGGACAAACCCGCAGTGTTGTCCGTAATCTTTTCCACTTCGCTGCCAGACAACGTAAGCTTCTCCGCGATATGCTCGGGAGTGTCTTTGACGTTCACAAATTCTTTTAGCCAGCTGATTGGTAGATTCATATAGTATATGTCATTGCGAGTGAACGTATTCGTGAACGAAGCAATCTTATCAACGCACTTTTAGTATGTGTTACTTAAGTCTCTCCATTCTGGATTAAGATGATTCACTAGATCTATCTTATCCTGTCTTGATCCTGCTTTTATATTCTTTTCTCGTGCTATTGCTTCGTTTATGTCTTTATATTCTTCAAAATATACTAACTTATTAATTTTATACTTTTTAGTAAATCCACTACCCATCCCTTGCTTGTGTTCTTGTATTCTTTTTCGTACGTCGTTCGTTACTCCGATATACAGAACATAGTGCTTGTCATTCGTCGCGATATATACGTAATACGTTTTAGACATACCCTGCTCTTATTTGTCATTGCGAGAGAATGTATTCGTGAACGAAGCAATCGTATCGTCGCACGGAAGCCTGTATACACACATACTCCCCCGCCGACCACAACAGCAGTCACCCCCAACCGCAATCGCGGTGACGAGCCACGGGCGGGATTCGCGTACAGCCGTAGTGGTGTTGATTTCTTGCTGTTCCTCTACGGGTTGTCGGTCTTTCATATAATTTATTTAATGGCTATCTCAAGTTTTGCATCCAAGGCCTTGGCAACCTTTTCCAACATGGCAAAGGAGGGATTGTACGATCCCGACTCGAGCCGCGCGATTGCGGACTGCGTGGTGCCGACTTTGCGCGCCAACTGCGCTTGCGTCATTCTGTTTTCCAGTCTTTTTTTAATCACTGCCTCAATCACGGAAAACTCCGGCTCCAAAGCATCATAGTGCTTTTTATAAACCGGGTCTTTCATTTTTTCTTTTAAATATTGCTGAAAACTTTTCATAGCATTCACGATAAATTATTATAGCTACAGCATAGCATATATGCTATATCTATACAAGCCTATTTAATTTATCCGCAGCCACTTCCAATTCTTTTTTTGGAATCTTTTGCGATTTTTTAATAAAACCGTGCAAGAGGACAATTCTATTCCTCCGAAATGTATAGAATATTCTGACTTCTATACTCCCCTTAATCCGAATCTCAAACAAATCCTTCCCCACTTTCTTGCTGTACGGCAGGCCTATTTGGTTTCCGTATCGCTCCAGCAGTACAAGCATGCGGCCAATCTTTGTTTGTATGCCTTTGTCATGCGAATCAATGAATCGCTCTACTGCGTCATCAAAAAAGTACACTTCCATATTTCTTGATATCAAAATTGCTGGTGCTGACGAATTGTTTGAGCCAGGAGATTGGGAGATTCATACTGTCACTAAAATTATCATATCCTATGATACACGAACGCATCAGTCGCCAGATCATATTCTATTATCGCATCTTTATACATCTCATCGCAACTATACGCGAAAGTTCCGAATGAACACGGATCTTGCCCGCTTACGCTGATTTCCACAATACCATCACTGTCTATGTCATAAAACGTGTACACCGGATAGGCAAAATCATTCACAAACTCTCTGTCGTCTATCATGCCGCTGTCGTACTGCACAATATGCAATCGCGTACCCATTCGCCCCCAACTCCCGAAGATCAAAATTTCAGGAATGGTATCACCGGTGATATCCAACAAGCGGAGGGGCCGCAC
>MOEI01000018.1 GCA_001889965.1 bacterium CG10_46_32
CTTGGATTCTGGCGGGGGAATACCATGGCGAGGCGCAACGCGCCGAGGCAACTTCTTACGATTTCACAAAAAGTGAAAATTGGCGGAGAGGGTGGGATTCGAACCCACGAGGACCTTACGGCCCTACCGCTTTTCGAGAGCGGCGCTTTCGACCAACTCAGCCACCTCTCCGCGTCAAAGGCGGGAGTCCGCCTCTTTTCCTTTCAATTTTTTCCTTAACTCGCCGCAGGCTCGCCCAAGAAAAAAATTGTATTAAGACTACAACAACAATAGCGAATAATCACCAAAAAATCAATTATTTGACAATAATATCGCGTTGCGTTACTATATACTTAAACAAACTATGATAAAAAGCTTTGGAGGGAAAGAAACGAAAAAAGTGTTTAATCGAGAATTTGCGAGGAAACTGCCACATGATATCCAACGCGTCGCTCTACGAAAACTACTCATGATTGATGCAGCTCGCGATCTGCGCGATCTCATGGTGCCCCCCGCAAACCAACTGGAGCAACTCGTGGGCAACCGGCTAGGACAATACAGCATTAGAGTAAACAAACAGTGGAGAATATGCTTCAACTGGAAAGAAGGAAACGCATATACTATAGAAATAACCGACTATCACTAAACTATGCCTAAAAAAAACCCACCAATCCATCCCGGTGAGATTCTCATAGAAGAATTTATTAAGCCTCTCAATATCACCCAGTACCGCCTCGCAAAAGATATCGGCGTACCCGCGCGGCGTATCAACGAAATTGTTCATGGAAACCGCGCCGTGACCGCGGACACGGCGCTTAGACTCGCGCGTTACTTTGGAGTGTCGCCTGAATTCTGGCTCAACCTCCAGACGCACTATGAACTAGAAATACGATCTGACACGCTTGCCGGCCGTATCAATCAAGAAGTTAAAGTCCTGCAACCAACCTAATGACGAAATTTACGAACTCTTGTATACTGACAGCATGATAAAAAAACAAACAATTAGAAAAGCAATCATTCCTGTGGCAGGATTTGGCACACGATTTTTACCTGCGACCAAAGCTCAGCCAAAGGAAATGCTCACCTTGGTTGATAAGCCAGTCATCCAGTATATTGTAGAAGAGGCAGTGGCCTCAGGAATCACTGATATTATCCTGGTTACCGGCCAAAACAAGCGCGCCATTGAGGACCATTTCGACCGCAACTTTGAATTGGAGTATCGGCTTAAGCAGAAAGGCAAAAAAGAACTGCTTGAAGAAATCGAGAGAATCAGCAGTTTGGCGAACTTCTACTATGTCCGCCAAAAAACTCCGCTTGGAGACGGGCATGCGGTGCTACAAGCAAAAGACCTGATTGGTCCGGATGAGCCTGTGGCCATACTATTCGGAGATGACATTGTGGTAAACAAAATTCCAGCGCTCAAGCAACTCATACGCGTCTACGAAAAATACCAAGATGTTGTTTTGGCGGTAGACAGGGTTCCAAAAAACGAAGTAGCGAGTTATGGAATTATCGATGTCGCTTCGAGTAACGGAAAAACTCATGAGGTGCGTGGTTTTGTAGAAAAGCCAGAACCAAAAAATGCGCCCTCGAATCTTGCATGGATCGGCAAGTGTATCATCACCAATGAAATTTTCGAAATCCTCTCAAAAATGAAGCGCGGCAAAAGCGGAGAAATCCGTTTGGCAGATGCATTCAGCATCCTGCTTAAAAAACGATCGCTCTATGCATGCGAGCTAGAAGGGGATCGTTTTGACTGTGGGTCAAAACTTGGATTCCTAAAAGCAACGGTCGCGTTTGGACTCGCACACAAGGATCTCAAATCTGACTTCGCAAAATACCTAAAAGGTATTACACTATAAGAGGTAACATACACCTATGACAAAAATAAAAATACTAATATTCGCTTCAGTGCTCCTCGTGTTGCCCATACTCGGGCTAGGGTGCAAAGGAAGTGGAACCGTGTCTAAAGATTCCTTGCAACCAGTAACAGTAAACTACTGGCAGGTGTTTAACGAACCAAGTGACTTTACAGACGCCATTACCGCATTTAGGCAAACATACCCGCACATCAATATTAAAGTGCGCAAGCTTCGGCTTGAAGAATATGAAGATGCAATTATCCGAGCGCTTGCAGAAGGAAATGGACCAGACATTATTTCCGTACAAACCACCTGGCTAAAACAGTACCAAAATATACTATCAGTAATGCCGCAAAGTGTAACATTGCCGGCGACTGTTGTTGATGGCAATAAAAGCACAATAGTGCTTCAAACTATCAAACTCCCTTCGAGCCAGGATCTACGGACTGCTTTTGTAGACGCTGTGGCTACGGATGTTGCCATAGGGACACAAATCTACGGACTCCCCTTGAGTGTGGATACCTTGGCGTTGTACTACAACCGACAATTGTTAAATCAAGCTGGCGTTGCATCTCCTCCGCGAACATGGGAAGAACTAAAAAATGCGGTAAAACTTCTCACCACACAGGATAAAAATGGAAACATCATACAAGCAGGTGTTCCACTCGGCGGAAGCCGCAACATTAACCGCGCACCAGATATTTTGGCAGTTCTTATGATGCAGAACGGCACGGAAATGACAAAAAATAACAAAGCTACGTTTAACCAAATTCCCGCAACCATCCAAGATCCAGCAATAGTGCCTGGGCGAGATGCGTTGCGGTTTTATGCAGACTTTGCCTCCCCCGCAAAAGAAGTGTACACATGGAACGAAAACCAGCCGGAATCAATGGACGCGTTTGCAAACCAGCAAGCAGGATTCTTTTTTGGCTACTCCTACCACGCGCCACTCATCCGCTCGCTCGCTCCAGGTATTGATCTTGGCGTCACCAAGCTTCCTCAAATTGCAACAACCGGAAAACAAATTAATTTTGCAAATTACTGGCTTGAAGGCGTTACCAAACAAACAGCATATAAAAACGAAGCATGGGCATTTATCCAATTCATGACATCAGAACGAGGAGTTGCCTCATTCCTACAACATTCAGAAAAACCAACCGCGCTTCGAGCGCTGATCGCCTCCCAGCGCGGCAATGACATGCTTGCTCCGTTTGCGGACCAGCTTCTCACCGCGCAAACCTGGTACCATGGCAGAAATGCAGCTGCCATGGAAGAAGCGCTTCGCACTGCCATTGAACAGGTTGTATCCGGCAGCAAAGAGCCGGACGCAGCAATTGACGGAGCAGTCCAAAATACAAACTTGACCTACTAGCATGAAACGATTTGCCGCCATTTTTTTACCGTTGATTGCACTGGCCTTGATCCCACAAGAAACACATGCCGAATTTTTACGTGCCTGCACGGCAACCGGCAACTGCGGGGTCTGCGACATCGCGGCTACAGCTATAACCCTTGGCAAATGGCTTATTACGGGTGCGGGAGGACTCGCGCTTATAGTAATTGTATGGGCTTCAATAGGAATGATCGCTTCAGCTGGAAACGCAGAAAAAATCGGGGCCGCAAAAAAACAAATTTTAGGCAGCATAGTAGGAATCTTCATCGTGTTTTCGGCATTTTATGTGGTGCTCTGGATTATTATGGCGTTTACAAACCCCTCTAGTCAGCTCGGGTATGCAACAAGCCCCGAACAAGGAGCAAAAGTAACAGACTCAGCTGGGCTGAAAGGTTTTCTTGGAGGAGTTGCATGGTGGGACATCTGCAACGAAGCGGATCTGCGCGCTAATGGCGATGCACCGGGATCCATACAAAACGAAACTGCTGACTGCAAATTCTGGGGAGATGACACCTTGTGTAGCGACAAAAATAATAAAGTGTGCTGTTCCGGAACATGCCAGGATGCTCCCTGTGCGCCAATGTAGCTGGATTGCCGGAATTAACCATTACAACTCTTTTGGATGCGGCAAGCAAATGCAGTAACTGCATCATTATAACTGGCGGAACCGAAGGCGGGCATGTCTCGCACGGACCCGGGCTTAATGTGATAGATATTGCCTACTCACCAGCTGCAATATCTGCGCTTGAAGCTGCAGGCGTGCAAAAGGCAAATCCAAATTTTACAAGAGGCTACACATGCGAAGCAAACGGCGGACCATCCAGTTGTACTACTGCCCAATGGCTCCACACTGAACTCTAACTAAACACACTGCATATGAAAAAAATACTCTTCATACTACTTGGTATGTTACTCCCGCTTTCCCATACTTTGGCCGCAGACCCAGGAAGCGCGACGCTTAATCCCTTAGGATCAATACCAGTCCCGCAAGAATTATTTGGCCGTTTATTGCGATTTTTATTAGGATTTGTCGGCGTAGGAGCGCTTACCTTCTTTATTATTGGTGGCATTATTTTGCTTATGTCGCAAGGCAATGCAGATAAAGTCAAAATGGGCAAAGACACGTTGGTCTGGGCAATTATTGGAATGTTCGTAGCGTTTACGAGCTACATCATTCTGCGGTTTGTATTGGAAATCATTATCACGCCAACCGCATAGTTATCAACACATTGCTTTTGCGAAAAACCTATTTGTATTGTATAATTCATGTATTAATAAGTTGTTAGTATTAAATTTTTATACTATGTTCACGCGAACAAACATCAAGCTCCCCTGGAAAATGATTTTAAGCGGATTGTTCTCACTAAGTTTCTTGGCGCTCACGCTTGCGCCAGCCTCGGTTGCCGCGGTTGAACTAGGCGGTGCTTGCGGCACCACAGCACCCTGTGACAGCAGCTTTATCTGCGACGCAGGAACATGCGTTTCAGCAGATCCGCAAGATAGTGGATATGGCCTAAAATCAAACTTCAAAGACCTAGGCATCAACCAAAGCAGTGATCTTAAGGGTTCGATCGCAAATATTATCAATATTATCCTTGGGTTCTTGGGTATTGTTGCAGTAATCATCATCTTAGCTGGTGGATTTAAGTGGATGACAGCCGGAGGCAACGAGGATAAAGTCGCAGAATCGCGACAGATGATTATCCAAGGCATTATAGGATTAGTAATAGTATTTGCCGCATGGGCAATTGCGAGCTTCGTGATTTCAAACCTCCAGTCAGCAACTGCCTAACATACAAAAAACGTTTTACAGACATATGCACAACCCCGCCGATTCGGCGGGGTTGTTTGTTGCCCCAAAAGTATGTTTTTGGTATACTGTACATGTATCTATTAATTATATATAACGCTATGTCTATACATAAGACACTCTCTGCGAAAGCATCCTCAGTACTTGCGCTTGGTATGTTAGGGTTAGCACTTTTTGCGCCAGCTATAGCAAGCGCTCAAGGTGACCCTGCCACAGATTTCGGCCTTACCGATGCACAACAGATTAATGTAAGTGGGTCCCAAACAGACCCTAAAATCGTTATTGCCAACGTGATTAACATCGCGCTCGGATTCTTGGGCATCTTGGCAGTCATTCTCATTATCTATGCCGGATTTAAATGGATGACAGCAGGCGGCAACGATGACCAAGTTGGCGAAGCGCGCAAAATGATTCTGCAGGCAGTCATCGGACTGGTCATAATCTTCCTTGCATACGTGATCACCAACTTCGTGGTGACCCGACTGAGCGAGGCGGTTTAGATAATCACCACAAAAGGCCATACGCATATATGACCACACGCCGCATCGCAAGCGCTCTATTACTGCTATTGGGACTTACCGGATTCTTGGCAAGCCCGTCGCTTGCATTTGCGCAACGGAGCCAGGCAGGAGAGGATGCGCTCCAATTTTTGGATGCAATCGCGGTTACAGGCGGGCTTACGGACGCGAATAAAGCAGTCGGATCAAGTAGCGAGAGCGCAGTGCTTAGCGTGATCAGTAACATCATCAATGTCATCCTTGGGTTTATAGGGGTCATCTTTTTTATCCAGATGTTCTATGCGGGATTTAAATGGATGTCCTCCGGTGGCAACGATGAAATGGTGTCTGAATCAAAACAAACTATCAGAAATGCGGTTATTGGTATTGTGGTTGTGTTTGGGGCATTTATTATTACGAACTTTGTATTGAATCAGATAGCTAGTATTACCGGACCCACGCGGCCGTAAGCGCCGATTGAAATACCGATAGATAGCGGTGAAGACCCTAACCTGGGTGCGGGTGCCGAAGTTCTTGATTTCGGCGACCTCACTGATGAATTTAGAAACTGTCTCTACCCAATGTCATCACAATGCGGATTTAACGGTACCTATTGGACAGGCCAAAGCGAATACACAACCGAGGCTGAATGCTCAACTCTCGGAGAACAACAGTGTCCAATCGTAACACCTAATTATGAACGGTTTTAAATATATAAAATCTATTACAACTACATTGCTATTGTTTTTTGTTTTTTTGTTGATTCCAATTATCAACCCAAGTCTAAACGCTCAAACTGTTAATGACAATAAAATTGCCAGTGCTGTTGGTGATGCCCGTGGTAAACTAAATATTGTCGGTGGCATCACTGAACTTGGAAACGTTAACATATCAAGCGATGCCGGGTTATATGACAAAATTGCCTCAATCATCAATACTTTATTGGGATTCGTAGGCGTAGTATCTGTTGTGCTTATTATTTATGCAGGCTTTAGATGGATGACTGCAAGTGGTAATGAAGAACAAATAACCGATGCAAAAGGAACTATACGAAATGCAGTTATTGGAATTGCGGTTATTTTTTTGGCATTTGTCGTAACTAATTTTGTTACTAAATCGCTTATTGATGTGTTCGGATCTTAAGATCCCCCAAGCCAGTATTATGAAAACTTTTTTTGCAACTATTTTTATACTTTGTTTGTTTGTTGGCGCAGTTCCAGCACAAGCAGTAAACGGCATTAACCAGCTTAAAAATAATTTAGGAGCTATCGGAACTGGAACTGGGCTCGGAACCCAGGGAGACACTAATATTACTCAAAAAATTGCAGCAATCGTTAATATCGCGCTTAGTTTTTTGGGAATGCTTGCGGTAATCATCATCATCTATGCCGGATTTAAATGGATGACAGCCGGAGGCAATGATGATCAGGTTAAAGAAGCGCGAGACAACATCCGCAATGCGGTAATTGGTATTGCAATAATTATGCTTTCATATATCCTCATCAACTTCGTAGTAGGCAAACTTTCAAGTGCAACCGGAGTGGGCGGGGGAGGTGATGGCGGTTCAGTTATTAGCGGTCCACAAAGTTGTGTATATGATTTTATTGGGTGTAACCAACTTTGTATCGACATCTCTAATGGCTCGTGTTCGAGTACATATCCATGGCCAGCCTGTGCAAGCGATACTACTGGTAGCCTTTCCAATCAAATTCCCGGCTTATGCTCAACAACTTGTCCGAATTGTTCAAGCCCATAACATAACCAGTTTAAATAAAAACAGCCCGCATACTAGCGGGCTGTTTTCTATTGATTTTTTAAGACTTTTCTGATACTATAGCGCTATGTCCGGCCATTCTAAATGGAATAGTATCAAGCACCAAAAAGCAGCTGCCGACGCGAAAAAAGGCGCTGCTTTTACTCGCATGGCGCGTAATATTACACTTGCGACCCGCGAAGGCGGTGGCATCCCCGAAACTAATGCAAAACTGAGAATGGCGCTGGATCAGGCGCGTTCAGTGAACATGCCAAAAGATAATATTGCGCGAGCAATTGCAAAAGGCACTGGCGAAGGCTCAGGAGAAGTACTTACTGAAAATATATATGAAGGTTACGGCCCCGCAGGAGTAGCGCTCATTATTAAAGTAGTAACCGACAACACCAATCGATCAGTTTCTGATCTGAGGCACGCGCTTTCCAAGCATGGGGGCTCTTTGGGTGAATCCGGCTCTGTAATGTGGAATTTTGAGCTTAAGGGTGTTATCCGCGTGCAAGCGTCTGGCGCAAATCGCGAATCAATAGAACTTGCAGCTATTGAAGCAGGCGCAGACGACATCAAAAACGATACAGACTCCATTATAGCCACTACAGATCCAAGGCATCTGCAGGAACTTAAAAAAACGCTCGAGGCACAGGAATTTATTATTGAG
The DNA here is from genome assembly GCA_001889965.1 of bacterium CG10_46_32. Taxonomy (GTDB): domain Bacteria; phylum Patescibacteriota; class Patescibacteriia; order UBA2169; family UBA2169; genus CG10-46-32. The sequence goes on from MOEI01000018.1 coordinate 7,968, forward strand.
TTCGCAGATATTGAGTACGTTCCTAAAAATACGGTTGCGCTCAGTGAAGCAGATAAAAAAAAGCTTGAATCGCTTACCGAAGCCCTGGAAGATTTGGAAGATGTAAATGATTTTTACGATAACGCAGTATGATTATTCTTGGTATAGATCCGGGAATAGCTGATACTGGGTTTGGCGTAATTAAAAAAACAAGGGATGTGTTCTGTGTTCTTGAGTACGGAACTATTGCAACCAAAAAAACAGATTCATTAATGGATCGGCTGCAAGAACTCCATAGCGCTATTATCGGTCTCATCAAAAAATACAAACCAGCGCGCATTGGTGTGGAAGAATTATTTTTTTCCAAAAATGCAAAAACAGCAATGACGGTGGCGCACGCACGAGGGGTTATATTGTTAGCCGCAAAAAGCGCGCATTGCCCGGTGCAGGAATACACTCCCCCACAGATCAAGCAAGCCTTAACTGGCTACGGCGCAGCAGATAAAAAGCAAATACAGTACATGGTCAAAAGCATGCTTAAGCTTACTACTATCCCAAAACCAGATGATGCGGCAGATGCATTAGCAATTGCTATTTGTACCGCGCAAACCAAACAGTATGGCCAATAAACTCACTATTGTAAGCATTGCAGCCGAGGTGGCGCCTTTCTCTAAAGCAGGAGGACTTGGCGATGTTGCTCGCTCACTGCCAAAAGCGGAAAAGCGTGCAGGACATAAGGTACTTGTTATAACGCCGCTGCATGGCGTGATTGATGTTAAAAAGCATAATCTCAAAAAACTCGGCAACAACATTGAGGTTGTTATGGACGAAACTAAAACGTTGTCGTTTGATTACTGGCGCGGATACTTAATGGATGGCCTGCCGATATATTTTATCGACCGACCAGAATACTTCTCCAACCACAAAACCATCTACGAAGCTAAAAACGGGAACGAGAGATTTTTCTTTTTTGACATGGCAGCTTTAAAACTCATTGAACTGCTCGGCGTAAAACCAGACATCATCCATTGTAATGATTGGCACACGGGCTTAGTCCCCTACTTTGCAAAAAAACGGTTTAAAAAATCAGAACCTATTTCTCGCGCGGCATACGTATATACTATCCACAATCTTGCGTTCCAATCCGGACATCAACAGAGCAAAAAAGATGGTGGCTACTCAAGGCTTCCACGTTTTGCAGACGAAAAAGGAATGCAATCAATTAATTTTGCTAAACGCGCCATTATCACAAGCGACATTATTAACGCGGTTTCCGAACAGTACGCTAAAGAAATAATGACCTCTAAATTCGGAGAGGATTTAAACCGCATCCTTAAAAATAGAAAAGACCGCGTATTCGGCATTGTGAATGGCATTGACTACAATGACTTTAATCCAAAAAAAGATCCGGCAATCCACGAACATTATGATTCAAGATCTCTAGACAAAAAAATCACGAACAAGCTCTACCTACAAAAAACATTCGGGCTTCCACAAAACAAGGATGTTCCCGTACTTGGAATGGCAACGCGCATCACCGAGCAAAAAGGATTTGATTTGCTTATGAACATTGCGGACACATTGCTCCAGCAAGATATCCAGCTTATTATCGCTGGATCCGGAAATAAAGAGTACGAAAACTTTTTTAAAAAACTAGTAAAACAATACCCCAAAAAAGTCAGCGCGCACCTTGAGTTTGACACTAAAAAAGCTGCTCAAATTTACGCCGGGTCTGATATTTTCCTTATGCCATCCAGATTTGAACCTTGTGGCTTGGGCCAGCTCATCAGCCTGCGCTATGGATCTGTTCCTGTTGTGCATGCTGTTGGCGGACTGATGGACACAATTACAGACTACAACGCAAAAACCGACAAAGGCAATGGATTTGTGTTCGACAAATATGCGCCGCAAGAATTCCTTATGGCCATAACCAGGGCGCTCGAAGCGTACCGGCACACGGACGCATGGAAAAAGCTCGCAAAACGCGGCATGCAACAGTCCCACTCTTGGGAAATTCCAGCTAAAAAATATAGTACGCTTTACCGGCGCGCGATTCGCATCCATAAAGCCGGCAATGAATAACTATGCAAACAAACATTCAGCCAATAGAGCAACTATTTGATCCAGTATTTGCTTCTGCCTACCTTACGGAGCATGCTCCAAACTTTGCCGCAAGCCACAATCTTTCCGATCTCTCTATAACACCAATTAAACGGAACATTGGGGAAAAATTTTACCATGTAGTTATTAGATACCAAGCAGCCTCATTTGGAGATATATTGGTATTTTGTTCCGCTCATTCTCAAGAGAATAGAGAGCAAGCATATGAGGCGCTTACCTTTATTAATGAGCACGGGTTTAAAGCGCAAAAAGTTTTCTTGCCAAAACCATTATTTTTTGAAAAAAAATTCAACGCTTTCTTCTACCAAGGCATGGAAGGAAAAACACTGCTTACATTTATTAGAAAACCAGACACCGACCTTTCTGAGTATTTAAATCAAACCGCATACTGGATTGCACAGCTACACCAAGTGGACACGCAAGATGCAAAAAACTTTAATCCAGATAATAGCCAAATTAAAACCATCCTACCAGGGCCAGAACGATTTTTGCCAAAAATTAAAAAACTCTTTCCAGAATACTATAAACAAATAAAAACAGTATTCGAAAAATTAGTGACAGAAGAAGAACAATCCCTTACTCATTTGCCACACAAGTATCTTATCCATGGCGACTTTCACCCAGAAAATGTTATTATTAATAAAACAGATGGCAAAATCTCGGCTATTGATTTTACCGATATCTGTCTTGGGGATTGGGCGCGAGATGTGGGCGGCTTTATGCAGCAACTTGAGTTTATGTCTGCTGGATTTCATTCTCAAGAAAAAATCGAAGCGCTTCAAAAACTATTTGTAGAATACTATTGTACACATCGGTCTATTAGCCTTTTGAATGAAGACTGGAAAAGAATACGCATGTACCAAATATGGACTGCCTTGCGGAGCGCCATCTATTTCCTTACTAAGGCGCCAGCAGAACCAAAAGAAGCAAAAGCAGAACTTACTATGGTGCAGCAAATCTTGAAAAACAGTACTCTATGAAAAACAAGTTTGTAACATCTATCGAAGAAAAGCTTAAAAAGCTACATTTAAAGCCAGCAGAAACACCCGCGGCTCAAGCAGAACGAAAAGAGGAGTGCTTTAAATCTGTCGCTGAAAATGAGGAAAAACATCGCGTGTTTTTTAAAGCATCCCTTTCGGCAGATCCAGAAATACAACGCGCTCTTGCGAACGAAGTCTATATTCTCAAAAAAATTACCGCCCTCAAAAATGGCGGGCATGTACTGCTCCCAAAATTTATCAACGGAAAAGCGGGTAAAAAATTCATCTGGCATGTGCGCGAATATGTTGATGGTGAAAATTTTGGGGACTGGCAAACCGGATTTAAAAAATCCGTGCTCGACGACAACCACTATGCCAAAAAACTTGCACTCGGTATCTACTACCTGCAAGTTAACCTCCTCGCAACCGCGGACGAAAAAAAACTTTCCGTACGCAAGGCAGAACAAGTATTAAAAGACGGAAAATTATTAGCCACAAAACTTGCGCAAGAAAAAATCATTACAGACTCCCTAAAAGATTCACTTATTAAAAAGCTGAGTGAACCCGCCTCACAAGAAACACTGGTATTCTGCCACGGCAATCTTGAACCAAAAAATATCCTCTACAGCAAAAACGAAGTGGGGCTCATTAACTGGAAAAACGCAACCACAAGCAATCCTGCCATGGATATTGGATATATATGGGCATACTCTCTAGGAAACAAAGAATGGCAAAAAGAGTTTATTGATTCTTACTTAGCGCTTTCCAGTAACCAATCAATTGTTGAAAAACGCCTTGAAACGGAAAAAATTTACCGTACACTACATACTATTAACCGCTTTAAACAAGAATCAAAAATTCAAAGCATTAAGGGCGATAAAAAACGTTTCTTTGATTTACTCAAAGAGGCGCTCGCAACACTTGTATGAAAATAGGTATTGTATGTTATCCAAGCTATGGCGGCAGTGGTGGATTTGCCACGAGCCTTGCTCAAGAACTTGCCAAGCGCAACCACGAAATCCATATCATCAGCTATGACCTGCCTTTTAATTTAAGTAAAGATTGGCCAAAAAATTTACACTTCCACAAAGTTGATGTTACCGACTATCCTGTTTTTAAAGAATCTCCATACACTATTGCGCTCACCAATAAGCTGGCAGAAGTCATTCAAGAAGAACGGCTGGATATTGTCCACGCCCACTATGCTATGCCGCACGCAGTTGCTCTGTCCATGGCCCGCAAAATGGTACGGAGAAAAATAAAAACCATCACCACGCTACACGGAACCGATGCAACCATTATGGGCAAGGATCAAAATCTTGGAAATACCCTGGAATTTGCGATAAAAGATAGCGACGCAATAACTACAGTATCTGAATCGCTGGCAAAAGAAGCAAAGAAAAATTATAATCTTAAAACCACGCCGCACGTTATTTATAACTTTGTTACTACCTATAAAAAATCTCGGATTACACTGCGCGGGCTTCGAAAAATTTTTGCAGATCCGAACGAAAAAATCCTTATACATGTCTCCAACTTTAGGCCGGTAAAACGAATACGTGATGTTATTGCCGTGTTCGACGGAGTCCAGAAAAAAATTCCAGCCAAACTCTTGTTGGTTGGAGATGGACCAGACCTAATAAAAGCAAAACAAGCCGCGCGCAGAAAAAAAATCGCGGGAAAAGTCCACTTCCTAGGGTTTCAGCTCGATATTGCAAAACTACTTTCTATTTCTGATTTATTCCTACTTACTTCCGAAAACGAAGGCTTTAATCTTTCTGCGCTCGAGGCAATATCCTGCGGAGTCCCCATTATCGGCTCCAATACGGTCGGCATGTCGGAAATGGTAACCGACAATAAAGCCGGGGTTCTCTCGCGCGTTGGCAATACCAAGCACATGATTAAAAACGCCATTGAGCTCTTGGAGAACAAAGATAAGTGGCTTGCTTACTCAATCAATGGAATGAATGCGGTTAAAAATAAATACCGCCCAGAAATCATTGTGCCGCAGTATGAGGAATTGTATAAAAAAGTGTTGAAAGCAAAATAGAGGCCCAAAGCCTCTATTTTGCTATACCGAGCAGATCGTGCGATAATACCCTATATGCGTGAATCATTCTTAAGGAGCTCATGCGGCTGGATTATATCTTTTTCCGATACTCGCGCATTGCAATAATATACTACTGGCCCATTGCGCAAAATCCGGACGAAACTCCGGAGCGCAGGCAGCACGCGCAAAAAGCAGTCAACACATTTACACGGCTTATTAAAGAGGCGCTGGACGAACAAGGCATATGGTCAAACGAAAACGCAAACTAAACGTACTATTCATCAGCTTCGTCTACCTACCAAACCTCGGCGGCGGAGAATTGATTATGCGCGAACAAGTTATCTATTTTAAAAAACATGGCATTACGCCGACAATACTCACGTATTCACCCGATAAAAAACCCCGCACAGAACAGCGGGACGGCGTCACGGTCATACGCACACCATACCTACACCGCGCCTTTCCGGACGCACAAGGCGCCACGCAACTCGACCGGCTACTGCCAGACATCATCCGGATGGTAAACCCCGATGCGATACTCGGACACAATCTCACCTACCCTTTCGGGCCAAAACGATCCGCACGTATTATTGCGGTGTGTAAAAAACAATTTCCGGGTTTGCCTGTGCTTGAGTACGCGCACAACGCACAGAACGCGCTCAATGTAAGTGCGGACATCCAAAAAAAACTCGCAAATCTCGCGTGGGACCACATTTTTTGCGTGAGCAAATTCGCGCAATCCCGATTCGTCGCCGCAGGTGTTCCCCGGCGGCACACCACGGCTATCTATAACGGCGTGGACACAAGCCGCTTTAACCCACAGTCATACTCCAAAAAAAATCTCCAAAAAAAATACGGGCTGCCGGTGAACCGCACCTACATCGTATTCCCATCGCGCCCGTTTACCTCGCTGGGAGTTCCCAACACTGGTAAAGGCTTTGAACTTCTGGCGCGCGCACTTAAAATAATACTCAAAACACATGACAACAGGTATCTGGTTGCGCCAATCACCGGGGGATTGCGCCAAACCACGCGCGATGCGACATTCAAAAAAATACAGGCCTTCCTGCTAAAACTCGACATTGCGGACCATATGGTCTTCCTGCCGGAATGTACGCCGAAAACCATGCCTGAACTCTACGCGCTTGGAGATGTGGTCGTCGCGCCCTCGGCCGCGGAATCATTCGGACTTGTGTACGCAGAAGCAATGGCAATGCAAAAACCGCCCGTCGCACTTGCAACCGGAGCGGCGCCCGAAATTATCACCGACAACCATACCGGATTCCTGGTACGCCAAAACACTCCCGAAGCGCTCGCCCAGACAATCGAACGCGTGCTGGCCATGGATGCCACCCAGCGCGCCATGCTGGGAACACGCGCGCGACAAAGAATCATACGCCACTTTTCAATCGAACAACATACTAAGCGTGTGTGTGCTGCCGTGTCAAAAATTATCAAACATACCACCTAACTCATTCTATGCCTATACGACCTCTTTCCATAGCCCTGTTTTATTCGGATGTTGACCGCGTCCCCCAAAAACGAAAAACTATAAACGCCCCATTCTGGGTACTGTACTACCTTGCCAACGTTTTAACCGAACACGGACACCGGGTGACGCTCTTTGGCGCGCCAGGCTTTGCATCCAAGGCTTCGGTTGTTTCAAAAAAAATCACGAACTGGACCGCCATCCCCTACGGCGATGCGCTTAAAAAAGAAGGGAACTATGCGGACTGGGCCAGGCATCTCGGCATGAACGACCAGACGCACCTCATAGACATATTCAAAAAAAACGATTTTGACATCGTGCATGCGCATACTGAACTTGCGCTTCCACTTGCGGCACAGAACGGTCACGTACCAACGCTTATCTCATACCATAGCCCTTTTGACCCGCACTACAGCAAACTTTTCTCCTATTACCAACATGAATTCAGCAACATCTACTTCTCGGCGTTGAGCAATGCGCACCAAAAGCAAGGAAGCCCCATACGGTTTACTGGGATTGCGCATAACGGCATAGACATTACCCAGTTTAAGTTCAACGAACACCCTGCCAACGACCTCCTGTTTATCGGCCGCATTGTTCCGGAAAAAGGGCCTGATACCGCCATCCAGGTGGCGCGCGCGGTCAAAAAACCTCTTGCAATCGTCGGACCACAATACTACTCCAGCAAAGAACGAAAACAATTCTGGGATACGTTTATCGGGCCCTACCTCGGTACGCGGATACAGCACTATGGATTTTTGCCGTACCATAAAGTGCAAAAGCACTACCAACAGTCAAAGGCACTCCTCTTCCCTGACCGATGGAAAGAGGCCTTTGGTTTGGTTCTGATTGAGGCAATGGCATGCGGCACCCCGGTAGTGGCATTCAACCGCGGCGCGGTTCCAGAAGTTATTAAGCGCGGTAAAACTGGATTTATCGTAAAAAATGAACGCGAAATGATTGCGGCCGTCAAAAAAATCTATGCCATGCCGCCCGATGAGTACACAGCCATGCGCCATGCGTGCCGAGAACATGTGGAACAAAACTTTTCGATTGAGCGTATGGTAGAAAATTATGAAACCCTGTATTATAAGATCATAGACAAACATAAAAAGAACCATGCCAAAACCAACCGCAGAGCTTCGTAAAGATTATATTCAAGACAAGTATGTTATCAATGCGCCCCAACGCGAAGGCAGGCCGCATGATTTGGAAGTGCCGCAGAAAATAAAGTCCTACGAGAATCCAGAGGATTCAGTGTTCCACCCCAAAAACGTCAAAAATAAAAAAGCGACCCTAACCATCGGCCGTGAATCAAACTGGCGCATAAAAGTAATTCCGAACGATTATCCAGCCGTAAGCCTAGATAATCCAAAAGCCTATGGTATGCAAGAGGTGGTAATCGAAACGCCAGATCCAGAACCAGAACTGGAGGATTTGCCTCTCGGACATATAGTGGAGCTTTTAGAAAGCTATGCTGCGCGCACAAAGGAAATCCAAAAAATAGACCGCATTCAATACATTATCATATTTAAAAACGAAGGTGGCCGCGCTGGCGCATCTATCCGGCACTCGCACTCGCAGATATTCGCGACTGACTTTATTCCACCACACCTCTTGGATAAAGCGCAGAAAGCGAATGAATACAAGCTTAAAAACGGCAGTGAAGTGTACTGTGATGTGATTAAAAAAGAAAAAGACGGCCCAAGGGCTGTATGGCAGGACAAGCACATTGCCTGCTTTACGCCGTATGCCTCCATGCACAACTACGAATGCTGGATTATGCCCAAACGACACGTGGATAACATTACTGGACTCAAAAAAGCAGAACTTAAATCCTTCGCAAAAATTCTAAAGCACGTGCTCGCGCGAATCAACGAACTCGGGCTTTCCTATAATTACTACTTCCATCAAGTGATATTTGATGATAACCAGCATTTGTATATGAAAATTACACCGCGCGGCTCATTCTGGGCCGGAGTGGAAATTGGTTCAGGAATCATCATCAACACTATTTCACCGGAAGCGGCTGCGAAATTCTACCGCAAGGGAGTGGACAAGCTTTAACCGCGCTATCCAAAAACGTCATGCTGAACTTGTTTCAGCATCCACCTATGAAAAGATCCTGAAATAAATTCAGGATGACGTTAAGCGATTTCAACAAATCTACGCTTGCCAACTTGTATGATAGCGCCTTTTTGGGTATCAACAGATTGTTTCCAATCCTTAATAACCACATCATCCACGCGCACGCCTCCCTGCTCGATTAAACGCTTTGCCTCACTACGTGACTGCGCCAAGCCGAGTTCAACAAGCAGCTCATCTGCTTGTTTTTGTTTTCCAAAAACTTTCTTTTTTGGAATATCTGCGGGCTTTTCCTTAGACTGGAACACGGAGTTGAATTCTTTTTCCGCCGCATGCGCCGCTTTTTCACCATGATACAGCGCAACAATTTCACGAGCAAGCCTGGCCTTTGTATCTCGCGGATTATCACCTGCGTGCAGGCCTTTTTTAATCTTCTCAATTTCCGCGACAGAAGTATCTGTGCACAGCTCAAAATACTTGATGATGAGGTCATCCCGCAACGACATAATTTTGCCAAACATATCGTTCGGCTCATCGGTAATATTTACGGTGTTGCTGTAGGATTTAGACATCTTGCGCCCATCCAGGCCTTCCAAAAGATCTGTGGTGAGCACGTGCTTCTCCTTATTCTTATATGCCTTCAAAAGCGTGCGCCCGGCAAGCATATTGAACAACTGGTCGCTGCCGCCGATCTCAACATCTACTTCCATGTGCACACTGTCGTACCCTTGCATCAATGGATACAAAAACTCATGTAGTCCAATTGGCTTGCCCTCGCGGAGACGCTTTTGGTACATATCCCGCTCTATCATCTGCTGGACTGTAAAGCGCTGTGCGAGTTTTACAATATCTTCAAACGAAAGCTTCCCAAGCCAGTCTCCGTTGTATAAAATTTTCGCTTTTGAAAAATCTAAAATTTTTGATGCTTGTTTTTTATACGTCTTAAAATTTTCTTTTATCTCTTTATTGGTGAGTACTTTGCGCATGGCATCTTTGTCGGATGTATCACCGATGAGCGCGGTAAAACTGCCCACCAAAAAAATAACTTCATGCCCAAGCTTTTGAAATGCCGCTAGTTTGCGCAAGGGCACCGCATTTCCCAAATGAAGCAGTGTAGAAGAAGGATCCAAACCAAGGTATACCTTGAGCTTCTTTTTTGAACGCAAAAGCTTTTCTAAATCCTTTTTAACCACTACCTCGGCAACCCCACGTTCAAGCAACTCTGATACCTTATCTTGCTTTTTTGACATACTATTGACAAAATACTAATTACATGATTAAATGACTATTCCTCTTAAAGCACAACAGGAGACGCTAACAGTGTGTAACAAGAAAAAACCTGTCAGTACCACTCCCCCTCTCCCGGACAAAAAGACCATTGTCCAACTCGGCAGCAAAGGATTGCCGCTTCAGCTCTTTCCAATCAATGACCAGCCCCCTGTACAGCATCCGGAAAAACCGTAACAGGATTGAGAGGCTTACCCTCTCTCCTCACATGCTCATTAATATCAGCTTCCGCATAGAGCATGTGGCGGTCCCACTGAGAGCGCATTTCGTCTAGTTCAGGCGATCCGTGCTCTTTTTTTAATGCGGTAAAGTACTTACTAGCATCATCGTATTCCGAAACAGCAAACTCATACTGACTAAATACCGCATCATCGTCAATACTCTCCAGCCGATCCTGTAAATACCGCTCCTGACGACGCAATTGTATAAGCACATAATCCACCCACTTCTCCATATCTTTTTGGCTCGTGGGCTGCATGTCACTCTCCTTGCCGGTAACGCGTGAGCGAGCTTCGTGCTCAAGGAAGCCCGCAATCAACTGCTCGGCATCTTCTTTGGCCATACCAAGAATAACCGGAATGCCGGGTTTTCCCGCAAGCTCTGGATGCGGCGGATACTCAAGCGTGCGTATGGGATGCTCTTTGTTGTAATACTGCTTTTTACCGGCATCACCTTGTGAATATGAAAGGTCGATAATCAACAGGGGCCCGCCCTTGGTGGCCACTACTAAGTCAGCATGCGTAAAATAGTCATCATACTTGTCCGCGTGAAACACCTTGGAGTCTTTCCCAAATAACTCACTCTTCTCCAAAATAGCGCCAAGAAGCAGTTCCTGCTCTTTAACCTGTTCTTCTATTGCGCGCGCTTCTTTGCTCGCGTGCGCACCGGATGCGCGTATCTTCCGTTCAAAGCGGACTATTTCGGCCTGATGCTCTGGTGAACGCTCCTGGTGTATATTTTTGTCTTGCATCGCATCCACATATTCTTGCTGCACTTCCGGAATTAACGCGCGCACTTCCGCATTCTGGACTTTTTCTTGTGCTGTAGCCGCTGCATGATCCTCTCGGATAATGTGCTTTCCATATTTTTGTTCAAACACTTTAACTGACTCCCGCATGGTCTCGTACAAAAAAAGGGAGTATAGATTTGATTTCCTAAATCGCGGCTTTACAACGCGCTCATAGAGCGCATGCAATTCCTCTGGGTTTTTCATGACATGCGTAACTTCATACTTATTGCCTTTTGGCACAGACGCATTCTGTTCTTCTTCTTGTGCATACAGCCTGTCTGCAAGATCCAAAAGTTCCTTTTCTGAATCTTTATGCTCCTGTAAAAATGCGTTTACGGCAACCCGAAATTCATTCGCATCGCGAATATCAAAAAGCGCGTCAATATCTGTTCGCGCGCCCTCATTTCCACCCTCTTCACCCTCTGGCGGCCGCGCCATGGCTTCTATTGGCACTTCCCTAGACCGAATCATATATGTTTATTATTCTGCTTTAACACCTAAGTTAAGTATAACCCAATACATAGGCAAAAGCCAATATATCATTGAAACTTTATACTATAAAGTATATAATTAAACCATCTATTTTAATATTCAGTCAAGATGCCAATTCCACATTTCAAACATAGTCGCTCTTGGGGCGACCATAACTACCGCACTACCCCACAACGAGTAACTCGCAGCCAACAAAACAAGGCGGGCGGGCCTCCCCGCAAAAAGCGGCCCATATTTTTTGGGCGCGGACTCAAGGCTTTTGTTGCTGCCATATTCCCGTACATCTTAATCGCGGGGGCGTTAGGTATTTTATTCATCTTGACCTTATTTGCATGGTACTCGCGCGACCTACCTACTCCGGATAAAATTATCGACCGCTCAATCGCGCAATCAACAAAAATCTACGACCGGAGCGGAGAGCATCTTTTATACGAAGCATTTGATACTCAACGTCGGACCATTATTCCTTTGGAACAAATTCCAGAATACGTACGACAATCAACTATTCTGGTTGAAGACAAAAATTTCTACACCCACAAAGGATTTGATATAAAAGGCATTATCCGCGCCGTGGTAAAAGACGTACTAACGCTCTCCAAGGCCCAAGGCGGATCAACACTAACCCAGCAGTTGGTTAAAAATGCACTTTTAACCAACGAAAAAGCGCTTGCTCGCAAAACAAAGGAATTGGTGCTCGCCTACCAAATCGAACGCAAATTCTCCAAAGACCAGATCCTCCAGCTCTACTTTAACGAAATCCCCTATGGCTCAAGCGCGTATGGCATTGAATCCGCAAGCCAGTTCTACCTCGCAACCAGTGCCAAAGATTTGACTATTGCGCAAGGAGCGCTACTTGCAGCTATGCCAAAAGCGCCAACCTACTACTCGCCCTATGGATCGCATGTAGACGAATTAATGGCGCGAAAAGACTTCATCATCAACTTACTTGAAGAAGCTGGCGCCATCACCGCAGAGCAGGCAGAAGAAGCCCACCATGAGGAGATTGTATTTGTTGAAAAATCAAACCTTATCAGCGCCCCGCACTTTGTAATCTGGGTGCGCGAGCAGCTTGCGGAAAAATATGGGGAGCGCGAAGTTGAGCAAGGCGGACTGCAAGTTATTACCACGCTTGATTGGGATATGCAAAAAGCTGCAGAAGCTGCAGTTGCGGAATTCGCGGACCGGAACCAAGAACAGTACAACGCGGAAAACGCTTCACTTGTAGCCATTGATCCAAAAACTGGGCAAATCCTTGCCTTAGTGGGTTCCCGCGATTACGCTAGCGAAACTATTGATGGCAACTTCAATGTGGCAATCCAAGGCAGGCGCCAGCCTGGTTCATCTTTTAAGCCGTTTGTGTATGCAGTTGGATTTGAGAAAGGCTATACCGACAAAACCACACTCTGGGATGTGGTGACTAAATTTGGCAAAGGTGGGGACGGCAAAGAATATGAGCCTCACAACTACGACCTCAAAGAGCATGGCCCTCTGTCGATTCGCTCAGCGCTACAAGGCTCGGTTAATATTCCAGCTGTAAAAATGCTCTACTTAGTTGGACCGGCAAACGTTGTTAAAAAAGCAGAAGAAATCGGATACACAACTTTTGGAAATGCAAACCTCTATGGACTCTCGTTGGTGCTTGGGGGAGCAGAAGTAAGCCTACTTGAACACACAGCAGCCTATGCCATGCTCGCAGACGATGGCTTAGCGCGGCCAACATCCTCTATTTTAAAAGTTGAAGACACTCGTGGAAAAGTACTGCAAGAATACAAAGAAGAAAATGGCAAACGCGTAATGGAAGAGCAGGTTGTCCGGCTTTTGAGTGATGTGCTTTCGGATAATAACGCGCGCACATACGTGTTTGGCGCGAATAATTATTTAACACTTGGTTCACGCCCGGTGGCAGCAAAAACCGGAACTACAAACGACTACCGCGATGCGTGGACCATGGGCTATACGCCTTCGCTTGCCGCAGGAGTGTGGGTTGGCAACAACGATTCTTCTGAAATGAAACGTGGCGCAGATGGATCGGTGGTTGCCGCTCCTATTTGGAACCACTTTATGCGCGACGCGCTTGCAAATAAACTAGTGGAAGCCTTTAAAAAACCAGAAATTACGTATCCAGACAAGCCTGTATTACGCGGCGACTTAGAAGGCGGAACACCTATTAAAATCGACCGTGCGTCCGGGCTGCTTGCAACAAATTTGACGCCTGAATCATTTATAGAAGAAAAAATATTCCGCACCGGACACACTATTCTCTACTATGTTCGAACTGGGGACCCAACAGGAACAGCTCCAACCAACGAAAGTGAACGAGATCCCGCGTACCCCAAATGGGAAGAAGCAGTAAGTAGGTGGATGAAAGAGCACGATTGGAAGGCGGACGAAGGATCAATCCCTAAAGAATACGACAACCTGCATGTATACGAAAACAAACCACACATAACAATTCTTGATCCCAAAGAAGGGCAAACTGTCAGTGGAGATATCATTTCGTTCAGCGCGGACGCTTCGGCGCCACGCGGCATCTCGCGGGTTGAATTTTATGTGGATGATGTGCTGGTCTCTGAATCTCGCAACGCGCCGTATACAGGCCGCTACATTCCAAATCCCTCAATCGCGAACGGATTTCATAAAATGAAAACAATCGCGTATGATGATATCGACAACAGCACGGAGGTGTTTGTCAATTTTAACCTGTTACTACAAAAGTCAGGCCTCTCAGTAACGTGGGAGGCGCCTGCGGCTGGCACAGTATTAAATGAATTTGGTTTTCCAGTGAATATTGAACTTACTATTCCGAGCACTGACTTTTCTAATGTAGAAATCTTCGCTGCACCAAAAGCAAACCCCAGCCAGTATGTCCTCATTAAATCACTTTCACCGAACAGCGCCACACTTAAAACTGTCTGGAATATCATACCAAAAATCGGCGGAGAGTACGAAATCTATGCGGTACTCTGGAATAATCAAAATACCCCGCATCGGGTAAACGGGGTGAATATTACGATTGACGTGCCGGAAGTTGAACAATAGCGCCAAATATGCTACAATCTTCGTGCTATGATTCCCGTTACCACAAAAGCAACCTATAAAGAAAAAGAGGGTATTATCGTGCCCCACACAAAACCCGGCTTTGAGTTGGCTGATGTTATTGTTACCTATGTGCCAAAGAAAAAAATTAACAAAGGGTTGGCCGAAGCCGCGAGAAGAACATTCGGCGCATGGGGGGATGAAAAAGAAACAGGCATTGAGTATGAAGACAAAATAAGAAAAGAAGCCGAACAGCATTTTAAAGACGCATGGGGGGGGATACCTAGTAGATTCAAACATCTTCATAGACCACTTGAGGCGCCATGTTTCAATGGAGCCATTCATGGCGCAGGCAGAGCAGTATGGCCATAGTTTGTATATCTCAACCTTGACGCTGACCGAAATTGCGGCGGGATAATCAATGAATGAGTACGTAAAACGGCAAGAGGTGAATTTTTTGTTCTCAAAATTTGAAACTATAGCAGTCAACGACGAAATCGCGCAACGCGCAGGAGAAATCCGCAGACGATTCAAAACCGGCATTATTGACGCCATCATCGCGGCAACCACGATACACACCAACGCAACGCTCATAACAAAAAACGTAAAACACTTTGAGGGAATCCCGGAGCTTGAAATCAAGACGATTGCGTAGCAAGATAATAGGAATAAAAAACAAGCTGCCGCATTGCGCGGGAGCTTGTTTTGACATATACCGACCACTGTTCTCCCCCGCAATTCGCGTGATGAGGAGAGAGATTTTCCGCCAGAGGCGGATCGTAAGAATGTGCGGAAGAGAATACTGGCCACTATCGCCCCTTTCGTCCTTGTTGGGACTCATCAGTGCGCGGTTCCTTATGGGGGACGCGCAGAGGGTGGGAGGAATACGTGTGCCGCATTCCTCCCATAGCTCGTGTGTTCGTATTTTTTGCGCCCGAACACTTGGCGCTTGTTGCGAGTGGAGCCCGTGGCGCTCCACTCAATAAAAGAACTGTGCGCGGCTACGGCGCGCTTGTAACTACTGGCGGCGAACCCGGGCGTCGCCTCCGAACAAACTGGACAAATCGACCTTTGAGAGGTCGACCGTTCCTCTCCGATTGCGCTCAATCTGGAGGAACTCGGCTTCCACGCGGGCGATGAGCGCCTCGGTGTCAGCCTTGTCCGTTCGGAGCTGGTCTGTCGAGGATGGTAGATACGAATACCGCCAATCCTCTACCTTGCGCCGAAGCTCCGGATCGAGGTCTTTCCAGTTGTCCGACAAGAACAGATCCCCAAAAGCCTTGCGGACGGTTTCCGCTTCGGCCCTTGCCGCTTCCAGCTCGCGCTTGCGCATTGCTTCCACTTGAATCTCTTCAAGATTCCGCGTTGCTTCCGCGCGCGCCTTTTCGGCTTCGGCCTTGTCCCGATACCACACCGCTTCCCAGCCAGAGTTGTAGTAGCCCGTCCGGTAGCGGACTGTCCCGAAGGCCCGGAGAGGATCTCCGGTCACCACACACTGCCCGTAGACAGTGGTGATGAACGGAATCTCGGATCCCTTGGCCGACGGGCTGGGGATGGTGAGATCGGGCTTGTACCATTGCTCCCACTGCTCGCGGTTCAGATGCTCGCGCACCCTTTCCTTGAGCCGCGGGATGTCGGTGTCGCTGATGGTGGCGCTGTACCCGAAGGGCACCGCCACCTCCACTGTGCGGCCGCCCGGCAGGCGAATGCCCTGGTCCGGCAATTCCTGCCAGCAGTTCTCGCCAGAGAGCTCGCCTGCGAGCCTCACGCGCGGATTCGCACGCGAACGGCCGTAGCCATCCGCATACTCCACCGCGATGTTGGCCCCGAGAACGCTGATCGTGCCGGGCTGATTGAACAGCACCTCCGCGACTTTGTTCTCGTCGAGGGTCGGAAGCGCGAGAACTTCCGGCCGCGTCACCTCGCTGATCCGCCGAGCGCCCGAAAGCGCTGTGGCGAACCACTCAAACATCTCGTCCTGCGAGTATACCTTGAAGGTGTCCTCGCCGGAACGACGGTTGAGCTGACACGCCCGCTCCTGCCTTTCGGTATTGGAGCGGAGTATGCCGTCGAGGGCAATGCCGGCCGCGTGCGCCGGCGGGTTTGTGAGTGCGCTATGGCTCGCCAGCCACCGCGCAAAGACCATTGCCGCCTCCAGATGCTCTCCGTCGGCGACCACTTCCTCCTTTACCACTTGCCCGTTGAAGCACACCTGCGTGGTCGAAACCACGGTGTCCTTCTCGGCGTTGTAGTGAGGAGAAAGGCCGGTCTTCTGCTCCACAAGATGCGGAGCAATCTCAGTGAGCCACATCGGGTCCACCTTGCTCGCCATCTCAATCAGCTTCAGGGTCATTTCTCCCCGCCGCGTCTTGATCTGGAGATCAAAAGGCTTTCCGACAAGCCACTCGGCGCCGCGAACCAGCGACGCCATACCAAGCTCACGATTTACACCTTCGCCGTTGGCGTAGCCCCCGTACGAACCTTTGTACAGGTGATCCACCATGCCGGCGCAGACCGCCTTGAGGATGTCCTCACGGCGGCCCGTGGAGCCGAACCGGAAGAACCGGTTGACCGCCGATGCGAGATGCCGGCGAATCTCTTGCGCCCGGAAGTAACTCCGGAGAGAGATACCTTTCTCGCGCATCTCGTCCTTTGACATGGACTCGGCCATCTGCCACACGGCGAGCTGGCCCATGACGTCGGACTCGTTCTCGTCCGGCACCATGCCACGCCAGTCCGGACGATCCGGCTTGTTGCGGCTGGGCGGAGGGACAGTGATGCCGCCCATCTCCATA
>MOEI01000021.1 GCA_001889965.1 bacterium CG10_46_32
GCGTTTGCTTCGCCTTCGTAATCCAGTGGAACTCTTTCTCCGTTTTGAAACCATGTTTCTTCTCGCTTGTGATGTAACGTCCGCAAGGCGTCATCCCCGTGGTTGCCGACCTGCATCACGTCAACTTCTCCTCCTTTCGCATATCCCATTCTGCTTTCAACGAATATCATGGCTTTGACTAAGTTCGGATCAAGCGGCTCCGTGGGCGGATAGGCATCGTTCATAAATTCTCTGTTCCACTCATCCACTGCCGCGAGAATTTCTGTGTCATAACGATTATAGTTTTCTTTCCCGGACACGCCGCGATAGGCGTACTCTTTTATGCGCACAGCGTCTTTGCCTTCAGTATCCTCTTTTTTGCCAATATCGCCGATAGTAACAGCAAGCGACTCCAGCGCTGGCGTCCGGTCTGCCCATAATTCAATGTAATGAATTCCTTTGGCCGCGTCGGGATAAAATCGGGCATCCTTTGTGTTGCCCTGCAACTCGCTTCCGCGCCAATACCAGTTTTTGCCCCACCACCCTGCCTGCTCATTCTTTTCTATCTTGCCGTCTATAATTAATTTTACGTCATCGCTGTCATGCGCTCTTTTTTCACATTTGACTGCGACATCCGCTGTTTTCAGCGGCATATCAATGAGCGCTACGGTAATCCACGGCCTTCGGTTGCCGTCTTGGGCTTGGATGCGTTTCAGAAGCGGCTGTTGCGAATTGAAAGTTTGTATCTTGGGCTCGGCATGGATAGTAGCGCCGCGCTTAGGCATGAACCGCAAAACATGTTCACCGGCCGCCAAAAACAAAACAAAAGCCACCAGTTTTGCCAACCCTTTCAATTTTGTTCCGTTCCATGCTGGAGGGATGTTGTAGTATTGCGGCTTGTTTTTAGCGGGAACCTCGCGTAACTTTATTCCATCTATTTCCACTCTTAAATCCTCGCCGCCGAACAAGCCAAGAATACTGCCCGATTTGCATGATGCTTCAACAGTAATGACGTACATGCCGTCTTTCTGAATGGTGAAAGCATATTCAAATGTACTGTTGATTTTTTTATACATACAATGTCAACTTCTCCGCAATTTGTTCGGGAGTATCTTTGACGTTTACAAATTCTTTAAGCCAGGAGATAGATAGGTTCATGGTTAGTTGATGAATTTAACTGAGGAAACAATACCTTGCTCAATTTCAGTCAAATTACTATAAAAATTTTTACCTGTAAAAAGCAATTTATATAGATGGCCGCTTACCGGAATCAAAATTTGATAGAAGTCAGCAATACCTCCTTCGACTACAGTCCAAGCTTCTATGCCATTAAACAAAATCGGTTGCAATTCTCGATATGCATAATGTGAATTAAGATCTTCTATCCTAGATACTCCTTCCGCATTACTACTTAAATAATCATCAACTGTTTTATAGTAAAAAATAGTCAGGTTATCTCCGGCTAACTCTGTACCGGGTGGTGTATTTTCTTGCGCAGCCATAAACTCTGGGCTACTTAATCCCACTTGCGGGGATAGCAATGATCTCTCGAATATAGACCAATCAGGCGGGTGCCACAAAGAAAACCCTAAATCCTTATTTTCATAGAATTCCCATCCCTGAATCACCACGTCAACAGGATTAACCAGCTCTACCGGCTCAACAAAATCATTTGACGTAATCACTCGATCCTCCTCATCAATCTCTACTGCCTCAACAAAATTGTCTGGCGCGATAATCCGATCTTCCTCGTCGATCTGTCCTTTTAACTCCACGACTTTTTGTTCGAGTTCCTTCCTCTGCGCTTCCAGTTTCCCATACATCCACCACCACATTCCCCCGCCAACAAGCAGCGCGGTCGCTACAACCGCAAGCGCGGTGATAAGCCAGTAGCGCGGCTCATGGACAATGGCATGGCCCTCGGCCTCATTTGGTTGTTCGTCTGTGAGCTGGCGATTTTCCATATAACTTATTTAATGGCTACCACTAATTTTGCATCCAAGGCTTTTGCAACCTTTTTGAGCATGGCAAAAGAAGGGTTATGCGACCCCGATTCCAACCGCGCAATGGCGGATTGCTTTGTTCCTATTTTACGCGCGAGCTGTGATTGTGTCATGCCCTTTTTTAGTCTTTTTCGCATCACCGCTCTGATGACCGCATATTCCGGCTCCAGTTCATCATAGTACCGCTTGAGTTTAGGATTTTCCTTCAGTTGCTTGTCTCTGAATTTTTTATAATCCAACATCCTGTTTATGCTAATAGTAGTACTGTAGATATAACATACATGTTATATCTAGTCAACTCGCTGATAATCGTTGCAATGCGAGCTTAATCTCTTTCTGCGGAATTTTTTGCGACTGCTTAATAAACGCGTGAAGCAGCACCACGCTCGCCTGTTTGTACGTGTACAATATCCTGACCTCCTGCACGCTCCTGATTCTCAATTCAAAAAGGTCTTTTGCTATCTTTTTGCTATGCGGCAAACCAATAGTGTGCCCTGCTTCGTAAAACAGGTCTATTGTCTGATACACTCGGGCACGAGTCTTTTCCTCCAAAGAACCGATAAAATCTCTCACCGATTCGCTAAAAAATCTTATTTCCATAACCCGGTATTTACTTCCCCGCGATGTTCTCGGGAGTATCTTTGACGTTTACAAATTCTTTAAGCCAGGAAATGGGGAGGTTCATATAGTGTTTGTCATTGCGAGGAACGGGCCGTACTCGGCGAGCGACGAAGCAATCCCGCCGTTTATAAAGCATCGCTTAAATCTTTCCATTTTGGATTAAAATCTCTTATTAACTGTTCTTTATTCTTTCGCGAGCCAGCCTTTATTTGTTTTTCTCTGGCGATAGCTTCGTTTATGTCGCTAAAGTATTCAGTGTAAATAAGTTTACAAATATTATACCTCCTCGTAAAACCTTTCGTAATTTTCTGTTTATGCTCGTACACACGGCGTTCCAAGTCGTTAGTCACACCTGTATAAATCACAGTATTCCGTTCATTGGTCATCATGTATACCGAATATTCCTTTTGCATACTCTGTCTCGTGTGGCACGGGATTGCTTCGTCGGCGGGTACGCCTCCTCGCAATGACAAAGGGTTGCTACCTCGAGCCTCCACAGGAGGCGCGGCGATTCCTCACCTCCGCAAAGCGCAGTACCGCTTAACTGCCTCCAGCATGCCGTCGATAAAATAGTCTTCAAGCGCAATCGTGGAAAGATCAACCCATTCATACCCCGCGTGCTCATCCGAGATGATTGGCTCGCCGGACTCATGCTCGCCCTTGAACAGCAGATAGAACACGCGGATTTGCTTTTGACGACGCCGGGAAAAGTATGAGCCGCGGCTGAAAGAAACAGGGTCCAGGTTCACGGCTATCTTAATGTCAATGCCGATTTCCTCATCCAACTCCCTCTGGAGCAACGCCTCATAATCACTGGCAAACTCATCTTCATTAATGCGGCCTCCTGGCAAATCATAGTACCCGGCATGGTCAGATTGTTCCGGTATCTTCAAAATAAGGGTCTGCCCTTCTTTATTGTGAACCAGTACTTTGAGAGCGATATTGTACCAATCCGGACTGTGTGACTTTTCGACCATAGACTAAAACTGCTCTATAAACCGCAGATCGCCGGAATAGGAGAGGCGGATGTCATCTACGCCGTAATACAGCATCATTAATCTATCTATTCCTAAACCAAACGCGAATCCGGAATACTTTTTCGGATCAACTTTCATATTCACGAGAACATGCGGATGCACCATGCCAGCGCCAAGTGTTTCTATCCACCCGGATTGCTTACAGAATACGCACCCGGATCCGCCACACAGTAAGCAACTCATATCAACGTCCATGGAAGGCTC
This sequence comes from bacterium CG10_46_32, assembly GCA_001889965.1. Classification (GTDB taxonomy): domain Bacteria; phylum Patescibacteriota; class Patescibacteriia; order UBA2169; family UBA2169; genus CG10-46-32. The sequence goes on from MOEI01000021.1 coordinate 3,845, forward strand.
GGTAAAAGGATAAAAGTGCGGACGCACGCGGATTTTGACATCCTCACCGTACAAACGCTTGAGGAATAGTTCAAGCGTGCCAATCAAGTCAGTAACGCGAATCCCGCGATCAATTACCAATGCCTCACATTGGTAGAATGTAGATTCATGCCCCGCATCTGTGCGCTCATTACGGAACACGCGCCCAGGCACTAGTAAACGAACCGGCGGCTTGCGTGTTTTCATTGCGCGAATTTGAACCGGCGACGTATGTGTGCGCAATACGAGCGGCCTACCGCGCTTGTCATTTTTATCTACGTAAAACGTATCCTGAATATCACGGGAGGGATGATCCTCCGGAACGTTGAGCAAATCAAAATTATACTCCTGGGTCTCCAGTTCCGGCCCTTCTACCACCTCGTACCCCATGGTAGTAAAAATGTCTTCTATTTTTTCCAAAAATTGGATAATGGGATGCACGTGTCCGACAACCGGAGTAATGCCGGGAAGCGTGTGGTCGAATGCAACAGATGATTGTGTGCCTGATTTTGAAACTGATTTCTTTTTCTGGATAATGTCGGAAATGTCCTTTTTGATATCATTGATCAACTTGCCAACAAGTGGACGTTCTGCGCTGGCCAATGCTTTCATTTCTTTAGAGAGTTTTGCGAGTTCTGCCTTGCGCCCCAAAAACTGCGTTTCCAATTTTTGAATGGACGCAGGATCTGTTGCTTTTTCAAATGCCGCCAATGCATCTTTTCGTAATTGTTCTAAACGTTTTTTCATATTATAGATCGTCATCCTGAGTGGAGCGTAGCGGAGTCGAAGGATATAATGTGATTGACGCCATATCTTTCGACTCCCCCGACGTACGTCGAGGTCGCTCAAGATGACGTGAAAGTCTCCTCTTTGCCAATAAAAAAGACTTCAATCAAAACCACGGCAACTATTAAAATGCCGGTATTCCACCAGGTTAAAAGCTCAAAACGCGAAAGGTACAATGCTACAACAACTACCGTTGAAAGAAACGATGCCTGGCGCAGGCTTACTGCGATGGCACGATCTTTTTTCCGAATGCGCCGCACCGCAAGCATGCACGTGCCGAGCAAGGCCCATACAAACAAAAAAAGAGCCAAAGTCACAAATATGAACCCAGTTAATTGGCTCGTACGGGGATCAATGCGCGAAAGCCCTAAAAACAAAATTCCCGCAAATATCAGGGTGGTGAGAAACATTCCTAAGATGCCACTTTTATTTTCCATGTGAGTGTATTGTACTAGAAAAATACATTTTTGACAATCTACTAAATCCTCTGTCATTTAAAAGTTAAAAGTGAACACTTTTTGCACTTTTAAAAGTTAAAACTGAACAATCGGCAAATCTGTGATTTTGACCTTTTGGAAGCCGGT
>MOEI01000012.1 GCA_001889965.1 bacterium CG10_46_32
GCTTCCATTCGTACCCGAGGAAGCGCGGGGTTAGTTGTATATGACATATGCCTCATATTGTAGCAAAGTGATTACAAGGTATTGAACCATTACATTTGATTGACAAGATAAACTATGCATGATTTAATATATTTTATAGTCTCAAAAATAAAACAACTGTTCATTCGTCGCTGGTAATTTTAAACGACCAATCTGTAGATGGAGGAACGTGCGTTGATTGACGAATCACCAATACAGAACCAAACCATTCTACTGGTAGGTTTCAACAATCATGCCGAGGAGTGCCAATCTGCAAGCAGTGACTGCAACATTGTTGTATGTGAAACACTGCAACAAGCACTCGATATACTCGCGTGCGAACCAGTGGACCATGTGTTCATAACTATCCAGGAGTTTGATGAACAAGTCTGTCAATTTGCACGCTCAATCCCTAGGCTCGCGCACCAACCATTCCTGACATTCTGTGGGACACCCAATAACCAGATGGGCGCTGAAGTGCGAAGAGGGGTGCAGTATGCGCTCATTCCAGACATTCTGGAATTAACCGCGATGATCAGTATGGCACGCCGCATAAGCAACGTGCCGCACCCGTAACCGAGCGCATCACAATGAACCCCGCCACTCACTATGAGCAGCGGGGTTCTTCATTTTGGAAAACTAACTGTAATCACCTGCTATTCGGCGTACTGCTGTTCCAGATATTCAATAATCTTGTCATCGTCATCCGCGATTACAGTATTAGTATTAGGATCAACCAGTGTGGGAACTCCTGCGGGGCCACCTGTAATTTTTATGAGCTCAGTCCGTTCAGACTGTGCCTGCGGTACAGTATGGATGATATAGGTAAGCTCCATCTCCGAAAGCTTTTCTCGTGCGCGGTGGCAGTATGGACATCCTTCAAACTGATACAGCTCTAAATATTTTTCTGGTTTCTTTTTCATGCGTATTAATTATTTTGCAGAATTGAATCAACTAACGATTTAACCTGCGCATAGGGAACTGCGCCGTTTACGGGAACTTTTTGTCCATCCGGAGTAATAATAATTGAGTATGGCGTACCTTGGCCGCCTGCGCCAATTGCCTGGTTTGATTGATCCATAATCTTATCGTACGATTTCTCGCTTGCAAGGCACGTTGCAAAATCAGCGCTCTTTAAACCTTGTTGCTCTCCAAGGGTCTGCAAAGAAGCAACAGTATTGTACTGTTCCTGATTCGCGAAAATCGCGTCAATGTATGTCCAAAACGCGTCATTGCCTCCCAGTTCTCCAGCGCACTCTGCAGCTTCAGCCCGCGCTACTGCGCTTGGATGAATGGAAGTAAGTGGAAAATGGCGATACACCCAATTCACGTCATCGGGATACTCGGAAACAAGCTGCTTCACTGTAGGATGGAAGCTTGAGCAATAAGGACATTCAAGGTCCGAAAATTCAACTAGGGTAATTGGAGCATCTGGGTTGCCATACACCCAATCATCGCCGGTAACCGGCGCAAGCGAAACTTCTGGCGTTTGGACTTGAGGCGTTGTATCACCGGCAACAGCAGCGGATGTTGCCGCGCTTTTGGAACCATCATTCTTTAATACCATGCCCAAGAGCACAAAAAAACCAACTATAAAAAAAACAGCAAGCGCGGCTCCTGCTCCGGCGAGAAAACTTTGTTTAGTGGAAAGTGCCATACAATTATTATAATTACTGATCAAATGTGATAGTAAGATTACCAATGCCCCAGAGTGATGTCAAGCTACAAGGCGCACACCAGAGGATGCTCAATTCTCTTGGCAAGAATAGATATGGAAAAACCCAACGCACACAGGCCCAATACTCCAAACTCAATCCCGCCAAACGGCAAAAAACCCAAAAAAGAGCCAGCAAGTCCAATGCCAAACACAGAAGTAAGAATAACTGATCCACATGCAGCGCACCCTACGCCAAGCAATCCAACCATCGTTCCCACAACACCAACGCCAATTCTCCGGTCCATGGCAATGCGGTGTGCTACATAATACCAGAGTAGAGCGATATTGATGCCAGAGAGCGCAATAACCATACTATCTACTATAGCGCGAGCAGGGGTTTCGTTCGCAAGAAAAAATCCATAGCTTTGCGCAATCAATCCCCAAAATGGCACCACGTCCGAGGAAAGCGAAAACAAAAGCAAGCTTCGGTTGGGCAACCAAGTTACCATCAAAAATAACATAATTGAAATACCTATTGCAAGGAGTAGGTATTGAGGCCTAAAAAATACTGTTTTCAGTGCAGCTATCATACGAGTAGTATACCACAACTACATCCTCGCACGTGTGATAGACAAACGCATTGTGCTACGATGACCACATCACTCGGAGGGCGCATTGTGCTGCCCTTTTAAAATACACAAAACTGATGAAAAACATCACCGCACCAAAAAACCCGTCCCGGACAACTTGTCTGGGGCGGGTTTTCTTTTTTTACTATAACGATTTATCGTGCGTACTCAATCACGCGGGTCTCGCGGATCACGTTGACTTTGATCTCGCCTGGATATTTGAGTTCAGCTTCAATACGGTTCGCGATTTCGCGGGCAAGCTCATGAGCGCGGAAATCATCCACTTTGTTCGGAGTCACGAACACACGGATTTCGCGTCCAGCTTGGATGGCGTATGCTTTCTCAATTCCGTCAAAGCTGGTTGCAATATCTTCCAATTCTCCTAAGCGTTGGAGGTACTGTTCGTAGGTATCTTTGCGTGCGCCAGGCCGTGCGCCAGAAAGCGCGTCTGCAACTTTTACAATCACGGTCTCAAGCTGTTCAGGGTGGTCATCATGGTGCGTTAAGCAGATCTGCGCTACTTCTTCTGATAAACCAAATTTTTTGCAGATATCATACCCGATCTTTGGGTGTCCGCCTTCGATCTCGTGGTCAACTGCTTTTCCAATATCATGCAACAGTCCGCCCTTGCGCGCAAGCTCAACGTTTCCACCAAGCTCTTCGGCAAGCAGTACGGAAAGGTGCGAAATTTCAACAGAGTGGGAAAGCACGTTTTGGCCGTAGCTGGTGCGGTATTTCATTCTGCCTAAAATCTGAACAAGCTTCGGGTGCAATCCTGCAACCCCTGCGTCATAGGCAGCTTCTTCCCCAGCTTTTTTCATGTCCAAGGCAATTTCCTTTTTTGCCTGGTCCACGGTTTCTTCAATACGGCCAGGATGGATGCGGCCATCAACCATTAAGCGCTCAAGCGCTTTTTTGGCTAAGTGCCTGCGGATCGGGCTAAAACCGGAAATCATAAGCGTAAGCGGCGTTTCATCGATAATCACCTCAACGCCGGTAAGTTGTTCTAAGGTTTTAATGTTGCGGCCTTCTTTTCCAATGATGCGGCCTTTCATTTCGTCTGATGTCAGCGTGAGTGAAGTGGTGGTGGTCTCAACCGCATGGTTGGATGCGCACCGCTCCATTGCCAAAGAAAGCAAGTGACGCGCTTTTTCGTCCCACTCATGAGATGCGATGTCATCAAGCTTGCGCAAGCGCGTAAGCAGATCATCCTTTGATCGAATTTCCATGTTATCAAGCAACACCTTTTTTGCAGCTTCCTGCGTGAGCCCTGCAACCTTTTCCAATTTTTCAAGCTGCTGCAGTTTGATTGTCTGGATTGATTCACGGACAGTGTCCAGTTCTTTGCTTTTTTCAGCAAGGCTGGTCTGTTTGTTTTCCAAATCCAAAAGCTTTTGGTCGAAAAGGCTTTCACGCTTTTCCAAGCGATCCTGCATGGACGAAAGCTCGCGCCTTCGCGCCTCTTCTTCGCGCTTTGCCTCTTCCATAAGAGCAAGCGCACGGTCTTTGGCATCAAGAAGCGTTTCTTTTTCTTTTGATTTTGCTTCGTGGATAATCTGCTCTGCTTTAGCTTCAGCCGAAGACACGCTCCGTGTAGCTATAAGTTTTCGCACGATATATCCCAATAAAAAACCACCTGCGGATCCCGCAATGATGGTAATTAGGATGGTTAAATTCATATACTATCTCTCAAATCGCAGCCTACGCGAGACAGTACAGACAAAAGATGAATTGCTAGAAATCACTAAAAATAAACGTTCACAGTATGCGATTATATAAGCATTTTTCAGGCAAACGCCATGAACATGATTTCTATTTCTTTTAATGTTTTAGTAAAACCTAAGGGTTCTCTAATAGCAATTCTATCCAATACTGTACAAATTTCGGTATGACTGCGTAATTAATAATTACGTACGCACAGCTTACCATAAATGATTTTTAAAGTCAAGATAGCAAAAAAGTGACAAAAAACAAGTTCTGTGGTATACCAATAATAATTCATTGAGCCTTGTTCTTTTAAACCACGGGGGTAGACATGCAACGACTTTCCTTATGGTGGCAGTGTCTAGCGGCTTTTGCGCTACTGCTTGCTTCCCGCACCAGCGAGACAATCCACGACATCGTGCGAACAATCGGCCCAATCGCACTCACCGCGCTTTTTATTCTCGCGGTCGCCAGCGTCATTGCCAGTCGAATCAACGACCGGCAATAGAGAGGAGAAAAGTGATAGGCAGGAACATACACATACAAAGCAGGGACGGACCACATTGATCCGCCCCTGCTCTTTTTTTATCTACTGTATAATCTTATCAATCAACCCGTACTCTTTTGCCTCTTGTGCGTTCATAAAAAAGTCGCGGTCCGTGTCTTTTTCGATCTGGCCAACCTCCTTGCCCGTGTGCTTGGCAAGAATCTGGTTCAAGCGCGCATGGAGCTTTAGGATGTGCTCGGCGCGGATCTTAATGTCTGATGCCTGTCCCTCGGCCCCGCCCATTACCTGGTGCAACATCACCTCGGAATTTGGAAGCGCAAGCCGCTTGCCAGGAGCCCCAGAGGCGAGCAGCGTTGCTGCCATGGATGCGGAGATACCAATGGAAATGGTTGAGACATCGGACTTTACGTACTGCATGGTATCGTAAATTGCCAAGCCTGCTGTCACCGATCCTCCCGGGGAATTAATATAAATCTTAATATCCTTTTCCTGAGACTGTGAATCTAAAAACAAAAGTTGAGCAATGATGGTGTTGGCAACATCATCATCAATCGGAGAACCCAAAAAGATAATGCGCTCCTTGAGGAGGCGTGAATAAATGTCATAGGCGCGCTCTCCCATGTGGGATTTTTCGATGACCGTTGGGATGAGATGAAAATTGTGTGGTTCTTGTTGCATAGTGTTACTTAATTATTTTCCAACCGTGTTCTGTTTCCGTAATATGTCCTTGTACGGTGAATCCAGCTGCTTTGGCATGGCCTCCGCCGCCCATCAGTTTAGCAACTTGGGACACATCAATCAATTCATTGGTGGTGCGCAGTGATCCTTTTACCAAACCACCTGGAAGCTCGCGCAACAGCATGGACATTTTTACATCTGCAAGATGATTGAGGAGCGATGCAACGCCCTCTGCATCATCTGGGCTGGCATTGCACTCGCTAAAATCAGAATGCTTAAGCACGGTGACGGCAATCCCCTTGTGCGTGTCCAGTCGCAGGCGCTCCAGCGCGCGGCCCCATAGCTTAAGCGATGCAATGGATTTGTTACGCATGGTTGATGCGGTGATCTCTTTAAAATTCGCGCCAAGCCGCAACAGCTCCGAGGAGGCAGACAAGGATTCGGGTGTGGTACCAAGGTTGGTGTATGCGTCCGTGTCCGTATAAATACCGCACAACAGGTTGGTTGCCATTGATTTGGTGATTGCAAATCCATCCCAGGTAAAGTATCGGTACAAAATTTCCGCAGTCGCAGAAGACGCGCGATCAATAATGTTTGCTGATCCGTATTCTGGATTACTGATATGATGGTCAACACAAAATAGCGTCCGGCCCTGCAACAGCGCGCGGTCTACGCCGGCCATGGATATATCTCCACAATCAACCAGAATAACCACAGAAGCGCTGTTCCAAAATTCGTCTGTTGGTTTTGCAATAGCGGAAGCCCCAGGCAAAAAGCGTAACATCGGTGATTCATCAACGCAGTAGGAGCGTACTGTTTTTCCCAAGGTCGCTAGATACTCCTCCAATGCCAACAGAGAGCCAAAGGCGTCTCCGTCTGGGCGTTTGTGCGTAATAAGCGCGACTGTTGCATGTGTCTCGAGCGCTTGTTTAAATTTGGAAAACTCGTTTTGCATAGCCAAACACCTTACCACAGCCCACCAAACCAAGCAAGCTTACGAAATGATCCGTTCTTCTTCGAGGTAGCACTTCAAAATATCCCCCTCGCGGAACCCGCGCATGCCCGAAACCTTCATGCCGCCTTCAATGCCTTCTTTTAAGGACTTCATGGTCTGCTTGTTCTGCTGGAGTTCAACAATTTTTCCTTCGTCAATGGGCTCTCCGTCGCGAAGCACGCGGAACTTTGATGCAGCGGCAATAGGAGCGGCTTTGACACGGCCTCCAATAATGGATTCGTTCTTGGAATCCTTAAATACTTTGAGTACTTCAAAATCTCCTTGTGTCACTTCCACAATCTCTGTACGAACGAACTTCTTTAAGCGAACTACTGCGTCGTCCAGAAGTTCGTAAATAATTTTAGAAAGTTTTATCTCGGACTTGCGGTTGTAGCTTAGACGCTGAGCCTCTTGCGAGAGCCGCACGTTGAAGCCATACACCACTGCATTCTCGTCTTCTGCAAGTTGGACATCGGATTCCGTAATATTGCCCAAACCCTGCTTTAGGATAGAAATTTTCACTTGCGGCTTTTCTAGTTTTTTGAGAGATGCAATAAACGCCTCCAAAGAGCCCAATGCATCTGCTTTTACAATCACCAAAAACTCCGGAATTTTCTCAGCCTCCTCCTCGCCCTTTTCCTCGGTTTTGGATTCCTTGGCTTTGTGCATTTCTCCGGTATCAACCAATCGATACTGCTTCACGTTTTTTTTGCGCATGGAGCGATCAATTTTTTCCACTTTCAAAATTTCACCAACCGAAGGCGTGCTCTTTAATCCCAAAATTTTAACTGGCATAGAAGGTCCTGCTTCGGAAACATCCTCGCCTTTCCAATCCTTTAATGCTTTTACTTTTCCAAAGGTCGATCCAATCACCACTTCTTCGCCCACGCGCAAGGTTCCCTCGTGCACCAGCACTGTTGCGACGGGACCTTCGCCCGAATCCACGTGGGATTCAATAATAACGCCTTGGCCTGGCTTATGAGGATCTGCAATAAATTTTTCCAAATCAGAAACCAAAAGCACCATTTCCAAGAGCTCATGGATGCCTTCGCCCTTTTTGGCGGACACGGGAGTACAAATTACCTTGCCGCCCCAATCCTCTGGATTGAGATTGATTTCAGTGAGTTCTTTTTTAACACGATCAATATCTGCGCCAGGCTTGTCCATTTTATTAATGGCAACCACAAACGGCAGATTCTCTTTTTGGATCACGTTGATGGATTCAAGGGTTTGGGGTTTGAGCCCATCATCAGCAGCAACAACCAAAATAGCCACGTCAGCAACTTGGCCGCCGCGCTCGCGCATGGCTTTAAATGCTTCGTGCCCCGGCGTATCAAGAAACGTAATGAGCCGGCCTTTTTCCTCAACTTGGTAGGCGCCGATATGCTGGGTGATGCCGCCTGATTCGCCTGCTACCACATTGGTTTTTCGGATCGCATCCAAGAGCGTGGTTTTGCCGTGGTCAACATGGCCCATGACCACTACAACCGGAGGCCGCACAATGCCATCCACATCTTGCGAGCGCGTTGCTTTAATCTCGCGCAAGGCTTTGGAGCTTACGGCGTGCGAATCTTCGCGAACAGCGCCATCCCCGCGAGTCGCCTTAAACCCGTAATCTTCGGCCACCACTGACGCGGTTTCAAAATCAATCTGTTCATTAAGGCTTGCCATGATGCCATTCTTCATCAAGTAGCCGATAAAGTGCGTTACCGGAGTTCCTAAATGCTGGGCAAGATCATTCACCGAAATCTTGTCTGGAATGGCTATTTCCTTGGAGAGCGATTCCTTGTTTTCGGCTTTTTCGTGCGCCGCAACAGAACGGGCCATTTGCTCGCGCAAACGATCCTTGCGCCCGGATTCGCCCCATGCGCGCTTAATGCTCTCCGCAACCCTATTATCAATCTTAATGGCGCGCAATCCAATATCAAATCCAAGCTCAGGAAGTTTTTCCAAAAGCTCTGCTCTGGTGGTTCTGAGTTGTCGTGCCAGTTCGGTAACGTTCATGACGATTAGTCTACCGAAAATTAAGCATTTCGTCAATGTTTATATACATGCTCGTATTGTTTCAAAACCTGCTAACGATCTTAGTCTTGAATAACCACCTTAATTCCGATACCGCCGTTTTCAGAATCTTTCAGTATATCAAAAAGCTCAATAACATTTTCATCAGACAGCGCCACGCACCCCTCCACCCATTCATGATACAGGGAAAATCCACCGCCATGGATGCCTACGCCGCGCAACATATTCTGACTGGGGTGCAATTGGTTGAATTGCCGAATTTTTTTATCCGAATCCAGCGCTCCGTAATGCGCCTCAAATGAGTTAATCAGCTGGATGCCATCGGTGTATGCATCGCTATACAGCGCGCGCGCCTTTTCCATAGTGTTAAGGCGTATCCATCTGCTCCAAGGAGGATCGCTGACTTTGTCCATAGTTTCTATGTAAAAAATACCTTCCGGCGTTTGCCCATCCTCCCATACTTTTCTGTCTTCAAGCTCGCGACGTACGTTTACATCGTACTCTTTTACTAATTCGTTATTCCGAAACAGCTTCAGTTTGTGCTGATCTTTATATACCGCAATCAAATAGCCGCTCTCTTGCGGAAGCGGGATCACCGTCTTTGAAAAATCATCATGGTTATTTTTCTCGTAAATGGTAAGTTCGGTCGGTGTATTAAGCCAGACAGTCAGCGCGGCTTTCTTCATGGCAGGAACGATGTGAAATTTTCCCACATACGCACCGAGACCCAACAAAAACAGCAATACTATAGCAGTCAATTTCTTGGAAAGGGATAAATTTTTTATAACATTCCTCATATATTCCTATGTTGACAGACACAATATGCGTAGTATACCATAGGCACCTATGCAACACTCACCACGCGATATAGTGTTTCGCCTTTTTTGGTTTTGACAATTGCATCATCTCCGGCTACTTTGCCAATGAGAGCCATACCAATAGGTGACTGGTGCGAAATAATCCCGGCCTCGGGTTTTGTTTCGGATGATCCTAATATGCGGAACGTCTTCTGCTGCCCGTTTACTTCCACCACAACCGCGCTTCCCATACGCACCATGCCACCAAACGAACCCGGCGCAATAATGGAAGCTTTGTTTAAGTGCGATTCAATTTCCAACATGCGTTGATTTAACCCGCGCAGTTTTCCTTTGGCAATCTGGTATTCCGCGTTCTCGGAAAAATCCCCGTTCTCCGCCAAGCGCGCCACTTCCTTTGCAAGTGCTGGCCGAGATTTTTTCATGCGGGAAAGTTGCGCCGAGAGCGCATCAAACTTCTCCTGTGTCATGTTTGGATCAACCGCCAGGTAGGTATATTTTTCTGATTTTCGGATTGGTACTCTCATAATTGTATCAATGCAAGTTTTTCTTTTCTTGGTAACGCCTTAATCCTATACTCTTCTTTTAACGCCGTCGAGCGGGTGCGGAATTTTCGCGAATACACAAGCTTCACGGGCCGCCTGGCACGAGTATACTTTGCGCCGAGCTTACTGTTATTGTGTTCGGCAATGCGCTTTGCCAAATCAACGGCAATGCCGGTATAGAGTGTCTTGTCCGCGCACTTGAGGATATAGAGATGGTACATACCACGTCATTCTGAACTTGTTTCAGAATCTGCTTTTGCCTTGTTTGGCTCCTCCAGCTCATCACCTTTAATATGAAACTCCTGCATCAAATCCAGCACGGCATCAGCAGTGTCGTGATCAATGTGCTTTGCGTCTTTGGGCTCTTCTTTTTCTTTGTCGTCTTGCATAGGTATATGATTATTTAAATTGCACGAGGGAAAACGGTGTCAGGAATCATTTTTTTCGGGAATATGCTCCCCTGTGGGGGAGTATCATATAGTTTGTTTAATATTATTTTGAGCATACCAAAAAAGCCTCAAAATAGCGAGTTTCAATGGCTCAACCCCCTGAGCCGTTGAATTACTTTAATCGATACTTCACAAACCTCCCCCTCTTCCTCAAGCTCACTAAGATATCTTGTTGCAGTTGCATCAAAAACTTTAATCAGTTTTTCTATGTTATTGTTTGCGGCTGGCATATTGTTTTTATTTTAACAAATCAAAATGTTTCCGTAAATATTCTTTAATCTTATCTAAAGTAAAAGTGTCTATAATACCAATCCTATTAACCAGCCTAGAATAATCAAATGATATAATATCATAAACTTTTACTACTGAATCATACATAAGCCTGTTTTGAGATGTTTTTTTTATAACAATATCATCTGCTAGCTTACTATTTAAATTACTTGTCAAAGGCAACACAGTAATCAAGTTGGATTTTTTAATGTGTATATTTGATTGAACAACTAAAGCAGGGCGGACACCTTGAAACTCAGCCCAACTGATGGATCAAATTTTACTAGCCAAATCTCTCCATTTTGCACACTCTTCCCTGTATTCATAAGTTCTTGTAATACTCATATTCTTCTTTTGATTGAGGGCCTAAATCTTTTAGAATATCGCGGCTACTTGCCTCGCGCATGGAGGAAAGTTCATCTGGCTGTTTCATAACGCGCATTACTGTCCCATTTATCAGATACCTATCAAAATCATCTTCGTGTATATATATTGGCGGATAATTTTGGCTTGATTCTGAATACAAAATAATTTGATGGTTTTCTTCATCTTTAAAAATCTTTTTGATGTTAGCAAGCCCATCAATAATAGATAACACGTATTCATTGTTGTTTGGATGTATTTTACTTTTATCAATAATAACGTAATCTCCATCATCTATAGTATTTCCTTGGATATCTGCTCTGTTCATTGATTGCCCAAACGCGCGTAAAACAAATAAATTATTTGCTTGTTTTGAGGATATATTGCCGAGTAGCTTAGAAGATACTTTTAAATATCCTTCTTTTTGCTCGTCCGCAAAAATAACTGCTTCTCCACAGTTTGCGCTACCTAATATTGGTATTGATAGTAAGTTTGTTCCTGCTACTTTTCCTGATTTTATTTTCTCTATTTTTTTACTATTTTTATCAAACCGAATAAGCCCTCGTTTTGCTAGCTGGTTAAGATGGTGCTTTATCTTCTGTGGACTATCTAGCTCCCCTATCTTTTTACCTATTTCACGCAATGTTAAACCAGAGATGTCTTTTTTTTCTAATAACTTTATCAATTTTTCTTGTATTATATGCATACATGCATTATATCACAGATATAATATTTTGTTAACAAGTTTTACACAGCGTAATTCTTGACAAGAGTACACTATTCTATAAAAAAAGCCCTTCGCCAAAAACTGACGAAGGGATGAACAGCAATAGTTCAGTACTTTCTACTGCTGATTATAAGAAAACCAATTACCTCCTCTCTATGGAGAATCGGCACAATACTGCTTGACCACGCACCTTCCAGAGTCATAGTATCGTAAGCTCTTTTTTCAGCTTTGCGGTATAAATAGCTGGACCAGACATTTCTGTCTCCTTTTGCTTAAGGTGAATTACCGCAGTTGATACTTCACAAACCTCCCCTTCTCCCCCAATCTGCTCTATCTTGCCTTCTTGTTCCAATTCATCTAAATACCTTGTAGCACTCGCGTCCGAAACATTGAGTAGATTTTCTATGTCGTTGTTTGTGGCCTCGGTATTTTCTTTGAGATATACATGGTTGGCATATTTTTATGTTATTAATCTTTTAAATACATCTTTTCCGAGAGCTCTTTTATATAATCCGCACGCATTACTTCCGATTTCCATGTTTCGGGTATACCATTGTACCCATAGTAACACCCGGATAATGCTCCGGCAACTGCCGCAAACGTATCTGTATCCCCGCCCAATGTAATAACTTTTTTTATGCTGTCATAAAAAGTATCAGTAATCATTAAAGACCACAACGCGATCCGTAATATATCAATGCAATACCCGGACACCGGAATACTATCCTTATTCAGCTTACTGTAATCTTCCACTAACACTCCCGCAACCTGTTCCGGCATATCTGAATATATACTAGACTTGTGGCCCGTGTTTAAGATGATAGCTAAGAGTTCCGCGTTGCGCAAAACATCCGGCCCCTCGCGCATGAGCCGCTCGCGCGGCCAGTCTTCCGTGGTCGGCTTGGATATGTCGTACCCTTTTTGTTGTGTTCCCTCCATATATGTTAATCGTACCTGCTGCATCAACAAATTTCAATGGCTCAACCGCCTGAGCCATTGAAATCACACATCACAATCTCGCCCCCCCATCCTCCAGTACAAATAAAAAAAGCCCTTGCGGGCTTTTTTATAGTATCAGTATCAAAGCTTACGCTTTGCTTACTTTTACTGCGTTAGGACCTTTTGCGCCATCCTCAACTTCAAATGTCACGGAATCGCCCTCATGAAGTGAAGCGAAGTCAACATCTACCAGTTCGTTTGCATGAAAGAAAAGATCTTTTGCTTCTCCATCACGCTTGATGAAACCGAAATTTTTATCGGATACCAACTTAGTGATTATGCCTGTTTGCATGTGATTAGTGTTTAATTGAATAATGTTGCAGTTGCTATGCAACCGCTCTCAAAATCTTTCCAAGATTATCTCGACTAAGAAGTCTAAAAAAATATTTGATACAGAGAGAATATTACATTAAGGTATTTTTGTCAATAGAAAAAGAAAATTCCTATTAACTCCCCCCCACCTCCCTAAAAACCAAATCCATCTCCCCCACCTCCGGATCTACCATAAAAGCTCTACGCGAGAATCCAGTCAAATTCAAAGTAGCGAGCGAACGCACACGAGAAAGCGCAACATATCCCATGCCATGGCCAAAGGTATTACCCAAATTAATCTCTGCAGTGTCTAATGTCATGCCCTGCGATTTATGAATGGTAATTGCCCAGGCTAACCTAAGAGGCACTTGGAATATAGAGGCAATAACAGAACTATCATGTTCCAAAGACCAGCTAGAAAACCCAACACTAATTCGCCTGCCGCTTTTTAATCTAACAACAGGGAGCAGTACACCTGCATCATCATAAAAATCTACCACAACTCCCATGGTGCCGTTTACATAGCCATGTTCAAAATTATTTTTAGTAAACATCACCACAGCGCCAATCTTTAGCACTAACTCCTGTGGAATTTTGTTATACTCTTTTTTAAGTTGCAGAACCGCATCCCGCTTACCTTTGGAACGCATAGGATACACCTCTGCGTCTTGTTCTAGCTTTTCTAGCTCAAGCTCATTTACTGCATCTGCATCTTTGTTACGCGAAAATAATTTGGTTGTGTAGTTCTCTCCAGAAACAGGTTGCTTAAATCGCGATTGCAAAATCTCTTCTGTTTCGTAAGATGTTTTGCTCTGACGAATATCATTGAGTACTTGAGAGAATAAATCATCAGTATGCCTAAACTGCTCATCTAAATAACAAACCCGCAGTTTTGCTTTGTTCCAGGATTCAGAGTGATACGCCAAAATCGGTTTTGTTTTATCGGTGCGAACCGGTGGCAGCTGAAAAAAATCACCGCACAGAACAACTTGCAAACCACCAAAAGGTTGCGCGCTCCGCTTGACTGCTTTACATACCTCATCAACCAACTCTAAGGTACGCGCATCAACCATAGAAATCTCATCAATAATCAAAACAGCGCATGCCAAAAACCTAGCTTGCATATGTTTGTTATCAGCAAGCTTTTGCAAATCACGGCCAGAGAGCTCCTCTTTTATACCAATACCAGCCCACGAATGGAGGGTGGTGCCATCAATATGTGTTGCAGCAATACCCGTAGAGGCAGTTACTGCGTGCTTTTTGTTATTCTTTTTAAGGTATTCAATAAACTCACGCAAAATATATGTCTTACCACTGCCGGCTGGGCCAGTGAGAAAAACATTGTTGCCTGATTTGAGTATGTTGAGCGCTTTTTTTTGGTCCATGTGTATGTACGGTACGTTACTTACATTAAAAGAGCAATACAAAAAAACAACAGGCTACTTGAGTGAACCGTTGCCTAATACACTCCCTGCCGATGCCCAAACTCAATCACCACAACCAATAGCTCGTTCTTATAAATCTTGTATACAATCCGGTATGGCCATACCCGAAAAGAATATTGCCCCTCGCGTTTTCCGTGAAGTTTTTTGCCCAAAAAAGGATTGGCTTCAATCTCGCCAAGAATTTGCAATACACGCATCTGGTACTGCTTTGGCAGTTTATGTATGTTTTTTTGCGCCCTTGGTTCTACGCGCAGTTTGAACACCATATTTTTTTGCAGATTTATCGGCTACAACAAAACCAAAATCTTTTTTAAGATCATCAAGCGTTGCCCATTTTTTATACTCACCGCTTTTAACAGCCTTGTCAGTTTCGGCAACATGTTTATCTAAGTCTGGAAAATCTCGCAGCACCTCCAATGTTTCCGCCCAAGACTCAAATTCTTCGGCGGACATTAACACCGCCTTAGGACGGCCGTTTTCCGTGAGTGTGTAGTACCTACCCGGTTTTTGCACGTCACGAGTGATGGTAAAAATATCTTTACGCGCCTGGGTTGTAGAGATAGTATGTTGAGTATTCATATATGTACATTATAGCGTACATTACAAAAAACACAAGATCTGCGCATGGATAGCGTATCCCCAGCTGCTCAATCGACTGAGCCGTTAAAGCTTTACATCAATCGCGCCCTCTGCGCCTTCCCCTATCTTGGCATCGCGAAACTCATAGTCTGCATCGCGGAGCAAGGCGCGCACCGCATCACCTAGAACCGGGCCTTCTTTAGAATGGATACCGCGGCCCACGATAATGCGGACTAGGTTGTATCCCGCGTGTTCGCTCTCGCTTAAAAAAGCACGCACAGCAGCGCGCGCTTGATGTTGAGTGTGCTGATGCAGATCCAAAGTTGCCTGCGGTGTTTGGGCGTATTTGTTCATACCCAAACTGTACGCTTCTCATTACTAAAAATCAACACAAGTCAGCCGCTATTCCAAATTAACCCATAAACTTAGAATAGTATTCCACTTTATGCAAAGTTAGGACATAAATCTTGAATATAAAAACAACCGGATTAACCAGCTGTTTTTATACTTCTTTAAAACGTACAATAAAGACGAAATTTAGCACGCGGCAAAATCGTGCAAACGCCATGTGCTCCCTTTTTTCCTTGCTTCTACAACCCTGCCTCTTTGTGGATTAATATTTTCGGCAAGAGCGCGGCTTTCCTTATTGAAAGCTTCGTCGCCTTCTACGGTAATAATAACCCATCCCTTATTTGGAATTCTATTCATCAAATCAGGCTTCCTAATAATATATCTATCAAACTCATTAGACAGTTTGATATTCTTTTTTATAAATGTTTTAGACATACTGTTACGTTGCATATAAATAATTTTCTTTTATTTTTTCGTAGCGCTGTGCAATATCACTCTTCATACTGTCGAAAGCTGATTGACTATCCATATATATAGGAAATTTATATTCTTTCCCATTTTTATGATACACATGCTTATGCGGGGTTCCATACCAATTGTCTACCCCAAGCACTGTCCTCCATCTGGATTGTATGAGGGCACGATACCGGATCGAAAATTGAACCAACTTGCCTCCCTTGGTCTCAAAGCTTATATGTAAAACATCTATATCAGTCAAAGGATACTTATACTCTTTCTTAGGCATCTTACTTTATTATCTATAGTATACAACAAAAATCTATATCATACAAATACGCGTTCGCTCCCACTCAAAAACGCGCGCACTGCGGCGCGCGCTTGATGTTGAGTGTGTTGGTGCAGATCCAATGTTGCCTGCGGTGTTTGCACTTGTTGGGCATACATTAGATGATGAGGAGAGCGGGTGAATTAAAACTTTGTGAAACCACTAAACACGGAATAACTCTCAATAAAGTACAATAAACAAATACCGGTGTTGCGTCAACCATCTTCTTTATAAAAAACCGAACACTAGCATCATAATATTCAGAGCCAACAACACAAACACGATAACCCACATTGCTGCCAGAAAAAATTTATTCCAAACCACTTTTTTTCTACGTAAAAACAAAAATATCAAATACCAAATTTCAAAAATAGATAGAGCGACAATACTGAATGCTGTTGAAAATTTTGCGATATAAAACGAAGCGTCGTCGAACAACGCCATCATATAGCCCAGTCTTCGCGGAAACGCCAGACCGTCAAAAAGCATAATTACCGCAAATGATATAAGCAGTATCAAGGTAAGCCTCCGCCCGGAGTGACGATGTAGTTTCTGTATTCCGTTTTTAATAATTTCGCTTTTTCTTTTTTTCCTAAATTTTCTAATGACAATCGTTACAACACAAGACAGCAGATACAAGTAGATAATCTCTATCGCCGCCATAATCCCAATCATCACACTCATCGGCCAGTCTAAATCGCCAAATACCATTTGCGGCATGAGATAAATGAAATATGACGGAATAACTAATACCAGTCCTAGTACGCCAGCAATAAACGACGCAAAAGATACAGTGTCACAACCCAAGCTCATTATACAGCCGAACATAACCCCCATGATCAAAAAAATCGTTAGCGCGACCAAAACAACCAAAACTGCCATGACAATCAACTTCATCCGGGAAGGTTTAATAAATTTTAGTATTTTATCTTTCATTTTGAGTTAATGGAAATTCTGCGCCGCTTTTTAAAGCATCTTTTACATGTCTTGGTCTACAGCCCTGTATAGTTGCTCCAAAGAGAGAAAACTAGCAATGAATATAAAGAGTAAATTACTAATCCCAATCCTACAAGTATGAATATAGTTGATAATATCCTATTATGCTTAACTTTATATCGAAAACCTTGAATACCGCCTACAAATAAATAAACTCCAACCAAAATAGACAGAACAACAATAACATTAATAACAACTCCATTATCAGATACAAAATTTCTATCCTGAAAAATAAAAACAATCAATCGCGGTACAATAACAAACAAAAACAGTACTAATAAAATAGTATTTCTTTTAAATAAATTTCTCATATGGTTCTATTTTTTAATAAACAAAACTTCTTAAAATATTCCAATCCAATGTAGAGTCGGGTAATCTGCCATAAACTTTGATAAAGCTGATTATACCCCGCTGTTCTGCGGACATATCTCTCACAGACGGCCGCAAGCCATATGCAATCATCATAACAGATTGATCGTTTTCTGCACCTGTGCTCTTTGCCTTTTGCTCGGCCTGCGCACTGCGGCGCGCGCTTGGTGTTGAGTGTGTTGATGCAGATCCAATGTTGCCTGCGGAGTTTGGGCGTATTTGTTGAGTATCAGGAAAGCTGGTCAAAAGATGAGGATTAAAAACCCGTAAAGCCACTAAAAGCGAAGTAACCTAAAATAAAATAAATGAGAATGAGTGCAGGGGGAATGATAAATACTATTGAAACTTTTTGAGCACTGTCTTTTAGTCGTATAGAAAATTTAACATTCATATAAACAAGATATACTGCCCCTAACAGCATAAAATAAATCAATGAATTTACATGTTTATCTGGCATGCCTGGCTGATAAAAATTCTCATAAATAAACCAAGGTGACACAAGAAATATTATTATTAAAATAATATTTTTATAAACTAGTTTTTTCATATTTTTTATTATATTCTTTTAATAAACAAAACTTCTTAAAATATTCCAATCGAATGTAAAGCTTGGTAATCTACCATAGGTTCTAACGAAATTCACGAGTCCTTTTTGCTCCAACCCCATATCTCGCTTTAGCGGCCGCAAGCCATATGCAATCATCATAACAGATTGATCGTTTTCTGCACCTGTGCTCTTTGCCTTTTGCTCGGCCTGCGCACTGCGCTGACTTGGTAGATTGTTGGTGGAAATTTGTATCACATCACTCCAATCAACAGTGCTTGTAGGTAATCTGCCGAACGCCTCCTTAAATGAGTACAATACTCCAGCGCGCTCGCCTTGTCCTAAAGCCTGCGTACTCTTGGTGCCATAGGCAATAAACGCTATTGCTCCCCGATCAAACGAGAGCCCTTTACCATAACGCTCTGCTACTGCTTGCTCTAAAGCGCTGTCCCTCGCTCTATCTAAATACGCCATGAATGTTTCGATATCTGCATTGGCAAGCGCGGATAAAATTTCATCTTCTCTATGGATGCTTGCTGAATACGGGTTAAACGACGTAAATGGAATTAGAAATCAGTAAAACCACTAAAAGCGAAGTATCCTAAAATAAAATAAATGAGAATTAACACAGTAGGAATAATGTTGAATTAGAGACCAGTAAAATTACTCAAAGCATAAATCATAACTAAAGCGTAAAGTGCGTACAACACCAACCCAAGACCCATAATAAAAAAAATAATTCGGCTCGTATTGCTCTCGAAATCAAAACGCTTTGCATTGATACGTACTAAATAAATTCCCGCCACCAGAACAATAATAATCAAACCATATATAATTTTACTCCTAAGTTGAAAATCAAATATTCCAAATATGTACTTGTTAGCTAGATAAAGTACCACAACGAATAAGACCGCGATTAAATTTTTATGTATCTTTTTTATCATAATCCAACTTACTTAATAAACAAAACTTCTTAAAATATTCCAATCCAACGTAGAACATGGGAGCTTGCCGTAGATCTCAATAAATCGCTCTATCCCTTGTCGCTCGGCATCTAGATCCCGCTTATCCGGCCGCAGACCGTAGGCAACCGTTATAATAGATTTCTCATCATTCATACCCACATCTTTTGCTTTTCGCTCGGCGGCACCGCTTCGCTGAATTGGCGCTTGGTTGGTTGCAATTCGAATCACGTCATTCCAGTCTTCGCTTGTTGTGGGGAGGATGCCAAATGCCGCTTTATAGGAATACAGTACTCCGGCGCGCTCTCCGGTTCCAAGTTTTTGCGTGCTCTTGGTGCCATATGTGATAAAGTTGATGCCTGCCTGGTTCAAGCGAAGTGATCGGCCGTATTTTTGAGCTGTTTCCTGCTCCGAAAAAAAATTCCGTTCCAAACTAAGATAATCCAATAACGTTTCAATATCACCATCGTGGAGAGCAGCCAGAATATCATCTTGCGTATACTGCTCGCTCTGTGCACGCTCTATTTTTACGCCAAGCACTTCCGGAGTTGAGGCAGATCCTGAATCAAGTCCAGGATGACGATTTGGCTCTTGAGTATTCTCATCTTGCGATTTGCCGGCAGGCGCGGCAGGTGTCGGCACAATAATGACAGCCGGAGAATAAACATTGATCGTTTGAGTGTGGTAATCTTCCAGATTCCCTACTCTGTCCTTTGACCGGTACAGTACTGTATTATCGCCTATAGTGGTAAGTATAACCTGATTTTCGTAAGCGTGCCACGTGCTCCCGTTATCAAGACTATATTCTGTTTTTAAAACTCCAGAATTATCATCACTTGCCAAAAGCTCAAACGCGGCGGAAGACGCTCCACCAGAAACACTGATAGTAGTGGTTGGTTTTGTTATGTCCCCAGCCTGTGTACTGTTGAGGACCGCTGCCGCAGTAACCGGCGCAAAACTTCCCGTACCATTCGTATCCACCTGTAACGTGGTTCCACTAACGTCCGATGACAACGCTACCTGTGCACTGGTTGATTGATTCACTGGAACATCAGTGTAATACGCAGTTTCGATGACCTGGTTGTTCACAACCTTGGAAACATACAGGCTGAATGTACCACTTCCGGTGCCGTCATGTTGAATATTGTAAGATGTAGAATCCGTGTTCGGTATAAAGATAAATTTATTATCTCCAATCTGCTCATAGGTTGCGCCTGGGATATTCAATTCAATATCTCCATTTTCGTCTGGACCGACATGGTTGCCGTTTGCATCATACACGTTTAAATTGACCGGACTGTGCACAGATACGACCTGACCGTTGAATACACACTGGCTGATGTCTTGAGAAATATCCGGCAATGACGAAGTGTCTAGCGTGCCGGTGATGATCTCTGTAATTAACTGCTTAATACTTGACTGGCTCGGCATGGTTGCGTGTTCAACGCCAATTGCATAAAATGTTTTGTTTGCCTGTATATCAATAGCAGTCGCGCTATCCAACGGAACTGTTCCGTCGCCTGCTACAAACTCAACACCATATTCTACTTTAACAAGTTCCTGGTTCCGGATGATAATTTTGCCGAGAGTTGCAGTGTCGCACCCCACAATATTATAGGCATCCATTCCAGTAGTATTAAAATCGTCCAAAGCATTGCTATGAAGATCATCTGCGCTCTGAACAAGAGAAAAGTTTAAGCCCTGGTTGACCAGATAATTATTTACCTCGTCATAAGTGTGGCTTTTTGGAATAGCTAGATTATAAAAGTATTTTCCGATTTCAGATATATATAGACTACTAGGCAACAACTGGTAAACTGACGCCATATTCTTTGTGATGCTTTTTATTTCAAGTTGGTTCATTATTAGACCCATACCCAAATTATCACCATACAGTAATACCTTTGCTGATTTAGGTGACCCTAAATGTGGCGTACCGACAAAGATCATTTTATTAACTCTCGACGAAGAATTATCAAGAATATATTGTTTCAAAACTAGACCACCCATACTATGGGCGACAATATCGACTTTCTGACTACCCGTCTGTTGTATAACACTATCAATCTTATCGACTAAAAATTGACTTATTGATTGAATATTCAAACGCCAATCATAAGGGAATAAAAATAAATCAGTATTCTCCTGATACCCAGCAGACTCAAAATCATTAATCAAACCATCCAAGTAATCAAAAATAGTACCACCAAAAATTGATGCTTTCCTAAAAATATCATCAACATAAACAGAATTATCGCTTGGAGACCCATCTTCATTCATAGACAAAGGATCCATATAGGATTCGGCGACCGAAATTGCCGTCCAAAGAAAATTTGGCCATAAAGTAATATCTCCTAAACCACCAAAAACTTCCTGCTTCAAAATCGTCCCGGCTATCCCCGGCACCAGAATAACAGGTACATTACGCACCTCAAACATTAACTCCCCAGACGATGGCAAGCGGACAGCAGACAACCCATCCGAAGTCTCAAAGTGGTAGGAATAGGAACCCTTAGGGAACACGCCGGCATTTGGAGTAAACTCAAACAGGCCATTGGACGACGTTGCCATAGGATACGCGCTATTGCCAACCACCAAGCGAACATACTGCGCAGAATCGCCATCAGAATCAGTAAATAAAATGCGGAACACCGGAACATCCTGCCCTACAAAACTAATATCAGGCGATGCGCCATCAGCAGTATACCCATCCAAATCTTGGTACGATAAAACCGGCGCTTGGTTGGCGGGATCTTGGTTTGTCCAGGGGCTATAGGTTACATTCCCCACAATCACATCCCCGGTTCCAGAAGGATTGGACGCAATGGTCGGGCCGGAAGAACTGCCCCACCAATTGTTCGTCATATCCAACGGGTCGTCGCCGGAGTAGAAAACCGCACTTTCTGAATTATCGTAAAAACTGGAACCTACAATAGACACGTGCGCTGGCACTACCGCGCCGCCGACGGCCAGCATGCCAATTTTATTGCCATAGAACAGCGTATCAACTACCGTCGTAAATGCGTCATTCTGTAATCGAAAGCCGGTTTGGGCGTTATCCCGAACCACAGAGTCCGCGATTGAAATAGTACTGCCAGTTGTGATGTTTTTGATACCCTCCCACACACTCTGTTCAATCACTGAGTGGTTCAGCGTAACTTCGCCGCCGGTTACCAACAGCATGGGCCAATTTGACTTGCCTCCATACCGGATAATGACATACTCTGCGTCCAACCTACCACTGACTGACATCCGAAACCAATCCCCAGGAGAAGGCAGGGTCTCATTGCCGTCACTATTAGTATCTCCGCCGTACTCGTCGTCTTTTATGGAAGTGAACACCACTGGAGCAGATTCAATTCCGGCAATAATGAGCGTGCCGTCAATAAAAATCTGGAACTGCAATCCGGTCGGCATCTTGATAACTACCCCGGGTTCAATAGTAACCGTTGTATTAGCTGCCACTTTGATGGTTGTTGTCTGCGCGATATAGGGGCTGTTTGCGGCAGTGAGCGTGTATCCGTCTGGAAACGTATTATTCGGAAACGCAAGCGTGGTAGCTGCATGCGCGGGCGCAACCCACGCCAACGCGCACACAAAAAACACAGCAACAAAAATAATACTGTGCTGGATTGGTTTGATGATGTCTATACTATGTCCCTCCATAATATAGTTACTGTACGCCCATGCTCCTAAAAAATCAAACAAAAAAACACCCCCGGCCGTTATGTGACGACCGGGGGATAAAAGTCATCGAGACCTTTCCTCCTTGTTGTGCGCTATGCACTACCCCTCTGCATCCTCGCTTGATGCAACTCCAGACCACAGTACCAATTCATCTTCGACAAGCTGGCCGTAGTAGGGCTGGTGTGGCATATCCGGCACTACACTGAACAAGTAGCTACCCTCGCTACCGGAAACCGTCACGCAACCCCACATATCAGGACCAGGCGTGGCATCGTGAAAGATGATGTCCATCGGATCCACGTGTTCCTGCTCTATGATGGCAAGGACAATGGGTATACTGTCCTCCCACTGGTACCTGTTGCCAGCTGCAACCTTAGCAAACAAGCACGTGCCGTGATCCAGGAATGTATAGAGTGCAAAACTACAGTCATCATGCAAGTTGGAAGATGCGGGATCTTGATACGCAACCTCACGAAACTCAATTGGCCGAGTAGAACCCTTGGAAACTTTGAGCTCCTCTTGTGCGCTGATCTTTTTGAGTAATCCCGCGAATGCCTCCTGAATACGCAAGCTACACCGTTCCCACGTGAATCCAGAAACCACGAACGGCGTTTCTTCGTCCACATCGCAGTACACAGTGAGCATGCGGTACCACGATTCATCTGGCGTGATTGTTTCGTGCACACGCCGCGTGCATAGTTCAAAAAACACCGTCTCGGAAACATCGAGCCCCTCAACTTGAGCGAGATTTTCCACCACAATGGTGGGGTCGTATGAATTCTCCATCCAGCACTCAAGCACATACACACACTCGCCTCCCTGTGCAACATACCAACCGCTGCCCATTACTTCAACACAATAGTCAGGGCTTTCTGCGGCAAGTATCGTAAAATACTTTGGCCAGCCTTCCATAGCAACCCTCCTTAGTAATGGCGGTGGCAGTGCTATTAAAATAAAGGTACTACTAGTACTATACGCTTTCCGCTCTAGGACGCAATTCCAAGTTACCCACTGCTTGGATTGACACCATCCCCCAATAGCAGTATGCTAACTCCTTACTAAAAAATAAACGCATGCCCATCGACACTATCCAGCAGATCGTTAAAACGATTCAAGCGAAAAAACATATTTTAGTCACCACCAGAGCGAACCCAAGCGGCGATGCCGTTGCCAGTGCTCTGGCTTTTTGTTTAATCGCAAAACGCATGGGAAAACGCGTGTCCATTGCAATTGATTGCCAAGAATTTGGCCTGCCCGGACATCTGCATTTTTTACCGGGGTACGATTCCATAGAAACAATGCTTGCAAAACAATCCGAGATGGTTCTTGAGTTTGATTTGAACCACGATTCCATCCGCGGACTAACCTACGAGGTGCGGAATAACAAACTCATGATTCGCATCTTTCCAACTCAAACAGGCATCACCTTAAGCGCGCCGCGCGCGCGCGAAGCACACTACCCGTACGATTTAATAGCAGTGGTTGATGCGTGTGATTTGGAATCTTTGGGAAGCATATACGAAGAGCACACGGAATTCTTTTACCATACCCCAATCATCAACATCGACCACCAACCCGAAAACGAATACTTTGGAGAACTTAACTTGGTTGAGATGACCGCAGTAGCCACCACGGAAATTTTGTTCTCGCTTGCGGAAAAGCTTGCATCCAATCCTTTGGATGCGCCGCTTGCCACGTGCTTACTTGCGGGAATCATCCACGAGAGCCGGAGCTTCCAAACTCAAAACATTACCCCACACACCTTGGCGATTGCGAGCGAGCTTATGACCATGGGCGCGGACCGATCGCAAATCATCCAAAATCTTTTTTACAACAAACCAATATCCGCGCTCCAATTGTGGGGCCGTTTGCTTGCGAACATGGAAACAAGCGACAAACCAAGCATGGCATGGGCAGTGGTTACGCAGGAAGATTTTGAGCACACACATACCAATGAACATGATTTGGTAAGCCTGCTTGATGACTTGCTCCAGCACGCACCCCAAACTGACGTGGTTGCCATTCTCTACCCGAGCCAAGATGCGTGGAAAGCTATTGTGCACACGCACAAACCATCTATTGACCTGCGACACGCATTAGGAAGACTAGAACCTTCCGGAAGCAGGAAACTGGTAACACTGGAACTTATGGTCCGATCCGCACATGAGGCCACTGAAATCATCAAACAATCTCTGTTGCAAAATTGATTTTTGAGCATAAGTGCGCTATGGTTTGATTGGGCCCGTAGCTCAGGGGTTAGAGCACCACTCTTATAAGGTGGCCGTCGGTGGTTCGATTCCACCCGGGCCTACCACGTCTTAGTCGGATTACAGTCTCCGTATCCGAGCAAAGCTCGGCTACTCCGGCTTCCATCCGCCTACTCCTTTCAGATTTTCTGTTAACTGAGCAATAGCTCAGCCCAACAGAAAATCTGTGAACGGCCCAAGAAAAAATCTAAAAAATACAAAGGCCAGTCATACACTGGCTTTTATGATATACTAAACAAAAAGGTATGAACCCTCAATTCCCAAAACTCACAGCTTTTCCAGCGCTTGCGTCTTTGGTTGAGGAATTCCCCAAAACCGAAGTATTTTTGGTTGGTGGCGCGGTTCGAGACACTTTGCTCGGCAAAAAAATCACTGATATCGACCTTTTGGTCAGAAACATTACCGGCGATGAGCTCGGGGATTTTTTGGCTCGCGTAGGAAGGGTGGTGTTCGCGGGAAAGCAATTCGGCGTGTGGAAGTTTAACGAAATAGGCCGCCCGCGCGAAGAAGTATATGACATTGCATTGCCGCGTACTGAATTTTCCATGCACAAGCAAGGCATCTACAAGGACTTTAAAGTGCGCACCAACCCGAGGCTACCTATTGAAGAGGATTTAAGCCGCCGCGACTTTACCATAAATGCCATGGCCTACAATTTGGTGGAAGAAAAACTGATTGATCCGCACCAAGGCCAGGAAGATTTAAAAAATAAACTAATCCGGACCGTAGGTTCGTCCAAGGAACGATTCCAGGAAGATTACTCCCGCATACTGCGCGCCATTCGATTCTCGGTTCAACTTGGGTTTGCTATTGAAAAACAAACCCTTGCAACTGCAACGCAGATGATGCCGCAGATCAACAACTCCATCGATGGAAAGCGCGTACTCCCCCATGAGGTGATCGCGGAAGAGTTTTTAAAATCCCTTGCAGCAAATCCGGCAAAAGCAATAATGCTCTGGGACAAAACCCACGCACTTAGAGAAACACTGCCCGAGATTTTGGAAACAAAAGGCTGTGTGCAGCCCGATAACTGGCACACCGAAGGTGATGTATGGACACACACATTGATTGCGCTTTCCAAGCTTTCGAGTGAGGAGTTTAAAAAAGAGTTTAACAATGAAAAGCCGGACTTAGAACTGGTGCTTGCTGTTTTATTTCATGATGTTGGAAAGCCCTACACCATAAAGACTCCAGAAAAAGACGGGGCTGATAGAATACGGTTCGACGGACACGATGAAGTTGGCGCCAAAGTCACCAAAGAAGCGCTGGATCGGATACGCATCTCAGCTCCTCCGGGAGTAGGTGTTTCTGCGGATCACGTGGCATGGATGATCAGCCACCATATGCTCCTGGTGCATGGCAAGCCAGAAACATTGCGAGCAGACACCATTGAAAAATATTTTTTTAGCCATCGGTGGCCTTCGCGGAACTTTTTAAAACTCTTGTACGTGGATGGGATTGCAACCATTGGGCACGATGGCAATGGCATGACTAATTTGTATGATACGCTCAAAGAGCGCATCACTGAGATAAAAAAGAAAACCGGAAGCCATGGCACAAAACTTGTTAAGCCACTGCTTACGGGCAAAGACGTAATGGACACGCTCCACAGGGAACCAGGCCCTACCATAGGAACTATTCTACAAGAAATTCGCGCCAAGCAGCTTTCTGGAGACCTCACCTCTAAAGCTGATGCATTGGAGTACTTAAAAAACGTATCGCAACAAACAACGCCTAGAACTTGATTTGATGCGTGTTCTCCTGTATAACACATAGATTATGAAACTTATTGTTGAATCAACTGACACGCTCGACCGCTTGGACAAATTTCTTTCGGCAAAACTCCCAGAGAGCACGCGCTCGTTTATCCAAAAGCAGATTAAAAGCGGCAGTGTAACTATAAACGGAGAGCCAGCAAGCCCCAACCAAAAGCCCAAAGCTGGCGATGTTATTGAAATTGAAAAACTAAAAGCCCTAGAGCCAGATATCTCACCTAACGCAGCTGTAACATTTACTGTGATTGATGAGACTCCGGAATATATGGTAATAGAAAAGCCCGCTGGATTAGTAGTGCACCCAGCACTTGGCATTCATGAACCCACCTTAGTAAATGGATTACTTGCCAAGTATCCGAAGCTTGTAGGAGTGGGCGAAGATCCATTGCGTCCGGGTATTGTGCATAGGCTTGATAGAGATGTCTCGGGCTTGATGGTAATCGCGCGCGCACAAAAAATGTTTGAACACTTAAAACAGCAGTTCAAAGAACGCATCATGAGTAAAGGGTACATTGCCTTGGTGCATGGAGTGATTCATGAGGAAAATGGAGTCATTGATACCCCGATTGGACGCTCGCAAACAAAGACTGGTAAAATGGCCGCACACACGCAGATGCAAGAAGGTGACAGGGATGCAAAAACCGAGTACACTGTGGAAAAGCGCTTCACCCACAACACGCTGCTTTCCGTAAAAATCCACACTGGCCGCAGCCATCAAATCCGTGTGCACCTTAATTCAATCGAACATCCCATTGTTGGGGATAGGCTCTACACCAACAAGCGCGTTAAACACAAGGATCTGGGCCGCATTTTTCTGCACGCAGCGCAACTCGCATTTGAGGATTTAAACGGCGAACAACGCGAGTACGAATCCAAACTTCCAAAAGAACTTAATGACTTTGTATCATCACTATGAACCATACAACAAACTTGGTTATTATCTCCGGCCCATCGGGAGGCGGTGAAGACAGTGTTATTGAAAGCCTGATAAAACGAGGCTTGCCCATTGAGCGTGTCGTGACCACGGTTGACCGGCCCATGCGGCCTGGAGAATCAGAAGGCCACCCCTACTATTTTAAATCCAGAAAAGAAATAGACAGCATGATTGCAAACGATGAATTTGCAGAACGGGCCGAAGTGTACGGCTCTAAACGCGGCGCAACCAAAAAAGAATTGGAACGCGTAATGGCGCTTAAAAACAAAATTGGAATCTGGAAAATGGATTGGAAAGGTTCACAAACCGCCAAAAAAGAATACCCAGACGCGCTTGCCATTTTCATCACTGCCGAAAATATCGACAAACTCATTGAGCGCCTCAAAAAACGCGGAGATGCACCAGAGTATATCCAATCCCGCATTGAGTACACCAAGGAGTACTACGACAATAAGGGTATTTACGACTACGAAGTGATCAACGAGGAAGGCAAACTCGAACAAACCGTGGATAAAGTGATTGCTATCCTTAAAAAAGAAAGCTATCTTGACAATAACATCTGATTCAGTTAGTATCTACCTATTATCTATACTATGTAACTATGCCGATTAAGAAATCATCATTTAAAGAACTGCGCAAAACTAAGACACGGACACTGTTCAACAAGATCCGGGAAAAGAAGATTAAGGACACTCTCAAAAAGATTCAAAAGGCGCTTACCATAAAGAATCTCGAAGAGGCGCAGAAGCTTGCACAAAGCGTTGTTGGAATGATCGACAAAGCCGCAAAGCGCAATATCATCCACCCGAACAAGGCTGCCCGCAAAAAGTCTCGCATGTTCGCAGCAATCAAAAAAGCTTCCGCAAAATAACTACCGCATTAAAACAGCCCACCTCCTTGGTGGGCTGTTTTGTCATTGCGAGCGAAGCGAAGCAATCCTAACGTCGCGTGGAAGCCTATAGCATACTCATACTCTCACTGATCGATAGGATTGCTTCGGTCGTGAGTACACTCTCTCGCAATGACACTAGCGAACAATAGAATCAACTAATATAGTAAACAGGAGTCTAGGCTCGCCGCGGCTTTCTTTGAGGCTGCGGTCCAAGCGAGCAAGCGCATGGTACGTGGCCACAAGGCGCGCGATAGTAAACCGTGTTGCTTGCTTCCGAGTTTTTTGAACCACAAACGGATTCAGCTTAAGCTGCGAGGCAAGGGATGCATCAGACCCTTCGGCCCCGTGCAATGCAAGCAGTAATCGGGTCTGCCTAATAATCATTCCCAAAAACTGCTGAGGCGCTTCACTTGCTTCAAGTTGTGCATCCACCAAACTAAGCGCGGTTTTTTTGTCGCCACTCGAAAGCGCGTCCACAAACTTCCAAATATTCTCTTGGCTTCCTGCGTGCACCATAGTGCGCACCATTTGTTCGGTAATGGGATTCTTTCCTGCGGCCGCGAGCTTGGCAACCTCGTTGCGCGCCCGCCACACGTCCGCGCCAATCATGCTACCAAGCAGCGCGCTAGCGCGAGGCTCAATTGTAGCATGCAGCTCTTGTGCATACTTCTGGATTCTATCGGGCATTTCAGATTCAGAAGGCTGGGCAAACTCTTTGGAGTATTGCTCCTTTGCAAGCCGAGACACAAGCTTTAAACGCTTGTCGCACGCGCCGGCGTGGAACACAATGAGCGTGGTGTCTACTGAAAGCTCATGAGTATCCAAAAAATCCGTAAGTCCGTCGCGGATGTCCTTGTCTTCTAAAACCCCTTTTGCAACAACTAATTTTTTGGAGCTAAACAATCCTCCACCTGTCAAAAACGCAGCAAGCTGTTCCCAGCTTCCCTCAGATGCTTCAAACAACTCAACCATGCCGCCTGATTGCGCATGCTTTTTGTTGAACTGGTCGGTTAATTTTTCCAGGTATTGACGCGACGAGTACGTGTCTTCCCCGTGAATCAAAATAAGCATGCGCCTTCCAATTTGTTTTTGAATGGTTAAACTTCTGCAATGCACCAAAACCCCCAAATACGATTGCAAAGATTGATTAAATGATTCTGTCCCAATAAAACCATGCCGCAACTGCTCCTTTTTGACGCGCATCTTCTTGATAATCCTGTGCTTCGTTTTGGTGCGGATAACGCGATAGTGCGGAAGCGCGACATATCCCAAAAAATCAATCCCCTGATTAATTTTACGCACGAAAACAGTATCGTCATGAATCTCCAGTTTTAAGTTTTGATCCAAGAATAGCCTAGCACGCGCCGCGCTATCTTTCAAATAATCAGGGTCTCGGTGCAACATCACAAAATCATCACAATACCTGACATAATACTTTTGGCATAACGAATGCTTGACGTATTGGTCTAATTCATTTAAATAAACGTTTGCAAACAACTGACTTGTTACATTGCCCAAGGGAATCCCTTTTCCGTGCACTATTGAAAAACTGCCTATGATATCCCCAATAAGACGCAATGCGGCATCATCCTGAATAGTTTTTTGCATAATCCCGCGCAACACGCCGTGGTCAACCGTATCAAAAAACTTTTTAATATCACAAGTAAGCGCGTACGCGGTTTTGGTAAAATTATCAGTTGCCTTGCGCGCGAACCGCTCAAGGCGGCTTACTCCCTTGTGCGTCCCCTTGCCAATCCTGCACGAATACGAATCAAAAATAAAATGCGGATCAAACTCATGGTATAGTACCCTAAACACTGCCTGGTGCATAAGCCTGTCCCGCACATCGGCTTTATGTATGTGCCTTAATTTCGGATCGCGTACATAAAATGAACTATACGGCCCATGCGCATAGCGCCCCGTCCGAAGGTCGTCACGCAAGCCAAATAGAGCATCCTCAAGCGCAAACTCAAATTCCCGCACATCTTGCTTTTTCCGCTTGCCTCGCCTAAACTCATACCATGCGGAGAAAAGATTCTCCAGGCTTATAATCCTCTCAAACAAGCTATTAACACCAGTATGCCCGCCCCCCCCCCAACGGAGTGGTTCCAATTGTCCATGCCATTACTCATGTGTACAAGGAATTGTACCAGCTTGGGAAAAAACTTCCAAAACAAGACCGATACGGCATGCACCGGTGCATTACCGAAGTATGCCTCAAAAGCCTCAAGCTTGCGATAGAGGCGGCTTTGTCCGTGAAACAGGAAAAAGCGCCTATCCTAAAAAAACTGCGGGTGGAAATTGGCGTGCTTAAGCAATTGGTGCGCCTGCTCTATGAATTAAATCGTATCCCACAAAAGGCCTATTTCGGACTTGAACAACAACTCTGTGAAATATCCAAAATGGCCGGTGGATGGAGCAAGTATGCTGATATGCACAAAACAAAAGGAGCATAATCGCTCCTTTTGCAGAAACTATCGCACGAGCACGCAGGTTCGCGTTGGCATTCTGCGGGTGGTTCCAGTTCAGGTTCAGCGCGCCGCCGTTCCAGTTCACGTTCGGCACATGGCCATCCGAATTGCGGGAACTCGTGTAATGCGCGGCTTCATCCATTGCTCCGGCAACCTTTTACAAGGCCTCCTGTGTTTACCAATACTTTGTTGGCTGTGTTTTGAGTCTCCGCGAAAAGCGTACACTCACCAAAGCCGGGCACGTAGTTTCTTGAATATAGCAAATCGTTATCCCGTGGGACCGATTGTAGTAGCCATGTGTAATAATACAAAAAAAGCCCCCGTCTGCGCAAGGCAAACGGGGGGTATAGAGAGGGAAACAAGGGAGAAGGTACGAGGGTTAGGAAACTACCGCACGAGCACGCAGGCGCGCGCCGGCACCCTGCGGGTAGTGCCAGTGCAGGCTCAGCGCGCCGCCGAACCAGTCCACGCTCGGCACATGGCCATCCGAAACGCGGGAACCACTACAGAGTGTGATACTCTTTACATCCAGATGGCCCCCTTTCTCATCGTTGTACTTCAGCTCGTGGATGACGCGCTCCAGCGCGGTTTCGGTCGCGATCTCGCGCTCTGCTATGTCCTCGGCAGACAGGTTCTTGAGTTCCTCGTCTGCCTCCACCCGGTCGCGCACGCGGATTGCGTACGAGCCAGTCGCGGAGTCGCGTTCATTCCGGCTGATGGCGCTGTCCGTGTTATCCCAGTAGCACCTAACCGGAAAACGCTCCTCACACGCATGGAGGAGCCGAGAGAGCTGCAATCCGTGGGCGATTATGAGCACCTTGTTAAAACCGGGCTTTGGTGCCGGCAAGGCAAGGTGCGAGAAACCAACCCCCATGCCGAGTACGCGCCCGTAGAAGTCCTCCCACTCCGTCCGGACATCGCTCTGCAGAATCGCCTGCATGCGGTTTTTGTCTATGCGGCCGTTCTGGACCTGGGCCCAGAACTCTTTCATCTGTCCTGGCGTCGGCGGCCCCGATGAGCCTCCCTCTTGCTGAACACGCACATCTGCGCAGTCAGTAGCATGCAATGCGGTCATCGCACACCTCCTATGGAAATAGGTTAAAAAGTGCATCTAAACGGGCATTCCGTTTAGTTAAATATGCTACCACACTTTTTTACTATTGTCAATACTGAAATTTTTGCCTAATTTCAGCAAAAATCTAATGTGCTTCCTGCCAATTTTTGCCTGCATGCACCTCCGCAACCAAAGGCACGTTGAGCTTGACCACAGACCCCATCGTTTCCTGCACAAATTGGGAAACACGGCCAACCTCTTTGGCTGGCACCTCAAACACCAATTCATCATGTACCTGCATGAGCATGCGGCTTTTAGAACTCACCTTGTGCAAATCAGCATCAATCGCGATCATAGCAAGCTTCATAATATCCGCGGCAGTGCCCTGCACTGGCATGTTAGTTGCCAAACGCTCAGCAGCAGCGCGAACCTGGGCCATGCCGGAGTTGATGTCCGGAATCTGCAGCCTGCGTCCAAACTTGGTTTCCACAAATCCACGCGAAGTGGCAAGCGCGATGTTTGTATCAATGTAATCACGCACGCCGCTAAACTCCCTAAAGTACCGCTCAATAAATTCCTCTGCACGGTGGTAGGCCATGCCAGTGCGCTGCGCCAATCCCCTCGCGCCCATGCCATACAAAATGCCAAAGTTCACCTCCTTGGCAGTGCGCCTAATTTCTGGCGTAACTTCTGATTCCGGAATCTGGTGCACGAACGCGGCTGTTCCCGTATGAATGTCTTTGCCTTGTTTAAAAATCTCAATAAGCTTTTTGTCGCCGGAAAGATCGGCAGCAACGCGCAATTCAATCTGGGAATAGTCCGCGCTCAAAAGCTCAAAGCCGCGTTCCGCAATAAACGCCTTGCGGATGGATCTGCCAAGCTCAGTGCGCATGGGAATATTCTGTAAATTCGGATCACTTGAGGAAAGCCGACCCGTTGAGGCAACTGTCTGGTTAAAACTGGTGTGCACGCGTCCGGTTTCTTTGTTCACCAATTTTGGAAGCGCGTCCAAATAGGTATTTTTTAATTTAGAAAATTCGCGGTGCTCCATAATGAGCGGAATTGAGGGGTGCATATCAAGCATTTTTTCGAGCTGCCCAGCTGCCGTAGAAAAACCGGTTTTGGTTTTACCAATTCCTTTTGTGGAAAGGCCGAGTTTTTCAAAAAGCACTTCTTTCAGCTGCTGCGGGGATGCTACATTAAACTCAACGCCTGTTTCCTTGTAAATCTTTTTTTCGAGTTTTGTAATGTCATGCCCCAGTGTTTTAGACATCTCATTTAAAAATTTGGAATCAATTTTAACACCTGCTTGCTCCATGGAAGCAAGCACTGGCACCAAAGGCATTTCTATATCCCGCATCACTGAATCCAAATTCTCTTTTTGCAATTCTTTTGCAAATTTCAAAGAAAGCTGCAGCGTGTAATCCGCGTCCTCGGCCGCATAGTCGGCAACGCGGTCCAAATCAACATCAGCCATGGAAAGTTGATTCTTTCCACGCGGGCCAATAAGGTCGGAAATTGGGATCATCTGGCGCCTGAGCTCCATAAACGTAAGGTTATCAAGCGAGTGGCTGCGGCCCGTAGGGTACAAAAGGTAGGACGCGATCATGGAATCAAACGAAATGGGGAGCAACGAAATGCCCGCACGCGCGAGGGATTCAATTTCGTACTTAATGTTATGCCCAAATTTTTTAATGGATGGATTCAAGAGCACATCTTTAAACAAGCCAACAAATTTGGCAGTGATGTAGTATGCCTCTCCCTGCTTCCAGGATAACGACATACCAAGCAGATTCGAAGTAAACGCGCCAAGGGAATCGGTTTCTGTATCAACTGCCAAAGCTTGTACGCCTTCCAACTTTTTAATAAGCGACTCGCTCGATTCCTTGGTATTAATTAAATAATACCCATCCCGAATTTTAAAATTTTCATTGCTCACGGATTCAGCGCCCGGAAACAAAGATCCCTGCCCCTGTACGTTCCTTGGGGCATACCCTCCAAACACCTCCTGCGCTCTCGAAACGAGCGACCGGAATTCCAGTTTGCGGAACAATTCCAAAAGATCATTTTGATGGCTGGGCGCAACAGCCAAATCTTTTAGGTTAAACGCAAGATTGATATCGCATACAATAGTTGCAAGTTCGCGTGAAAGAAAAGCATTCTTTTTATCCTTTATCAGTTTTTTTGCGACTGATTCTTTGATTGTATCTCCTGTGCCTTTTTCTACATACGCGTAGATTTCCTCCAAAGAATCAAATTTTTCCAAAAGCTCTTTTGCGGTTTTCTCGCCCACTCCGGCAACGCCGGGAATATTGTCCGATGAGTCTCCGGCAAGCGCTTTGTAGGTAACTACTTTTTCCGGGCCAAACCCATGCTTTTCTTTTACTCCGGCAATATCATAGGTAATAGTGTCATTGATGCCGCGCTTAATGGTGTATACAGACGTATGCTTATCAACCAACTGTAACGCGTCCATGTCCCCGGTTACAATAATGGTTTTAAGATCATGCTTCGCAGCCTGGAAAGCAAGCGTGCCAATCACATCATCTGCCTCATACCCTGCCCGCTCCTCAATATGAAACCCAAAATCTTTTGCAACTTGTTTGATTAAGGGAATCTGCTCATAGAGTTCGTCTGGTTGCTTTTCACGCGTTGCCTTGTACTCCTTATAGGCCTCATGCCGAAATGTGCCTCCAGGAGGATCAAACGCAACTACCCCGTAATCCGGGGCAAGCTCTTTTATAATATTGAGCATGATGGACGCAAACCCATACACTGCATTCACCATGGTGCCATCACTCGTGGTTAACGGCGGCAACGCATGCCACGCTCGGTGCAAGAGCGCGTTTCCATCAATAATAATGAATTTTTTCTTATTGTTTGGCATATATATATCTTACCGCACTTTCCGCAAAAAACAACGTCCAAAATATGGTATCATATACTATATGATATATGCGATTGAAAATTGGATGATTGCACTTGCCGCAGGGCCGGGCGCGTATGTGGGACTTTTTTTGTTTGGCGCCATAGCTGCGACGCTTGTCCCGCTCTCTCCGGAAGTCGCGGCAATCGCGGTATGGAAAGCTGGATTATCTGTACCTGCAACTATTATCGTGCTCACACTCGGAAACTACGCCGGCAACTCGATCAATTACCTGCTCGGCAGGCTTGGAGAGTACTGGATTTTAAAACGCTGGATCCATATCAAAAAAGAACGGCTTGAGCGCGCAAGGAAACTGTTCGAAAAGTATGGCCCCCCGATCCTGCTACTCTCTTGGGTGCCCATAATTGGAGATCCACTCACCTTTGTGCCTGGCATACTGCGGTACAGCTTCCTTAAATTTAGCCTCTATGTGATTATTGGCAAGACCATTGCATTTATAGCCCTCTACTGGCTAGTTTCGTGGTGGGTATAGCTTGCGCCGCAGTTCAAGCACGTGCTTGCCAATATCTCTGGCAATAGCATCCGCAGACAAAAGAGCCCGCTTCCACTCAAGCGTGGGTGATGATTTTTTTTCTATGAGATTCAAAAGCGATTCACGCACGCGCTGTAAAAAAATTGCAGCCAAGCCATACGAGCGTATGCTAATTTCAATTTCCGTGCGAAACACGTGGGCACTCTCGTGTTCAAGCGCTTCTTCGTCTATGTCCAAGGCGTACGCTATTTTAGCGGAAACCAAAAGCGCGTTAATGGTTACCCGAAACACGTCGGAATCTTTTTCGCCACGATAATCATATAACGAGTGTCCAAGCTCGTGCAAATTATTTGCCCACATAGTTGCGGATTGATACAGCGGATCATGTTCAAATGGAACAACCACTTCGTCATCAATAGCTTCAAGCTCTTCGCCATCTGAAAGTAATTCCGCAAGCTCGCTTGTATGTGGCAGTTCGGCGCCGCGGCCAAGAATCTCGGGGTGTTCAATTATTTTAAAGTATTCCTCAAAATCCCCGCTAAAAATCTCTTGCATGGTTTCATCGTGCTCAAAAAGCGTTTGGTGCTGTTCGCGCACAATATCCCGCTCGCTTTCCACTCCAAAACGCGAACGTTTTATTTGCGGCGCAACCAAACGCTGCGCCGCAAACATATATGGATTGCGGGGCGATTGTGTGATGGATCGGATCAGTCGCTCAATGGGTTTTTGTGAGGGAGACGTCATAGAGTATTTCCTCTAACCGCTTAAGATTGCGGCGGGCATCGTCTCGTTTTTGTCGCAATGCGCCACGCAAATTCATAGAAAGCAATACGCCGAATAATTCTTCGGTTGCATCACGATACTGTTTAATAGCTTTACGCTCACCACGCGTCACCTCGAGCGTTGCCGCGCGCACCAATTCTCCAGTAAGGTCAGAAAGTGCGGAAAGTTCTTCCTCTGCCCTTGTTTTAAATCCAGTTACAACGGACAGCGATTTTTTCTGCATCACGCGCAAAAGGTAGCTTGCTTCCAAAAATTCTTCCACAGCCGCTCCGAGCGTTGCCTCACCGCGCAACCCGGCTTTCTCGGCCACGTTGACCATGTGTTTGAGTTTGCGCCCAACTTCGGCCAAAGCCTTTTCTGCCTCCTTAATTTCGCCACGGTGCAACTTAAAAATAGCGTGCTTTGCCTCGCGCACCAGCGATCCAGTCTCCCGGATTATCCCCGCGCGCCCTGAATCCTGCTTTTCTATCTGATTTTTGAGTTTTTTGATGAGTGATTGAGCTATCATATAGGGACTATACCAGGCTTGTGATAAAACTTCAACCGCGCTATACTGGTTCACATTATAGGCGACGTAAGGCGAGCGAAATACTATTGCCTTCAGTAATAGTATTTCCAAGCCAAGAAGCCAATATATACTAATATGTCATTCTCAATCGGAATCGTGGGCCTGCCCAATGTGGGCAAATCAACGCTGTTCAAAGCCTTGACCAAAAAGCAGGTTCCCGCTGAAAACTTCCCCTTCTGTACAATAGACCCCAATGTGGGTGTTGTTGCCGTTCCTGATGAGCGCCTAGAAAAGCTTGCTAAAATTTCCAACTCCGAAAAAATCCTTCCCACGACCATTGAGTTCGTGGATATTGCAGGACTCGTAAAAGGCGCACACAAGGGTGAGGGTTTGGGTAATAAATTCCTGGCCAACATCCGCGAGACCGATGCTATTGCGCACGTGGTGCGCGATTTTAAAGATGGAAACGTAACACACGTAGAAAACCGAGTAGATCCGGAATCGGACGAAACAATCATCATGCTTGAACTTGCCATGGCAGATCTCTCCACAGTTGAAAAACGGATGAAAGATGCAGCAAGTCAAGCCAAGAGTGGAGACAAAGATGCAAAACATGCACTTGCCGCGCTTGAAAAAGTAAAAACAGAGTTAGACGCAGGCAAACCAGCACGAGGCGCTGACCTCACAAAGGACGAGCAGGAATCTATCCGCGAACTCCACTTGATTACTGCAAAACCCATGCTGCGCGTATTAAACGTAGATGAATCCGAAGCTACGCGCGAACCCGGGCAAGCGAACGAAGTCGTAATCTCCGCAAAAATAGAATCAGAACTTGCGGAACTTTCGTCGGAAGATGCCAAGGCGATGATGACAGACCTTGGCCTTAAAGCATCGGGGCTTGATAGGCTTATTACGGCATCCTATCGCTTGCTGAACCTCATCACCTTTCTTACCTCGGGCCCCATGGAAACAAGAGCTTGGACTGTTACCAATGGTGCAACCGCGCCACAAGCAGCCGGGGTCATCCACACTGATTTTGAAAAAGGCTTTATCCGCGCTGAAATAATTTCCTGCGAGGATTTTATTGAGTGCGCTGGAGAAACCGGCGCAAAAGAAAAAGGCAAAATGCACCTTGAAGGCAAGGAGTATATCATGAAAGACGGGGATGTATGCTATTTTAGGCATAGCGGATGAGATCCTTCGTTCCACTCAGGATGACGCTGCGCGTCAGTTGTCCACTATTGCAAGCTGTTCCAAAGTTCTATAGTATTAAAATATCACTTGGAGGGCAATTGCCCTTTTTGTATTCACCCATCACCGTGGAGAAGTCATTCGTGAAGAATGGTCGGGATTTTCGTTCCAACCACCACTTGCGGAGACTGATTATGCGATCGATCTGGAAAGCACAGTCACACTACAGCGTACTGCTCGGCAAAAAGCTCTCAACCACACTCTCTCGTTAGGAAAGGGGGTGATCATTCACTTGGGGTGGGGCCAACACCCCCTAGGGCGCACGTAAGCGCCTAAAATCCCCTGAGGCGAAAGCCTCTACGTAGATCATGGGCCGGCAGGTACGTATCACCTTCCGGCTCATTTTTTTTCCAGAATCAAAATCTCTCGAAACACATGCTGGCCCTCACGGCCGTACCGGAGCGTACCTCGCTTTGAAAGTGGGTACGCGGTTTGAAATTGGCTTGGGTATGGTTCAACAAATTTCCAGCCAAGATCTGCGAGCGAATCAAATGCGGAAACAAACAAACCATGCTCTTTAAAATACGGCCACGCGATCACGGCGCGCCCTTTTGGCTTCAGCACAGATCCCATAGATGCAAGCGCATCTGCGTAAAACGCGCTTAAACTGCGCTCAATGCTTAACACTTTTGCCTCGGATTCATCTCCTTGTAAAGGCGGTCCAAGATCCACTTCGGCAACAATTGCATCAATTGATTCTTTTTCTATTGATTGATCCAGTGTGCGCACGTCCGCCATTTCGATGCGCGGCAACGTGAGCTCTTTGTTTTGTTCTGCAATAAGCCATTCAATATTTTTCTTGGTGTCCCGAATTGCTCCCTCGTCAATATCAGTTCCTATGGCGCGATGCCCGAGCAACAGCGCTTCTTGCAGTACGGTGCCAACCCCGCAAAATGGATCCAAAATCAAAGATTCTTTTGGCACGCCAGAAAGGTTAATCATAGCGCGTGCAAGCTTTGGGGGAAGCATGCCTGCGGCCGCGTTTCTGCCTGGCCGGCCATAGTCCCGCTCCGAATACGCTTCAAACGGCTGCACTGCCTGCGTTTTTCCAATTAAATATTTTCCGTTTGCCGCAAAAATACATAGCTCAACTCCTTTGTCTAAAAGTTTATTTTTTACCACATCAACCGAGGAAAGATTTCCGCTTCCGGATTCAACCAAACGAACGGATACGCCTTTTTGTTTTAGTATCTTTTTGATCTCAAGCCCCAGTGCCTTAAGGCGCTCTCTACTTAAACCTTGCCCCGAAATAGTGTACCAGCTCAATCCAAAATGAAACTTCTGATTTGGCACAATATATGTTTCAAGAATCACAGCAAGGCTGGAAGCGTTAAAACCCGCGCCATCTTTGATAATGGCTCCGGATTTAGGAATGCCACCCAAAAAAAGAGGAGCAGACTTGCCCAATAATGCATCATCCACAATAACCGCGTTTGGACCACATAACGGCAAAATCGCCTGATTTCTGCCTAAAAACTGAAATATTTCCGCGAATGAAATACTTGGGTTACTGCCTAAAATTAAAAAAGATTGTTCCATATACCTGGTATACTTGCACACTTTTTGAAGTTATGGTAGTGTTTCCACTATGAAACCATACGAATTATGTGTACTATTCGCGGGAAGCATTGCACCCGCAGAACTCGCGGAGAACGTCAAAAAAGTAGAGCAGCTTCTTGCTGATGCCAAGATTGAGGTGTCATGTACCCATACTATCGGCCGCAAAAAACTCGCCTACACTATTGCCGGACAAACGCACGGTGAATACTTAGTGTGGCTCTTCCAGGCCGAACCCGCAGTAATCCCACCGCTCAATGGAAAGCTTCGACTTGCTTCGTTTGTTGTCCGACACGCCATTGAGAAACTTGAATATGTAACCATAGAGGAACGAGTCCAGGGATTACAAGATACAAAGGCTGGCAAGTCCGCGGCGCGCGATGAGGAAGAGGATGAAGTTGAGGAAGAAAAATCACCGGTGGCACACAGCTATACCAAAAAAACAGTTGAACCAATAGAGCATAAAAAAGAAGAGAAAAAAGTGAGCCTAGAAGATCTCGATGAAAAGCTTGATGAAATACTGGAAAGTGATAAACTGTAAATAAGTCGTCATGCTGAACTTGTTTCAGCATCTGGCTGTTATCACTAACCGTCAAAACATATGGATTTAAATAAAGTCATGCTCATCGGCAATATTACCCAGGATCCAGAAGTGCGCACCACGCCAAGCGGTGTCTCAGTTACCAGCTTTGGACTTGCCACGAACCTTGTGTGGACTGACCAGCAAGGACAAAAACAAGAAAAAGCTGAATTTCACAACATTGTCGCATGGAGAAAGCTTGCCGAAATCATGGGGCAGTACCTACATAAAGGATCGAAGGTCTATATCGAAGGAAGATTGCAAACAAGCTCCTGGGACGACCAATCCGGCAACAAGCGGTACCGCACCGAAGTAATCGCAGACAACATGATCATGTTGGATCGCAAAGGCCAGAGCCCAAGCCCAGCAAGTAGCGCGCCTGCGTATACTCCGCAAGAACCTCCAATCATACAGGTTCCCCAAAGCACCGAAGAAGAAATCAGCGTAGAAGATATTCCATTTTAAACCAATTGATAGGAAACCATCGAAAGATTACCTATGCCAACCCCACAAGCTACAAAGGAAAAAGGATGCTTTATCTGCAAGAATGCCGTAAAAAACGTCGACTACAAGGACGTTGATTTACTAAAGCGCTTTGCGAGCGCCCAAGGCAAAATTACCCCTAAAAAGCGTTCTGGTACCTGCACAAAGCACCAACGCGTTGTTGCGAATGCCATCAAGAATTCACGCATCATGGGCTTTATGCCGTTTGTGGTTGAATAATCTGACACTACTAAAAACCCCGCCTCACATGAGGCGGGGTTTTTTAAATCTATAATTCTTTCTCTTTCGCAAACGCCTCCCACACCTGCTTGCGCGCTTTTTCGTACACCTTAGGATTTTCACGAAGATAGGTTTTGGCAGTTTCACGGCCAACGCCTAATTTTTCCTCTTCGTAGGTATAGGAATTCCCATTCTTCCTGATTATTTCACGCGCCACGGCAACATCCAACAGATCGCCTTCTTTGGAAATGCCTTGGTTGTACATAATATCAAACTCCGTGGTCTGGAACGGAGCAGCTACTTTGTTCTTGACGACCTTTGCCTTAACACGGTTGCCGATAATCTTATCACCCTGCTTAATCTGCGCGGCTCTGCGGACTTCAATGCGCACGGACGAATAAAACTTCAACGCATTGCCGCCAGACGTTACCTCTGGGTTTCCGAACATCACGCCAATTTTGTGCCGAATTTGGTTGATAAAAATCACGCACGTATGGCTCTTGGAAACAATTGAGGTAAGCTTGCGCAACGCCTGGGACATGAGCCTCGCCTGCAAGCCCATATGGTGGTCCCCCATTTCTCCTTCAATCTCAGCTTTGGGGGTAAGCGCGGCAACGCTATCTACCACTATCACGTCGATTGCGTTTGAGCGCACTAATGTCTCTACAATATCAAGCGCCTGCTCTCCATTGTCCGGCTGGCTGATAAGCAAATCATCCACCTTCACGCCAATTTTGCGCGCGTAATCCGGATCCAAGGCATGCTCCGCGTCAACAAATGCGGCAGTGCCACCCAGCTTTTGGAACTCAGCCACAATATGCTGAGAGAGCGTAGTCTTGCCCGAGGCCTCAGGCCCGAAAATTTCAATGACCCTTCCGCGCGGCACGCCACCCACGCCAAGAGCAATATCCAACGAAAGGCAACCCGTAGAAACAGCGTCCACATCCATGTGGGTCGCCTCCCCGAACCGCATAATAATACCCTCGCCGAACCGTTCTTTTATTTGTTTTACCGCCTCATCAATCACTAGATTTTTTCCTGTTTGATCTTCTTTTGTTGGCATAGGATTTAATATTACAAAATTAGTATATTCTTACTACAAATTATTATTCACCACTAAACCTTTTGGAGCGCGCCGTTGTACAAGTACAG
Organism: bacterium CG10_46_32; assembly: GCA_001889965.1. Lineage (GTDB taxonomy): Bacteria > Patescibacteriota > Patescibacteriia > UBA2169 > UBA2169 > CG10-46-32. Next base: position 41,774 of record MOEI01000012.1, read on the forward strand.
CGCGATACACCGTGTTTTCTTTTCCAGCACGACCCAACGCAGTAATGCGCAACACATGGTACCCTGGAGCCAGGCTAAGTGTTTCCAAAAATGATCCATCTTGTTCCATGGGCACAGATTCGCCATTCAGCAAAATAGATCGTGTACCACGAGCAGTGCCGCTGATAACCACTTTTGAATTTTGAGTTTCAGAGTACTCGGTAGGGGAAGCAACCTCAAGATTAGGAGATCCAAGTACGCTCTTGCCAAATAACACGGCATACCAGGAAAACGCTAAAACCACAGAAAAGGCTGCAATGCGGCCGATCCAACGTGCATTCGGTCGAGCAACGCGAGGATTTGTAAATAAACGCCATGCCTGCTCGTGCGGCTGGATAGTTTTGCGTTCTGCGCGGTACAATCGGCTCGCCTTTTCTGGATCCATGCGCAGTGCCGTAGCATAGCGCTTAATAAACTCAAGGCAATAAATCTCGCCAGGAAGTTCGGCATATGATCCAGACTCAATTGCCTCTAAATATACCCGCTTAATACGCAAAAACTTCGAAAGAGAATCAAGCGAAAGCCCGGCGCCTTCACGCACCTTACCAAGCTGCTCTCCAATAGTTTGGGTTGAAATAATCTGTTTTGATACAAAAGAATTCATATGCAAAATAATGGAAAATTAGTATCGGTCAGCAGGTGTTTCCTCTTCTTTGTCTGGCGCTTCTGTTTCTATTTCTTCTTCGTCAACCGCATCTGCGCCACCTACCTCCTCAGGATACTCTGCGTCTGGCGCACTAGGAGTACTGGAGGTAATTAAAATTTCGCGTGGCCGAGCTCCATCTGCCGGACCGATAATGCCTTCTGCTTCAAGTAAATCCAAAATCCGAGCAGCGCGAGCATAACCAACGCGCAATCGCCGTTGCAAAAGCGAAGCCGAAGCTTTGCCGGCTCGGACTACTTCATCACGCGCTTCATCATATAGATCATCTTCCCCGCTTGATCCAGAATCGCCCCCAAGCGTAGTAATACCACGCTGGCGCTCCACGATTTCGTCTTGGTACTCGACTTCTCCATCTTGCTCTTTAAGAAAATTCACCACGCGCTCAATTTCCGCATCATCCAAAAACGGGCCTTGCAATCTTCGTGGTTTATTGGAGTCTGAGCCAGTGAACAACATGTCTCCTCTACCTAACAGTTTTTCCGCGCCCGCAACATCTAAAATGGTGCGCGAGTCAATCTGCGATGGCACGGCAAACGCAATGCGCGAAGGGACGTTTGCTTTAATAAGCCCGGTGAGCACGTTTACTGAAGGGCGCTGAGTGGCAAGTACCAAGTGGATACCAACCGCACGCGCCATCTGCGCGAGCCGCACAATGGCGCCTTCAACCTCGTTTGCGGCAACTGCCATTAAATCTGCAAGCTCGTCGATCACAAATACAATAGTAGGAATGGTTTCGTTTTTATTAGCTTCGTTATAGGATTCTATGTTGCGTTTTCCACGATTCGAAAGCAGTTGATACCTGCGCTCCATTTCGCCCACCACCCACTTGAGAGCATTTACGGTTTTTTTAACATCCGTAATCACTGGAGTTAATAGGTAGGGGATATCATTATACATGGTGAGTTCTACTTTTTTCGGGTCAACCAACACGAACTTGAGGTCATCAGGAGAATTCTGGTACATAAGGCTCACAATAAGGGTATTGATGGCAACGCTCTTGCCGGAACCTGTTGAGCCTGCAATCAAAAGGTGGGGCATTTTTGCCAAATCCGCGATCCATGCTTTCCCAGAAACGTCCTTGCCAAGACAAATAGAAAGGTTGTTGCTCCGTGTCTTAAATGCGGAAGAAAGCAGAATATCCTTGAGCTTTACTTTAGCTGCAGCTTTATTAGGAAGCTCAATGCCTACTAATGACTTACCAGGAATCGGCGCCTCCATGCGCAACGGATGCGCAGCCAACGCAAGCGAAAGTTCGTTGGAAAGTCCAGTGATGCGGGAAAGTTTTACCCCAACTGGTGGGCGCAATGTGTACTGAGTTACGGTTGGACCGACGTTTACTTCGCCCATTTCCACATTAATGCCAAACGTGGCAAACGTCTTCTCTATGTTCTCTCGGGTCGCATCAACATCAACTGCGCTTGGCTTTTCCAAGCTACTCTCAAGCAAATCAATAGGAATACTAATACGGTTTCTCCTTTTTTTAGCGACGACTGGCGCTTTCTCGGGCACTTCATCATCAGATACCGCTTCTTCGCTGGTAGTTTCTTCTTCGGCTTCCTCGGATTCTTCTTCGCCCTCTGTTTCTTGCTCTAAAGCACTGTCCCCGCCTGCAGGAACTTCATTGTATTCACGACGATACTTCCAGACGCGTAATTTTTCAAACAATCGGCTCAATAATCCGGATTGCGCCTCTATGACTACTTCTTCTGATTCCGCTTCTTTTTCGGCATCTTCTTCGTCTTCTTCTGATTCGCCGAACAACAAGCTAGAAAGCGAGAGCACTAAACCAACAGCTGCAATAACTCCCAAAAACACCCATGCGCCCCAATAGCCTGCAATTAAGCTAAACGGGTACTGTAGGGCAAACCCTACATACCCGCCGCCAATACCTGAAGCTGCGGCGCTCAGGTTATCATCAAAATTCGCAGCATGATGCAAAATCCCGAGTAATGAGCCAAAAAATAAAAATACGCCTACAATCTGCCATCGATTCAGGCGATAACTGATTTCTTTAAGTAATAGCAGTGCGATAATGGTTAAAAAAATCGGAAATGCATACGCACCCCAGCCAAACGAACGCGCGAGCACTTCTTTGCCCTGAAGCCCGAATGGGCCAGCTAAATCAAAAAATGCGAGTATCGAAAGCATGCTAGCGGCAAGCAGAATAATTACCAAAATCGCGGTCTTTATGGCCGGCGAAATAACTGATTCTTCGTCTGTGTCATTGTACGATTTGGTACGCCGACGCTTTCTCTGATACTCTCGCTGGTAGGCTCTTTGTTTCGCTTTGTTGGTGAATGGCATGGACTTTATTATACCAAAAATACTACCCCTATAACAAGGATGGTACTGTCTTTAATATTTCTTTGATTACATCTTTTCTGGAGCCTTGATATTAAGAAGGCTCAGACCATTGCGCAATACGATCCGAACCGCGCTGATAAGCAGTAAGCGGCTGTGCTTGAGTTCTTCTGATTCTGCCTTTAAAACACTGTGTTCGTGATAAAAAGTATTAAAATTATGCGAAAGCTCAATCAAATAATTGCACACAGCACTTGGATTGTAATGCTCCGCTGCACCAGAAATCACGTCCACATACTGAAGGAGCTTCAGCACCAGAGTTTTTTCTTCCGGCGTATTCAGTCGATCAAAATGGATGTTTCCTATTTCAAGAGGTGTCTCCTCAGAAAGAATACTCGTAATACGTGCATGAGCATACTGCACATAGGGACCAGTTGAACCCTCAAATGCGATAGCCTCTTTTGGATTAAAATGGATTGACTGGGTCGGCGTTACTCGCAAAAGGAAAAATTTCAACGCGCCCGTGCCAATAGTTTCTGCTCGCTCTAAAATCTCGACATCCGTAAGCTCTGGAAATCTCTTTTTTACTTCTTCGGCTGCGAGGGATGTGACTTCAGCAATAATAGTGTCTGCATCAACCACTTTGCCTTCGCGGGATTTCATTTTGCCTTCCGGCAAAAACACCAATCCATAGGAAAGGTGATGCAGCTGACTCGCCCACGCGTACCCAAGCTTTTTTAAAATCGCGAACAGTACCTTAAAGTGGTACTCCTGTTCGTGCCCGACAACATACACCATACCATCAAAGCCAAACTCTTTTTGCCGAGCCACGGCCAAGCCAAAATCTTGAGTCACATACACGCTCGTTCCATCTGAACGCTGCACCAGCTTTTTATCCAAGCCAACGTCAGTAAGGTCCGCCCATAAAGCGCCGCCTTCTTCGTAAAATACACCCTTCTTAATTCCTTCATCAATAATTTTCTTGCCTAAAAGGTATGTATTGCTTTCAAAATAATCTTTATCAAATGTACTGCCAAGCTCTTGATAGGTTTCGTAAAACCCCGAATACACCCACTCATTCATTTGCTTCCATAGCGCCATAACATCTTTGTCTGAGGATTCCCATTTTCTAAGCATCTCCTGCGCCTGCGCGCCAATTTCTGATTCCCCAAAAAACTCTTGCCTCCGTTTTGCGGCATCTTCTTTGGAAAGGCCAGGAACTTCAGGATTGTCTTTCAAAAATACCTGCCACTCACGCTCGAATTCCCGCTCAAACATCACGTAGAACTTTCCCACAAAGTGATCGCCCTTTTCTCCTGCTTCCTCAGGTGTGTGCCCGTGTCCCCATTTTTGGTAGGCAAGCATGGATTTAATAATGTGAATGCCTCGGTCATTAATAATCTGAGTCTTGATCACCTGCGCGCCCTGGCTCGCGAGTAACTGTGCCAAAGACATTCCCAACACATTATTCCGTACATGCCCCAAATGCAAAGGCTTGTTGGTATTGGGAGATGAATATTCAAGCAATATTTTTTGCGTGTTTGTTGTTGATTCTCCATAGTGCCTATCTTGGTTGATGACATCAGAAAGCACATCTTTTGCGAGCACACCGGCATCAACCGAAATATTTAAATGCCCCGCAACTGCGTGCGCGCGCATACTACCATCAGACGCAACCGCATCGGCGAGTTTTTGGGCGATTGCCTGGGGCGAGAGTTTTAGCTCCTGTGCATATTGATGACAAGAAACAGAAAAATCACCAAATTGCGGCTCAGGATTAGTGATGGAAATATCGGTAGGCTGCCAATCAAACACAGCCTTGAATGTTTTTTGAATTTCTTTCCTAATGACATCGGTAATCATACTAAAAAAGTACCACAAAATCGGAAAAAATACGAGAGTATGGTATAATGCACGCTAATGATATATGCTAAAGTTCACATGCTAAATCAAATCCAAAATTCAAAAATTAAAAACCGCTTTACTAGTGTGGCAGGTGGCATATATTTTATAGGTGGACTTTGGATTTTGACAGGTGGGATGCTGCCGCTATCCGCGCGCGCGCAATCCAATGTTATTGTCTCGCAATGGATATCCAGCGAAAAACTTGAAAACGGGTACACTGCAACAACCCAAGCACAGGATGTATCACTCACTGCGTCACTACATCGCGCTGCCTTTGTTGAGCTGGTTGCGCCGGACTACTATCCTGTAGTGCCGATGGATAAATCCCTCATTACTACGGTATACCACTATGCCCTGCTTCCGACAACCGAAAATAAATTATCCGGCACTATTGCGATTGGCTTTACATACCCTCTGGACGAGGCACGATTCAAAGAAATCTTTATCTACAACGAAGAGCTTGGCAGGTGGACGCACTTGGCAGGCAGTATCGATGAGGCGCAACAAAAAATAACCGCGCGCACAAACTGGGCCAGCGGATTTATTGCCGTATTCGCGGACCATATAGAGAGAAGCGATCTCCTCAAAGAAAAGCTTAATGCCCCAAGCATCCTCGTTGTGGATGCCAAAACCGGAGAAATCCTCCTTGAACGAAATAGCGCAGTGGTGCGACCCATAGCAAGCCTCACTAAACTTATGACTGCGGCCGAATTTTTGGAACACAGCCCCGGATGGAGCAAGCGCATTACTATGATTGGCACCGACGACACCATTCCCGCAAAAATCTATGTAACGCCAGGCGATGTATTTACGACGCATGATTTATTTTATGCAACACTTTTGCCGAGCGCGAATAATGCGGCGCGCGCATTGGCCCGCGCAACCGGGCTTTCACGCGAATCATTTGTATCTGCTATGAATGAAAGGGCAAAAATCTTGGGCATGGATTCAACTGCCTACGTGGAACCAACGGGGCTTGCGGCGGAAAATGTTTCAACCGCACAAGATCTCTACAAACTCTCACGCTCTGTATTTGCAGATATGGAATTTCTCAAAGCAACCACCCCTAAAACATTCACCATAGAAAGCCTCAAGAACGGCAAGCAGCATGTGCTTACAAACACCAATAAAGCAATGAATGTACCCTATGTGGTCCTGGGATCAAAAACTGGCTACACAATAGAGGCTGGTCGGAACGTAATCATGAAAGCACGAAATAGCGCAGGGCGCGAAGTTATTGCAATTACGCTCGGAGGCACGTCTCCTGGCGCACAATGGGATGATATGCGAATACTCTTGGATGCGGCACTAGGAGAACAGCGCTGAAAAATCCAAACGACAAAGCTTAAATGACAAATCAAATCACAAATCACAAATCAAAAAACCGCTTTGATAGTGCGGCAGGTGGCATGTATTTGATATATGGACTTTGGATTTTGACATGTGTGATACTGCCAACGCCGGCTCGGGCAGGGCAACAAACATACGCGTTCACCACAGACAATGGCACAACACTGTTGCTCCCCTACGACACCATCCAATCCATTATTCCTATTGATTTAGGCGGAGATGGCACCAGTGAACTACTACTCGGCAGTCCGCCGGGGTTTGTAGGAATGGTATACCTCATCCGCCTTGACGGCTCCATCATCAACTCATGGAAAGCGTATGATGATGGATTTACAGGCGGAGTAAACGTGGCAGCTGGCGATTTAGACGGAGATGGAACTCCGGAAATTATTACAGCCCCGGCTGGAGGCGGAGGTCCGCATGTGCGTATTTTTGATGGATATGGAAAGCCAAAAATTTCACTAGGATTTTTTGTGGGCGACCAATCGTACCGAGGTGATGTTGCAATAGCAGTCCAGCGCATGGATGCTACGGGGCCACTTGTTATCACGGCAATCACTACTACTAATTCCGCAAAAACGTTTAGCGCGTTTTCGGCACACGGTAAAGAAATAAAATCCTACGCCTTTGCAGATACCCAAAACGAATCCAGCATAGAGCAGGTATCACTCACCATTCAAAAAAATCAGCAAAACAAAACACTGAACATTCCAAAAATAACGAAATCAATAGAACGCGACGGAAAGGCCATAATTATCGACACCTCGGATCAATCGCTCTCGTACTATGAAAACGGATACCGCCTTGCAACATTCAAAACCTCAACCGGCAAACCAGGCTACGCGACGCCTCTCGGAGAGTATCCTATCAATAACAAATCCAAACTTGCATACTCAAAAACCTATGGCTTGTACATGCCCTACTGGATGAGTTTTATTGGCGGGCTCTATGGAATCCACGAGCTCCCCTACTGGCCAAACGGCTACCGTGAAGGCGAAGACCATTTAGGTATTGCAGTCTCGCATGGTTGCGTTCGCCTAGGGTTTGGATCGGCGCAGACGCTTTTTGAATGGGCGGAGGTTGGCACTCCTGTAATTATCCAGCAATGAGTGATATAGTACTATCATGCAAACAAATACAAAAATTACCAAACAAACTGGAAATGGATTGGATGTATTATTTAAAATTGCGGCAGAACAAAAAGCATCTGACTTGCACTTAGTGGCTGGACGACCGCCGATTATTCGCATTGACGGATCGCTTAAACCTATTGAAGGGTACACAGAATTTACACAAGAGCAACTACAAGAGCTCTTATTTGCCATTGTGAGCCCTGCGCAAAAAGAAACACTTATCACACAACGCGATTTGGACATGTCGTATGAAATTGATGGCCTCGCACGATTCCGCGTGAATATGCACTGGGAAAAAGGGAACCTCGGGCTTGTGGCGCGCGTAGTCACGCACCATATTCCGACTATGGAAGAAATTGCCATGCCTAAAACAGCCTATAACTTAGCGCGGCTCAAAGATGGACTCATACTGGTGACTGGGCCAACTGGATGCGGAAAATCAACCACCTTGGCAGCTATGATTAACCTCATTAATACCGAACGCAACGCGAATATCATAACACTCGAAGATCCAATTGAGTTTATCTTCGACCCTACTGACTCTATCATCGAGCAACGTGAACTGGGTAGCGATGTTCTCACCTTTGCTTCGGGACTTAAGCACACCCTGCGGCAGGATCCCGATGTAATCATGGTAGGCGAAATGCGTGACTTAGAAACTATTGCAGCCACCATGACCTTGGCTGAAACCGGGCACCTTGTGCTAGCGACCTTGCATACTATTAATGCCGCGCAGACTGTTGACCGTATTATTGACGTGTTCCCACCCTACCAGCAGGACCAAATTCGCGTACAGCTTTCCATGTCCTTGCGCGGAGTTATTTCCCAGCGACTACTACTCAAGCAAGGCGGTGGGCGCATTGCTGCGCGAGAAATCCTCATTAATAATTCAGCGATTGCAAACCTCATCCGAGAGAACAAAATTGCGCAAATCAAAACGGTAATCCAAACGTCCGCGGAACTTGGCATGATTACTATGGACCAAAATATCAAACAACTTTACGAAGAAGAAACAATATCCAAAGAGACCGCCATTAGCAACATGCTGGATCCGCACACCCTTTCGATCTGATGGAAATAAACGACCTACAATCAATTGCTTTATTTTCTGATTTAGAAAATGAAGAGCTGGACATAGTGCGCACACTCATGTCGACCCAGCGCTATGCCATAGGCAAAACCATCTACGCTCCAAAAGAGCCGAGCGACAATTTGTATGTGGTGGCGCATGGCGGAGTTGTTGTTACTCATAAACTCGACGGAGACACTGTTACCTTGGCCCATTTGAGCCAAGGATATTTTTTTGGAGAAGCCGGACTCCTAAAAGAAAAACAAACACATCAATCAAAAGCTCAATCGGAAATTGATGACACTACACTGTTAGCTTTGAGCCGAAATAATTTTCTTAAACTTACTGAAAAACACCCAAAGCTCGCACTCGCATTGGTAACAAAAATAGCATCGGTACTGTCAGAACGCCTCACCGAAGACACAACCCGCATCGCTATTATTTCCGCCATCAGCGACCTTATTACAGACCCCAACCACCTTAATAATATCAAACTCTTGGCAAACGAAATCCTCACTATAACCTTGCGTGCTATTCCCGCGGCTACCGGTTTTTTGGGTTTATATAAACGGCACGAACCAAGCCAACTCGAAATCGTCGCTTCAAGCAATATAAGCCCCAAACACCTACCCTACACGCTTCCCGTAGACAGCGACCCCTATGTGCATACACTACACACAGAAAACGACGAACTTGTAGTTCCTCGTATACAATACCAATCCCAAGAAAAAGTATTTTACGCAAAACAAAACCTTTTAGGCAGATCTATACGTATTGAAGGGGAAAACATTGGCGTGCTCGTACTCGCGGACAAAACTCGCGGAGAGTTTTCAAACCAGAATCGCCTGATGCTCGCCATTATCGCGAGCCAAATTTCATTTGCGCTTCAGGAAGCCCATGTTCGCCAAGAAAAAACCGCTCAAGAAGAGCTGAAACGAAAATACGTGGGAATGTAGCTTGATTTTTTGATGAGCTATGCTACTCTATCCTACGCGCACTATGCGCCCTTAGCTCAGCGGATTAGAGCGACTGGCTTCGGACCAGTAGGTCGGGGGTTCGAATCCCTCAGGGCGCACCATCCCTTTTTTCTTTCGTTGAAGATTTTCTCTTGGGCCGACACGTCGTACTCGGCGCGGAGGTTAAGAGAAAATCTTAAGAGGAGTAGGCGGATGGAGGGCGAAGCGGATTCCGTGTACTCACGGGATACGCACAGCCCGCAATGCCGACTACGACGCGCGCCGTTAGCTCAGCTGGTAGAGCAGCTCCCTCTTAAGGAGACGGTCGGGGGTTCGATCCCCTCACGGCGCACCATTAAAAACATCCATCAGTTATTGATGGATGTTTTTAATGTTAAACTATTACGCGGCGCGTGGTGTCGGCGGCAACGGCGAATGGTCGGGAACTACTGACTCACTGATATCAGGCGCTGCCTTGAGTGCGTCTTTAAGGGTCTTTCCCGCTTTGAACTTTGGGACAGTTACCGTTGGAATTTTAATACGTTCAGTTGGCTTTTGAGGGTTCACACCCATACGCGACTCGCGTGTCCGCGCCACAAACGAACCAAAACCAGTAAGCACAGCTTCTTTACCAGCCTTCATGGAATCAATTACCACATGCACAAACGCATCCATTACATCTTCTGCCTCTTTTCGCGAGACATTGGCACGGGACGCGATTTTTTCGAGTAGTTGATCTTTGTTGATTTTGTTTGGATTAGACATACAGTATGCCTCCATTGTATACCAACTTCAACGCTGTGGCAATATGCCCAACCTACACTTCTACTTCGGCATACAAACGCTCAACTGAGGTGGTATTACCGGTTTTTGGGTCAACAGTAACCATAACCGCATTCACTTGGGCAATGCCATGATCCTCAATCTCCGAAGAAACTGGAAGCTGGTTTAAAAACTGCTGAACGCGGCTTGCTCGGCCATCGCCGATAACTGAATCGCGCATGCCGCACATTCCCACATCTGTCATAAATGCGGTTCCCTTTAATAACAGCCTCGCATCTGCGGTGGGCACGTGCGTGTGTGTTCCAAACACCGCGGAAACACGGCCATCCGCGTACCATCCAAAACCAGATTTCTCGCTCGTTGCTTCTCCATGAAAATCGACAATTTTAATTTTTACTGAATCACCAATTTCATCCAAAATCCTATCAAACACATAAAACGGAGAATCAATCTGTTCGTGCATAAATAATTGGCCCATAAGATTGATGATGGCAACTTTTATAGATCCAACTTCAATCACCCGAAACCCCTGGCCTGGCACATTGCCTACCCAGTTCGCGGGCCGGATGATAGGATACTTTTTGCCTGAAAATAGAATCATGCCATTCTCCTTCCTGGCCCAATGATTGCCGCTCGTAAAAAAATCAACCCCAGCGCGCTGCACCTCTTCAAAGCCAGCCACCGTAAACCCGGAGCCATGCGCCATGTTCTCTCCATTTGCAATCACCAAATCCAAATCATTTTCTTTTTTCCAACCAGGCAAAATTGTTGCAATTGCCTTTCGTCCGGGCTTGCCGACAATATCGCCTAAAAACAGTATCTTCATATATAATTTTAACATATAAAAGCCTTTCGGAGTATACCAGATGCATAGCAATTATGCTAGACTCGTATCATATGAAATGGCTTCCTCCAATCGCACTCATTGCAATCTCCATTGCACTCTATGGCGCGACATTTTCAAGGACTATCTACCTCGAAGACAGCCCGGAATTTGTCGCGGCAAGCCACACACTATCAATACCTCACCCATCTGGATACCCAACCTACTTGATAACCACAAAACTCATTTCGCTGATTCCATTTTTACCTACTGAAGTTTCCCGAATCAACTTTGTTTCCGCACTGTGGACTATTGCTGCGGTAGTGCTTTTATATTTCGTACTGTTGCGATTATTCTCAAATAGGCTCATAGCGTTCTCACTCGCGTTCCTGTTTGCAATGAGCCCTATGGTTTGGCAACAAGCAACCTACGCGGAAGTATACTCCTTAAATACGTTCTTTTTTGTATTGCTCATAGGGGCTGCTGCGTACTACTACACGCACAAAACCGACAAGCGGCTCTCTCTATTTTTCTTTATCTATGGCTTGAGTCTGACAAATCATTTTCTAGCGCTTGCGCTTGCCCCGCTCGTCGGAATATGGCTGCTGACAGAAAAGCCAATAATGAAAAACGCACGCTTCTATGGCAACGCTTTTCTATTCTTCCTCGCTGGCCTCGCGCCCTACCTCTATATCCCAATCCGAAACGCGGGGCGCCCTGCATTCTCCTGGTTTGGTGGAAGCGCGGAAAAAATCCTTACCTATAACATTGCTTATGGCTACCATGTATCCACAGCAACCATATCCTACTTCGCTGACGTATTTCACCAAATGCTCATAAGCTTTGGATGGTTTGGTGTGGTCGCGTTTCTCGCTGGCATCGGCGCACTCATCTACTGGAAACATCCCGGCCGCTGGCATATGCTTTCGTGCCTCGGGCTTCTGTCGATTGGATTAATAATTATGCTCACCAACGGAAGGCCCTATAGTGAATTTGAAAGCCAATTTTACCAGACACTCTATGTGCCGTTCCTACTAGTGAGCCTCCTGCCAATTGGGTACCTCCTCCAAAAAATGTCCAAAAGCCGCTATAAGCTTGTAATTTTCTACACATCGTTGCTTGCGATTCTGATCTGGCCTGCAACGGACATCGGAAATCGATTTTTAAATAATGATCGGTCTGGGTATGTGCTCATGGAAAACTATACCAAAGGGTTGATGGAATCACTGCCCACTGATGCCACGCTTTTTGTGCACCACGACCATATTATAAATGACACGCTGGTGTTCGGGCTCGCCTACCAGCGCTACGTTGCCGGAATCCGGCCGGATGTGAACCTCTACTCGCTGACGCCGGTATTCCCGCCACCGGATGATTTCCAACTTGGTGAAGATCGGAAACAAAAATACACACTGCCGCTCAAGCAGTATCTCGACGAACAGTACGCGCCAGAAGCGGCGAGTGCCACATTTCCGCGGCCAGAGCACGGATTGCCCGCAACCGCGCCCCAAAACTACATTGCAGACAACCTCTATGTGCCGAGCGCAAACGACAACCTCTACCACCGATCATTGCTTGCCAAGTACTACTATGACCTTGCCATGCAATCTTACGCAAAAGGAAGCTTGAGCTCGGGCCAGCACTTCCTGATACAGGCAATTAATTATGATCCAGACCAATTCAGCGACTACTACTATCAAACTCTTTTTATGCGAAGCTACTACTTTGGGAATTGACTAGATGGCAAGATGATACTAGAATAGTCCTGTATTGTATTACAGATTTTCTCTTCGCAACTCACTACTTGGGCCGAGGTACTCCGAGGTTAAGGAGTGAGTTGAAGAGGAGTAGGCGAGCGAAAGGCGAAGCGGCCTCCGAGTAATCTCGGATGACGCGTAGCCTGAAGCACGACTACGACGAGTGCGGGTATCGTATAATGGTTATTATGTCAGGTTTCCAACCTGAAAATGGGGGTTCGATTCCCCCTACCCGCTCCAAAAACACCCCGCCGATTCGGCGGGGTGTTTTTAATGTAAAAAAATACAATAAACAACTACACCTTTTCCAAACCCGGATCAATCAGCTCGCCCGCGGCAATTCCCGCAACATCCTCCTGCGCCGTGCCGCCGAACCGGCGTACGCGGGACGCGTAATCCAAAATCGCGAGCCGAAACTGCTCGCCGCCAAAATCCGGAAAATGCACACTCGTAAAATAGAGCTCCGCATACACGGACTGATACGCCATAATACCACTGGTACGCTGTTCGCCGGATGTGCGAATGATCAAATCTGGATCAGGAATCCCATTGCTGTCCAGGTATGTTGAAATAACCTGTTCGTCCACCTTTGTGATGCCATCTTCTGCCATGCGATTAAACGCACGAACCAAATCATCCCTGCCCCCGGAATCAAGGCAGAGTTGAAAATTGAGGTTGGTATACTTTTCTGCGTCAACTTCAAGTTGCTCGCAAATCGCAATAATATCTTTTGGAAAACGGTCGCGCCTGCCAAAAAGCCGGAACCTGATTTTATCTTCGTGGAGATTTTTTGAAAGCGTTCCCACAAATTCTTTAAAGATACCAAACAAGTACTCAATTTCCTTTTTATCTCGGTTCCAATTTTCTGTAGAAAAACCCCATAAACTAAGGTACTGTATTCCTGATCGGCGACACTCTTTAAAAATTTCACGCATACGCTTGTTTTGCAGCGCGGCGCGGTGCCCAACCCATGGTTGCCACCCCTTGGCGCGCGCCCACCTACGATTGCCATCCGGAATAATCACCACGTGATGCGGAACCTGCGCTTTGTCAGTCCCTCGCAACAATGTTTTCCCTAACTGCACTAAACTACTGAACTCATCAGTCACAAACGATTTCGTCCGCTTGATGGAAAAATCCGCATAGACTGCCTTAGGCACGTGCCATGCATAGCTTAAGGCTTCTACTTTTGCGGGAAAATATCCTTTTTGACACCAAGAAAGCAAGGCTTCCAAATGTGCACGCGTACCTTGAGCCACAACAAACACCGTGCCCTGTGCAGTATTTTGGACTTCCCCCATAAGGCCGTGTTTGCGCGCAAAAAGAGCGCATTGATTCCGAAAATTAACTCCCTGGACACGCCCTTTTACTTCGATATGAATTTCTTGATGCATATATATACCAGCTGATTACGTGATATCGTACCATACTATCACCTCACGCACAAAAAAATAATTTCCAAAAAACAAAACATCTGTGCTATAGTAAAATTATTATGTTCGCCTACGCAATCATCGCAACACTCAGCGTAAGCCTTATATCTTTTATTGGGATTCTTACGTTTTCAAAAGAAATACATACGCACAAATGGCTGCGCCGGCTTATCGGGCTTGCGGTTGGCACGTTGCTTGGGGCAGTATTTTTTGATCTGCTTCCGGAAACTATCAAGTCATTCGAAAACCCGAACACAGCTTCACTCGTCATTCTCGCTTCCATTCTTGCATTCTTTGTTATTGAAAAAGCAATTCACTATCATCACTGTAGATGCGAAGGAAAAGAGCATACATATAAAAAAAACAACCTTATCATCAACAATCTTATCGGCGACGGGATTCATAATTTTATTGATGGCACTATTATCGCGGGCGCATTCTTGGTTGATGTTAGGCTCGGCATTGGCACTACACTAGCAGTAGCATTGCACGAAATTCCACAGGAAGTTTCTGATTTCTCTATCTTGGTCTATGCTGGCCTCTCGCGATTCAAAGCCATACTCTACAATGTGCTCTTTGGACTCACGAGCGTTATTGGTGCGATTGTGGTGTTTGTATTTGCTCAATCCTTAGGAAATCTGATTCCAATACTTCTTGCAATTGCAACCGGAAACTTTATCTACCTTGCAATGGCAGATTTAGTGCCTGAACTGAACCATGAAAATAATCCGAAACGCGTATGGGCACAACTTTTGTGGGTTGGCATGGGCATAACGCTTCTGTATCTTGTTGGCATAGTTACTGGACACGAGTAGCTGCCGCATAATTCACCAAACAGTGTAGTTTATGGTATAATAGTTATACCATGGCTATTTTTAATCCAATACTATTCTTTGTATTAGATGTCTATCGTCAGCTATTAGCTGCGAATGATCCTTTTTATGCTATATTAATTTTGCTGGTGAATGGATTCTGGATTCCGATTGCTTTCATCATATACAAAAATGCCGAAATCGCGTGGAAAGATTGGCGGCAAAGCCTCTATCATAATGCAAAAAGGAGATTTATCCTGCTTGCTATCGACGTGCCGCGTTTAAACGAACAATCCCCGAAAGCCGTTGAAAGCATCTTTACGCAGCTACATGGCGCGCTTCCCGGACGGAACAATATATACGAAAATTGGTGGGTTGGAAAAAATGTAGATTACTTTAGCGTTGAACTAGTTTCTATCGAAGGCTATGTTCAATTCTTGGTGCATACGCAGGAGGAGTACCGAGACATGGTGGAAAGCGCATTTTACTCCCAATATCCAGATGCGGAAATCACGCAAGTGGAAGACTATGTGTACGGCCAAAATGGAGAATTTAAAGATCTTGTATTCCCCAACAAAGAGTACGATTTGTTTGGTTGTGAATTTGTGCTTGCGCGTTCAAACGCATACCCAATTCGGTTGCATATTGCTTTTGAGCACTCTCTCTCGCAAGAATTTAAAGATCCTATGGCAAGCCTGCTTGAAAGCATGAACAAAATCGGCCCTGGCGAACAACTCTGGTTCCAATGGGTTATTACACCTGAATATGACGACGACTGGCAAAGCAAATCAAACAAAGAGGCCATGAAAATTGCCGGCAAAAAAATAGAGTCATCAGAAAACATTGTTGATAGGGCAGTAAGCACGCTTATTAATATGATTGATGCTATTGGCATTGCGGTTTTTCCTTTCTATAACCAAACCGAAGAATCAAAAAAAGATGACGAAATGCTGAGCCTTATGCTGCATCTAACTCCAGCAGAACAAGGACGAATTGAAGGCATTCAAATGAAAGCTGATAAACACGGTTTTTGGACTAAATTCAGATACCTGTATATTGCGAAAAAAGCAGTAGCTTCCAAGGCGCGCGGATTAGCGCCAATTGTCGGAGCCCTGAAACAATTCAGCTCCTTAAATACGAACTCGCTTAAAACGCACAAATACACAAAAACATGGGGTCTTGATTATTTGATGGTGGAACAACGTATCGCAGCCAGACAAAATAAACTTCTCCGAGCATTTCAGGATCGCGGCCGCAGCGCAGGCTCCAATGGAATCGTGTTAAACACAGAAGAACTTGCCACACTCTACCACTTCCCAACAGAAACCGTAAAAGCTCCGCTGGTTTCTAGAACTACCTCCAAACGCGGGTCAGCGCCAGTAAGCTTGCCAGTGGAAGGCGGGCCGCACACACTAGACACTTCGCTTGACGACCAGCCAGCGCAGCCCGCAGAACAAGCAGCCATGCAGCGCGCAACCGCGCAGGAGGCACAAGAAGCCCGAGCAGCTCATCAAAGTCAAGCGCCAACAAACTTGCCGTTTGTGTAATATTGCAAAAAAATATACGCTCCCCCATTGCTGGGGAGCGTATATGTAAGTACTCTTCTTTATGATGTATTATTCCGTGATAGCATATCATAATTTCTAATGAGTTGATGAAGGTAAAACTGCCTCATTTTTATCCAGAGGTAGTTTTGCTTTTTTTGTTTTTTTAAAGAACACAATTCTGTCCCCGGCTACTGTGCTCGGGGCATTATAATCATCTTATATTTTTTTGATTTTTTGCCTCATAGGGCGCAGATGATTGGTGTTTACTGCCTATGCTTAGGCTCTAGAATCCTAAGCATATAAAAAGACACTTCACGGGATGCGAAGTGCCTGGCAGGAAACGTACCTAAAGGTAGTATAGCATACCTTTAGACAAAAGTCAAGAATTTCGGTATTTGTGTTAAAAATATTTCTTCAAAAAATCCGATGGCTCCATAATCTCAATGGGTAGCTGCAGTTTGAGCAATGCCTCATTCCTTGAAAAGTGCCGCCGATCCAGTGTGAGCAGGACATCCGCGCGCGCGAGCACGGCTCCGACAAGAATCGGCACGTCTTTACCCGGCACATAGCGGGCCGCAATACTCGCCTCCGACGACACAAACTCAAAAGGATGTTGGATGATGTAATTACCTTGCAGGATGTTTTGATAGTGCGCAAAAAGTTCCCGCTCTCTAAACGATTGCCTGATGTTTCGCTCCGCTTCCCGGAGCACGTGTTCGGTTGTGATAACAGTTATCGAACCGGCTCTCGCCATGCGCAACACAAAACCAGATCCCCCGTGCGGGGACCTGGCTGCTGCAAAAAATACGTTTGCGTCCACAAACACGTTCATGGCGCAGCTTCTAGAGTACGCAAAAGATTCTCTATTCGTTCTCTGGTCTCCAAATCAAGCTCATCCGCCTGCTCAAATTCCCGAATCCGTTCAGGTGTATATATCTCAATGCCTGCATCCGTCGCTTCTGAACGCTTAAAAATCTTCTCGTAGAGCGTTGCCTGTTGTTTTAATATTTCGTACTGATTTTTGGGGATGGTAACAGTATCCATAATACCACCAGTATAGCAAAAATTAAACCGCAAGGCAACCAAATGTATTCGTGCGGCGGCTCATAGTATTCACTGCCTGTGTTAATCCGAATGCATTCCCGTGTTGCAATAAACCAACATACGATTGGACTGATGCGTCCCGCGCCTCTTGAGAACCAAGCCTCATAAGCATTCTGCGTTTTGATGCGGTCCGTAACACGCAATGATCCGGAAAATGCACCCAGCCCAAAAAATCCACTCCGGAAGAAAGGGTTTTGATAAAAACTTTGTCCGGATGCAGCGCAAGGTTGAGTTCATGCTCTAAAAATTCCGATATTCTTAGAAGCTGATTACGAAGCCGTTCTTTGTCATGAGATAACATCACAAAATCATCAGCATAACGAATGTAGTATTTGGCCTTGAGCTTGTGCTTCACAAATCGGTCAAACTTGTTCATATACACATTAACCAATAGCTGCGAGGTGAGATTGCCAAGAGGCAGTCCCGCGCCTTTTTTGGTTGAGTGGAAACTGGAGACAATTTGTGAAATGAGCCACCTAATATCGCGGTCCGGCAGGTAACCTTTAATAATCTCGATGAGAATGTTTTGGTCAATTGAAGCAAAAAACTTTCTAATGTCGCACTTAAGTACCCACACTGTCCGGGTATGATTGCGAGACGCCTTGCGGGCAAACGCCCGAAACCGGTTCATGGCTCTGTGCGTTCCTTTGCCTAACCGGCACGAGTACGAGTCCGCAATAAATGTCTTGTCAAAAAACGGATATAATACCCGGTATAACGCATGGTGCAGCAGCCGATCCCGCACGCTGGCTTTGTGAATGTTTCTCGGTTTTGGGTCTGAGATGTTAAAAGCGTAATAAGGCGCGTGCTGATAGGTTTTGTTTGCCAAATCACGGTGGAGCGCAAAGACATTGGTCATTAAATCGCGTTCAAATTCCTGCACATCCCGGCGGTTGCGCTTGCCGCGGATAAACTCCTGCCACGCGAGAAGCAGATTATCTACAGAGATGATATACTGGTAACTGCCATTAAAAATAACCTTGCCCATACTATGCCGTATTCTACCCCCCCCCCCGACAATTTTGCCAGTATTGCAAAAGGTGAAAAGCGCGTATCTCTTGTGGTACGGCTTTTACCAAACGATTCCAAAGAATCACAGGCACTCGCTCGGCAAAAAAATTGACACCTTGTTTGTGGAGATCGTTGAGGCGATCGCGACTGCTTGTTTTTTGGTGCGCGCCGAAAAAATCCCGTACGTCCGCAGGGCAATCCAAAAACTGGATACGCTAAAAATATTTTTAATGATCCTCTGGGAAACAAAATCTTTGGACAACAAAAAGTATGCCGCGCTTTCCGAGCCGCTGGATGAAATAGGCCGCATGCTCGGCGGCTGGAACGGCCAGCTTGTAAAACAAAACTCCCCCGCAAAAGCGGGGGAGAAATGAAGAGAGTTGCGAGGACGAGAGCGGGGTTGCTGGCATTCCAGCCGTTGTCGAGCCAGTTGTAGTTCCAGTTCCACCTGTTGCCGTTCCAGTTGAGGTAACGGACATAGAGGTTGTCGTCCGGGTCGCGATTTGCATAACGCGCCTCCTGTGCCACTGCCCCGCGAATACTCTTGGGGCTGTATCGTATTTGGCATCGCAATGCCCTAGCGCGCCATGCCAAGTATCTTCATTTTTTGAAGTTTCTGCATGCGCCGCGCTATTCCAAACTCTTGATCGGGAATACTCCGGACGCATGGATACTGGATTCGGCAGCGGCCAGCCGTAGCCAACCACATATTCGCCTAATACCGTTTCTATTGTAACAAAAATAAGAGGCCCGCACCATTCGCTATGAACGAATGATGCGGGCCTTGTCGCGCGAGTTCTAAGGGCTAAGGCCAAAGATCCAAAAGATCTAAGAACCTAAGCTCGAAGTACTCAACTTGCGAGGACGAGAGCGGGGTTGCTGGCACGCCAGCCGTCGTCGAGCCAGTAGCAGCCCCAGCGCCACCCGTCGCCGCCCCAGTCGAGGCAACGGACATAGAGGTCGCCGCCCGGGCCGCGATAGATAGTGCCCCAGAAGAACACATACTTGCCCTTCCACGCCTCGGGAATGAGGTGCGGATTGGCGAGCAGGTAGTCCAGCACGTTCGCGTTGAGTACGTGCCGGGACTTGAGCTCCTCGCGGAGTTTGTCGCCCTTGATGGAGCCGCAATTTTGCTCCTCTGTGAGGTAAAGCGCGACCTTGGCGGGGTCCCACTCCAACTGGCCGCCCTTGACGTGCTGTTCCACGCTCCAGCTCTCGGACAGGAACGGATCGGCGTCGCAGTCAATGACGTGCCTCTTGGGTACGATTTCGGCGCGGCCGTGAATCAGGTCCAGAATCCCGGGCCAGTTATTGAACTGGCCGAGAAGCGTCACGTCGTGAGGCGTGAGGAGCTCGGACTCCAACCTCTCCATCAACTGGTGGGTCTGACCTTCTGAATAAGAAGACATGTCTTCTCTCCGTTGTTTGGCACATGTGCCAGTTTGGACGCTAGCGGACTGCCTTATGCAGCCATAGCCAGAAACTACCCAAATTTGAGTTGTTTTTGGCTATGGCAACACGTTTTTGCGAGTAAAATAGGGGTAAAAAGAGCTAATACTATATTATATCATAACTACGTAATTTGTCAATAGTGCTACAAAAACAACAAACAGCTACACTGTAACATATGTCAACCGCACATCGCATCGCCAAAAACACGCTTTACCTGGCTCTCGGCAAAATACTTTCAACAGGAATCGGGGTATTAACGGTCGCTCTTCTGCTCCGATACCTCTCGGTTGAGGATTACGGAAGATATACCACAGTTCTGGCATTTATCCTGCTCTACGGAACTATTGTTGATTTTGGACTGAATTTGACGACAACGCAGGACATCTCTTTGCCCGCCACTGATGTTCCTCGCACACTCTCCACAGTATTCACACTACGTCTTTTGGTAAACATAGTGCTTATACTTCTATTGCCGGTGATTCTACTTGCGTTCCCGTACGAACCAGCTGTTAAAAATGCGATACTTATCACATCAGTCTTGTTTTTTACATCATCTTTGTTTCAGGTACTGGCAAGCTACTTCCAAATGGCGCTTGAAGCCGGCAAAGTAGCTGCCGCAGAACTTGCAGGACGAGCCATACTGCTCGCAACAACCGGCATAGCCATTTTCTATGGATTCACATTCACGCAAATTATGCTCACGATTGTAGCAAGTTCATTAGTGCAGTTTTGGGTGCTGTTACGGTTTACTTCGGCCGCAATCCATCTGCGGCTGATAATTGATTACACAATAGGGAAACGGATCGCACGCAAAACATGGCCCATTGCCTTGTCGGTAATTTTTACGACCATCTATTTTAAGGGTGATGCGGTAATTCTCTCGTTGACGCGGCCCTACCAGGATGTAGGCATCTATGGAGCCGCATACAAAATTCTTGAGGTACTCATTACTCTGCCGATTCTGTTTATGGGATTAGTATTGCCTCATCTTTCACGGGCGCATAGCAAGGGCGATACTAAGCAGTTTAATGATATTATGCAAAAAACATGGGACGCGCTTGCTGTTGTAACTATGCCGTTGGTGGTTGGAACCCTTGTTCTTGCGCGGCCCATTATGGTGCTTATTGCAGGCAACGGCTACGAACCTGCGGAAAACGTACTTCGCATATTAATTATTGCGACGGGAATTATTTTTCTAGGAAGCTTGTTTAGCCATGCGGTGGTCGCCATTGGAAAACAGAAAAGCATGATACAATACTATGCCGCAACCGCAATGCTTGCGGTGGTGCTCTATGTCGCATACATCCCAACCTACACCTACTACGCAGCCGCAGGTGTTACCGTGCTTTCAGAATTTTTAATCGCCATTGCAGCCGGGATTGTCGTATGGCGCGCTTCATCACTTACGCTTTCTACAAAAGGGTTCTGGGCCGCGCTTATAGCAAGCGCACTCATGGGTTTTGTATTGTATATTCTGCTTAGTCTAAATGTATTAGTTCTCGTACTCATTGGCGGATCACTCTACACACTCTTAATATATATGATGCGATCACAATTTTCATTTTTTTTACATGAAACTCCACTCAATCGGAACCACTAAGGATCCTTGGGCACAGGCGCTGCTTGCGCACATGCCGCGAGAAACCAATGCTAAAACCATACTGATTGTTGGCGCGCAAATGCAAATTTTTGCCACATTCTTTTTTTGGCTTGCGCGGTTCCGAGTACTCTGGCTTGCCAGCCATAATGAATATAATAATCAAACCAAAACTCTCATGAGAATCATGAGTCGTTTTGCAGAAACCATACTTGCCCCGAACCAAGCAACAGAAGCTCTCTATTTAAAAGCTGGGGTGCCAGGAAAAAAACTCGTCCTCATATATCCTTCCTGCAAATCAAAACTAGGTATACGCTCGCCGAATTCTGCATTTATTATTGGGTGTGATGGAGAAATTGGTATTGAGCACGGCTTAGGCATAATCCTTCGAAGCGTAAAAAATGCGCAAGATATTCTAGGAACTATCAAATTGATTATTAGTGGAAACGTAACAGAAAAAAACCAAATTGAATGGCTTAGTCAAGAACTTGGAATTTCAAACAGAGTGCAGGTCGCCCCATCAAAAGGCCAAGGATGGATGGCGCCGTGCCACTTGTTTTTGGTTATCCGTCAGCGCCCTTCCGCGCTTCCGCTTTCTCTGGCAGCCGCTCTTAGCCATGGCTTACCAATAGTCGCGAATGACATGCTCAACCATCGCGAATTTATTCAGCACAACAAAAACGGCATTCTCTTAAAAGACATTAATAGCGACATACTTTCGCAAACTATTATCAACCTCAGCCGCAAACCTGAATGGATGGATGAACTGGGACGCGAATCCAGCCGCTTCGCCGAAGAGCGATTCAGCCCCGAAACAACTCAAGAAAAAATACAAGCGGTGTTCCTGCATTAGGATAACCGCTCGTATTAGATTAGTTAGATTTAGATTATTCTACTAACGATTCTTCGGTGTTTGCATCTGTGGCCGGTTCAACCGATTCTGCGGGAAGTGTTTCTTCGGCCACAGGCTGATCGAGTAAAATCGGACCACCGCTATTATCCCGCACTAAGAGTTCCTGAGCGAGCGGAATGATAATTGGCCGCTTTTGGTAGTAGGGAACTTCTTTTGGCGCGGAAACTACTGGGAACGAAAGCGCAGGTACAAGCAATTCCTGGCTCACACCGCTCTGGTAATTCCATTGACGCATAAGGATGCGCTCCGGCGTACCTAGTTTAATTTCTAAGGCATTGCGGGCCGGTACCAAATACCCATACAAACCGCCGGATTCCGCAATTTTGATGATATAATCAGCATCGGTTTCCGCAGTATATGCCGAACTCTCATACTGCTGACTAAAAAGCCCCGATAAACCTACCACACGACTGAAGCGAATGTTCACATTTACAATCAACCCCGCGACATCTCCGCCTTGCTCATACACAGCCTCACCATTCACCATGAGTGGATATTTAACTTGTAGCATATCTGGGATGTACAGCTCTGTTGCTTCGCCTTGGTCGTAGTACACGCGCCAGGTTTTATCCACAAATGGCTCTCCGTACACATCTGTTCCTATGCCATGGTCGCTCAAAAATGAATGTGCGATACGTATCAATTTTCCATCCTGCGGAATATCAGACTCGGAAAGCTTATACTTGTCGGAGCAAGCCTGGTCGCGACACTCTTCGCCCGGGTGCGGCCAACGCTGCCAGTTTTCATTAATGGAAATACTGCCATCAAGGAATCCGATGTTTACGACATACCCGAAATCTTTATCCTCTGAAAAGCTCATATTCTGAACTTCTGTGGATCCAAATGATCCCACGCTGAATACTCCAAAATCAAGCGTTCCTAAATATTCAGATACCGCGCTTGCGGCAGATGTGCCAGTAATGCGACGAAGCACGCCCACCTCTGCATCAGAAAGGTTCAAGGCATCGCCAACATAGGTATATTTATAATCCTGAGGGCCTGGATAGAATTCTGCTCCTCCGCCGCCGCCGCCATACCCCGCCACCATGCGGCTGGCTGCGGCTTGATCAGATTGCGCAGCGCCTTGTAGGGCTACATCTTTTCCATCCTGCGAAACCAATGAACCAAACGCGCCAGACTGAACCGCGGTAATATGCGGAGCGAACGCAAGCTTGGATGCGGTGTTCTGTCGGGATGCGTACACCCCAACAACCGCGACAATGGCAACTGCCGCAACTAGTCCCCCATATGTATAGATACTAGTCATATGTTTCAATTGATAGATACTATTATTAAATGCGGTCGCATGGTTCGTGATCCTAGTATAGTATTGTACTGCGTTCTTGCTAGTCCGCCAATATAGGCTCGATCTCCAACTGGATCTTGAATTTAAATTTAACTGCCCTGCGAATGGTCCCCGCAAGCTCTAAAAGCTCCTCCACGGTTCCATTTTTATTAACGAGTGCCAAGCTGTGGTTTTGCGAAATCCCCACTCCATGGTGCTGGTGGCCTTTTTGGAAACCCGCATGCTCAATAAGCCAAGCAGCAGGAATTTTAATGCAATGATCATTAGTTTCAAAAAACGGTATATCCTCAACTTGCTTGCGCTGGCTCTTCCAACGCGCTTCAAGCTCGGAAAATTCTTTTTGAGAAAGCACTGGGTTCATAAAAAAAGATCCACACGAGCGCGAGTTCGGATCCCGCTTGTCCAAAACCATGGATTTTGATTTTCGTAATGCAAGCACTGCTTTCCGAATCTCTTTGAGGCTTGCTTTCTCGGTACCAAACAGCTCATTCAATTTTTCCTTCAGCTGTAAATAAGTTACTGCGGGAGCAGCATCTTCGAACAACCGATATGTTACTTCTGTAATAATATACTTTCCATTGTCCCGGCCTTTAAACCTGCTTGAGCGATACTCAAATTTGCATTCATCATTAGCAAACACCACCTCTTTAAAAGTCGTGCGGTCTAATGCCTTTACTTCAGTAATAACATCGGAAACTTCCTGCCCGTATGCACCCACGTTTTGAACAGGAGTGGCGCCAACTGAGCCTGGAATTCCAGAAAGCGACTCAATGCCGGAAAGATTTTTATTGATTGCTTTTTTTACTAAATCATCCCAATTCTCACCAGCAAAAGCAGTAATAAATACGTGCCCGCTTTTGGATTTAAATGTTATGCCTTTTAAATCAATTTTAATTACCAAGCCATCAAACCCACTATCTTTAAACACGGTATTGCTTCCCCCAGAAAGCACCCACACGCTCAGTTTTTTCTTGTTCGCATAGGTAAGCGCTTCGGTAAGTTCAAGCACAGATCCAACCGAAACAAACTCAGAAGCTTCTCCGCCGAGCCCTATGGTGGTTAAATCAGATAATTTAATGTGGCGCTTGGATTTCATAGTGCCGTGTGTATCGTTACGCGAATGCAAGTATTTTTTTAGCAATAGCCTTGGCGACGTTTTTGTCTAAAACACTCGGAAGTATGGCATCCGGCGTTAATTTGTTTTTTTTGACACACCGGGCAAGCGTTTCTGCTGCCGCAATGTTCATTTCGTCGGTGATG
Source organism: bacterium CG10_46_32 (assembly GCA_001889965.1). Classification (GTDB taxonomy): domain Bacteria; phylum Patescibacteriota; class Patescibacteriia; order UBA2169; family UBA2169; genus CG10-46-32. The sequence continues at coordinate 66,989 of MOEI01000012.1, forward strand.
ATCTTAATCCTAGCATCCAGCACCCCGCGGAACAATCCCGGAAAAACTAAAACATTGTTTATTTGGTTTGGAAAATCGCTTCGGCCCGTGCCAACAATACATGCCCCGGCCTTTTTTGCCGCATCTGGCATAATTTCCGGCACTGGGTTAGCCATGGCAAAAATAATCGGCTTGTCGGACATTGCTGATATATATTTGGGCTTTACTATTTTTGGAGCGCTCACTCCGATAAAAACATCAGCGCCTTGCAAAGCTTTTTCTAAATCACCTTTAATATTTTTTGGATTGGTGATGCCTAGTATTCTTTTTTTGACTTGATTTAAATCGGTGCGCGACTTACAAATGATTCCATGCGAATCAAGTAGTATAATATTTTTAATTCCATATGTTACAAAAAGTTTGGTAATTGCAATGCCTGCCGCACCAGCGCCGCTGATAACTACTGTAATGTTGCTGGGCTGTTTTTTAACCAGCTTTAAACTATTAATCAATGCTCCAAGCGCCACAATGGCTGTTCCGTGCTGATCATCATGAAACACGGGAATATCTAATTCTTGTATAAGCCTCTCTTCTATTTCAAAACATCGAGGAGACGAAATATCTTCTAAATTTATTCCGCCAAAACCAGGCGCAATGGCTTTTACAATGCTGATAATTTCTTCTGTGTCTTGTGTTGCCAGCACAATTGGGTATGCATCCACATTGCCAAATTCTTTAAACAGCAATGCTTTCCCCTCCATCACCGGCAGAGCGCCGTACGGCCCAATGTTTCCCAACCCAAGCACAGCTGAACCATCTGAAACTACGGCAATAGCATTGCCTTTAATTGAATAGTCATAAGATTTTAAGGGATTCTTAGCCAAAAACGAAGAAACCGCGGCAACGCCTGGTGTATAGGCAATGCTTAAATCCTCTTTTGTCGCTACTGTTGGGAACTTGCTCGCAATCTCAATCTTGCCTCTAAATTTTAAATGCCGTTTGAGCGATTCTTTCTCGTAATCCATGGTAATTGGGTTGATTATTAGTGTCTATGCTGGCGGTGTATTCTTGAAATAGCTCGAACGGAATTCTGTCCTCGCCGCGCTTTGCGCGGCTCGGAATGGGCGGGCGGGCAAAATGAATTCTGAAGCCGAGAACATTAACAATTTCAAGTTTTTCTTTGAGTTAAGTATAACTCAATTCAGCTAATTTTTCAATTTGAGATTATTGAAAAATTAGCTGGCTTTGGCGGCAAATTTTCGTTCTTTCAAAATCAAAAAAATGGGGCGCTAAACCGAAGTTTAACGCCCCTTGAACTGTACTACTTCCACGATCGCTTCTCGTTTTCCCGCTCCTTTTCGTGAAGAGCATGGAAAAGCGAAATGTTAAGCAGATTAGCGAGATCGAGAAGGTAGATGAAAACATCCGCGAGTTCGCCTTCCAGCGCAGGGTAGCGATCCTTGCGATCCTCATCGGACTTAAGACCGAGATACTTGCGAAGCGCCTTGGCAAGTTCGCCAACTTCTTCCACCATGAG
>MOEI01000015.1 GCA_001889965.1 bacterium CG10_46_32
GACTTTATTCATTACTACAATACTGAGAGACCGCACATGGGGCTTAACATGAAAACACCACTGGAAGTGATTACAAGCTATTGACTAGAAAACAGGGCTTGCGGCCAAAGGATGGGTATAACCCAAAAATCATTGAGAAACCACCATTTAGCAGAAGGCCTTTGCTAGTTATTGCTATGCTTTAATACGTAGGTTAGTTAGCGTTTAGCTACTATATCCATATTAGACATATCTTTTTGTGTTTGGTATACAAGAATGCATACATACAAAGCAAGCAACACAATCAGATATGGCAACACAGTCTCAAATGCAGAAACTCCAAAATAAATGATTGCAGCGTTTAAAAATATAATAATCAATCGGTACTCTGTTGGGCCAAATCCTAAGGAGCCGATTTTAAATGCATTATAACCGGAAAACGAAAGAAACATGCTTGCGGGAATTATGGCAAATATCGCAAAAAAAATAAAAAGCACAACCACATATGACGAACCAACTAAAAAGCTATAGCCGATAAACACCGAAATAGCGAGCACAAAATCTAAAACATGGTCCATATAAAATCCCCATCGCACAAAGCCTTCGTTGCGATGTCGGCCGACCGCGCCATCGAGTATGTCTGTTAGGTACTGAGCCAAAAGCATTCCAGATGCACCCCACAACCAAAGAATGTTTTCCTGCGCGCGCCAGCTGAAATACAAAACTAAAGCACTCCAAAGAAGCGTACACATAGTTAAGCGGCGCGTGCCTAAAAATTGCGGCGCGTGCGGAGTTATGGAACGAATAAAATACTGCTCCACATTCCACAAAAGCGATGTTGCGTGTTTTTTTGCTCCAGCAAACTGTTTTTGTGCCATGTTATTTGATTAAATTTCTCGCAACCCTATCAACATCCCCTGCTCCCATAATAATAACCACGTCTTCGGGTTTTATTTTTTCTTTGAGCATTGCTTCGGCTTGGGCTACATCAGACGCATAGGAAACAGGTGCGACTCCGAATTTTTTAATAGCCGCAACCAAATCTTTCGAGGACACATCTTGATCACCAACATCCTCGCGTCCAGACACATCGTAAATCTCACTAATAATAACCTCGTCCGCGCGGCCAAACGACGCGGCAAACTCATTGAACAAATTTTTGGTGCGATTATGATGATGCGGCTGAAACAGAACGATAATCCGATGGAATGGATACCAGCCGCGCGCCGCAGCAAGTGTAGCGCGAATGCCATCGGGATGGTGAGCATAATCCGAAACAACTAACGCTCCATGGTATTCCCCCACCATTTCGAACCTGCGCCATGTTCCACTAAAATTAGATAATGCCTTAATAATTTTTTTATGCGGAACGCCAACTGAATCCGCCGCAACTGCGGCCGCAACTGCGTTTGCGATAGCGTGCATTCCAGGAACATTCATTTTAACGTATCCCCAGTCTTTGTCGGTATCAACGATATTAAAATTCAAATTTCCAACCCATCCGCTTTGGTTAGAGGTCTCTGTCATTCCTGCTGCGCGCACATCTGAGCTTCCTTTAAGTGCAAACAAACGAATAGTTTGTTTGGGCGCAACAAGTTTTTTGCTTGCCACATCATCCTTGTTTAAAACAACGGTGCCATGCTGGGGCATAGCATTCAGCCATTTTTGAAAATGCTGAATAATATCATCAAGATCCTTGTAATAATCCAAATGGTCTGCGCTGATATTAGTAATAACAGCTACCTGTGGCTTGTATGCAAGCATCTTTGCGGCATATTCATCTGCTTCTATCACCAACCAGTCGGATTTTCCAATACGGATATTGGAATCCCACGCCAAAACGCGCGTGCCGACCACCACTGTTGGATCGTACCCCGCGTTTTCAAGAATCAAGCCAATCATTGCGGTAGTAGTTGATTTTCCGTTGGTTCCAGAAATTGCAATGACTTTTTTATTGGCGCTAAACTTGCCCCAAAACCCCGCAGCTTTTATTTGGGTAATGTCGCGCGCAACTGCCTGCTTCCTAAGCGCATCATTTTCAGGCACTGCCTCTGAATACACAAGCAGATCAACGCCCATAGGAATCTCTGCGTGTGTATCAGCAATACTAATCATTGCGCCCAAATCGGAAAGCTCGTCTGTTATATCGCTTTTTGCTAAATCAAAACCAGAAACACTAACGCCATGATGCAATAACAATTTAGCAATCGCAGAGACACTAATGCCGCCCGCGCCAATAAGATAGACGTGATTGTACTGTTTGATATTCATTTGAGCTTTGAATTTTGTCATTTGGATTTTAAACTCTCTATAATGTGAACCATTTCTCTGGCGCCGCCTTGTTTCATGAGCATACCCATGGCGCTTGAAAGTTTTTTGCGTTCATCTGGTGAATGTAATAACTCATGAATCCTCCGTACCACTCGCTCATCAAGCTGATCTTGGCGGTACGCAAAACTAGCATGTTCATTGGCGCAATAAAACGCATTATTCTCTTGATGCGTATGTGGCATTGGAATTAAAATAACAGTTTTTTGAAGCGCCGAAAACTCGGTAATAATAGAAATGCCGGCTCGGCTCACTACAATATCCGCAAGAGCCAAAACATCTGGCATTTCTTTTTCCAAGAACTCAAGTTGATGATAGTGCACATGCGCATGCGCTGGGTCTGATTTTCCCAACCCGGTAAGATGAATAAGATTAGCGCCTTCACACAATGATTTCAAATACTGCCACACCCATGTATTGATAGCTTCCGAGCCACTAGAACCGCCGGTTACCAAAATTGTGGGGAGGCTGGAATTAATCTCAAACTTTTTTTTGGCGCGATTTGATTCGCCGCGGAGAACTTCGTCCCGGACCGGATTGCCGATCCATTGTGTTTTTTTCTTAGAAAAATCATCAAGGGATTTTTTAAAGCTGACGGTAATTTTATTTGCAATTGGCGCAACCATCTTATTGGAAAGCGTTGGCCTGATATCCTGCTGGTGGATAATAATTTTTTTGCCAAAAAGTTTTGCAGCCCACGAAACAGGCACGCTCACGAACGAGCCAGCGCCAACCACCACATCTGGCTTGATAGTCATAATAATCAGCAGGCTCCGCAAAAACGCTGCAATAAAAAAGAAAGGGTCAATCAGAATATGTAAAGAAAAGTACCTCCGCAATTTTACGCTCGGAATCCATTCGTAATTCAATCCCAAGGATTCAATAAAGTGCTTTTCTACTCCATTCTTAGTTCCAACCCAAAACCATTCCCAATTTTTATGCTGTTTTTTTGCCTCCTCATACACTGCAAACAGCGGGCTTGCGCTTCCCAGTGTCCCTCCGCCGGTTAAAAGAATTTTCATAGTTAGATAGAGTTGAAATATCAAGCCCTGCTTGTTTTAGAAATATTTAATAAAATCCCAATTGCCACAAGCGTTACGATCAAAGAGCTTCCGCCATAAGAAACCAAAGGAAGCGTTACCCCCGTTAATGGCAAAACGCCGAGCATGGCTCCGATATTAATAAATGCCTGCAATACAATCCAACTGCCAATGCCAGCAGCCATTAATTTTCCAAACGCATCTGGGGCGCGCCGGGCGATATGGATGCTACGCCAAAAAAATAATAAAAACAAGGCAATCACGGTGATACTTCCCATAAATCCAAGCTCTTCTGCAATCACCGCAAATATGGAATCGCCAGTAACTTCCGGGAGGTATAAAAACTTTTGGCGCGAATGCCCGAGCCCGAGCCCAAAAAATCCACCAGACCCAACCGCAATCAACGACTGAGTGATATGGTATCCTGTTCCCTGTGGATCTGCGCTAGGATTTAAAAAAGAGGTAAACCGCGCCATGCGATAGGGCGCAAGTGCTATTGCTGCAGCAGCAATAGCAGCTCCAATACCAACAAGCCCTATTAAATGATTGGTATGTGCCCCGCCTATAAAATACATGCCAATTGCAATTAGAGCAATAATAATAAGGGTTCCTAAATCTGGTTGCTTAAGAATAAGGAATCCAATAACCGCAAGCACCGCAACAATAGGTATAAGCCCGGTTTTGAAATCCTGTATGGCCTGATGCCCACGCTCAGAAAGCCATGCTGCGAGATATACAACCAAAGACAACTTTACAAACTCACTCGGCTGAAATGAAGCTATCCCAAGGTTAACCCAGCGCTGTGCACCATTGCCGCCTGCGCCAATTCCCGGAATGAAAACAGTCACCAACAAAAGAATAGATCCAAGTAAAATAAACAAGGACCACTTCTGCCAATAATGATAATCAACTTTGTATCCGATATATCCCGCAACCAATCCAATAGCCAACCACATCAACTGGCGTTTAATAAAAAAATTCGCATCACCAAACCGCTCAATTCCAACAGCAACAGATGCGGAAAAAAGCATAACCATGCCACCTATTAAAATAAGCACGCTTATAATAAGCAATGCTACATCAATATGGTTGCGGGATTCTGATGTATGAAGCCTAAAAGCGCTCATAATGAGGATACTGCCCTTACAAAATTATCTCCACGATCAAACTCATGGAGCCACACATTAAAACTCGCGGCAGATGGAGAAAAAAGAATAATATCGCCGCGCTGTGCTTCTAAAAAAACTTTTTTAAGGAGTACATCTAAATCAGTATGGAAAGCATCAACATGCTTGAACCCAGCTAAGGCAATTTTTTGTTTTTTGCTCGCATCTCCAGAAAGCAAATAGACGCGCTTACAATATTTTTTTGCCGCAGAAGCCCATTCACCAAACAGAAGCTTTTTATCGGCGCCTCCAGCAATAAGAATAATATTCTTTTTTTTACTCACTCTTCCAGAAGCAGACAAAGAAAACCGCTTAAGACCGGCAATACCCGCCTCTGGCGTAGTCGCAGTCGTATCATTCACAAACGTAATGCCATTTTTTTCTTTAATAATCTCTTGCCTGCCAGAAAGTATCATTGGTTTTTTAAGGGCGGCCTTAATCCCAGAGGATGATACGCCGTATATTCTTGCCGCGGCAATCGCGGCAAGGGAATTTTCTAAATTATGTTCTCCAAAAAGCGCGATATCCTTCACAGAAGCAACCACAACCTGCTTACCTTTACTATTTGAAATAATGCGCCCAGCCTTCACAAACACGCCATCCTCTTTTTGCATTTGTTTGGAAAAAAACAGCACATGCGAGGAGGCTTCTTTGTGCCACTGAGAAAGAAGCGTATCGTTGTTAGGTAACACTAAAAAATTTTCTTGGCGCTGATGCCGAAAAATTTCTTTTTTTGATGTATAGTAGTGCGCTAGATTACGGTACCGATTTAAATGATCTGGATATAAATTGGTAATGACCGCAATAGGAGGCGCCGCTCGCACAATATTCAATCCCTCTAACTGCCAGCTGGAAAGTTCAAGTACCACAAGATGGTGTTTAGTAGCACGATCCAAAACATCCAACATAAACGCGGTTTTGATGTTGCCGGCAAGAATAGTCCGAGGATTTTTTTGCTTGCACATGGAGGCAATCAAGGCAGCGGTAGTTGATTTTCCTCTTGTGCCGGTTACCGCAATAATAGGCGCGCGGCACCGATCAAAAAACAAACTAGCTTCGTTGTACACGGGCTTGTTCAGCCTGCGCGCAAGCTGAAGATATGTGGATTCTTTTGGCACGCCTGGGTTATATACAACATAATCCGCCCACTTCACATCACGATCCCGGTGCTTGCCTAGCACGTACTGCACGCCACCATGTTTAGAAAGTAACACAAGAGAAGGCTCGAGTAATTTTTTCTTCCGCACATCAGACACAATAATCTGTGCGCCATGCTTATGGAGCCAACGTGCCGTAGCAACTCCTCCGCCATGCAAGCCAAGCCCTAAGAGTAATATCTTTTTCCCTTTAATTTCAATCATACTGCACGGTCAATCAAAAATAGAATGATTCCAAGAACAGCCGTAACTGCGGAGATCACCCAAAACCGCATCACAATTTTCGGCTCGCTCCACCCGATCGCTTCAAAATGGTGGTGTATTGGAGTTGAAATAAAAATCTTGCGCCTAAAAAGTTTTTTGGAAGTCATCTGCACTATCACACTCCCGGATTCAATAACAAACAACAAGCCCACTACCGGCAAAAACAAGGCAGTGTTGGTCATCATGGCAACAATGCCAAGTGTAACCCCCAAACCCATGGCGCCGGTGTCTCCCATAAAAAATCGCGCTGGGTTGATGTTAAACCACAAAAAAGCGAGCAAGCTTCCCACGATAACCGCACAAAACGTGGCAAGTTCAAACCTGCCCGAAATAAATGCCATCGTTCCAAATGCTCCGAATGATGCCAGCAATAATCCACCAGCCAAACCATCTAAACCATCAGCCTCATTTACAGAAAAAGCAGTTCCCACAATGATAAAAATGAATAGAGGGATGTACCACCAACCTACTTCAAAATTACCAACAAATGGAATATGGAGAAGATCCCATTCAAGCTTATAAAAAAACCACCAGGCGCCTGCGAGCGCAATTAAGGTGTACACAATTAAGCGGTGCCACACCGCAAGCCCGCCGCGAAACATGCCTGAAGCACGAATGTTAAGCCAATCATCTGCTAATCCTACAAGCGAGGAGGCAATTAAGGCGCCAAGTGGCAAAAGCGTTTCTCCGCGATCTAAAAAATTAAAACGCGCAAGGCTTGAATCGGGGAAAAATTTCTCAATATAAAAAAATAACACCACGATCGCAAGCACGGTTACCCAAATCAAAATTCCTCCCATGGTGGGAGTGCCTTCCTTTTTTTTGTGCATCTTTGCAAACACCGGAGCAGACGAACCATCGCGAATAGGCTTGCCTAACTTATACTTATACAAAAAATGCGTGAGGATCGGGGTCATGGCAAACGCACTAGCAAAGGCCAGTGTTGCTAAAATGAATATTTTAATCACCGGAAACAATAAAGCAGAATCCATAGGTATTTATGATAAGCCTTTAAGTACGGCTAATACTAAAGAAACTAAGAGCATTACTTCCATTACGAAGGTAAGTCCAAGAAATAATGCGTGCCAAAGCTTATTCCTCAAAAACACAATGTTACTTACTACAACATTCACCGCAAACAGAACGCCGCCAAGAGTTGGGAATAAAAATAAATCATATTTCGGCCCGAACCTGTTAAATCCAAAGTAAATAGTATAATGCAATGGCATAAAATCTTCAGAAACTCCGAATCGCCACACTGCGACAAATAAAATAATCCCAAGCACCAAAACAGTGGCTCCAATGAGTAAATATTCAAGCACATTCTGCTTAATGTTCTGCATCAGCATGTATCTAGCATACAACATTTTGGCTCAAAAGTCTATTCAAAAAAATAAACAGCCCGCCGAATCGGCGAGCTGTTTATTGCTAGACCTAATTTAAAATACCTGTTAGAGCAGCACTTCAATAGCGCTCTTTTCTCGCAACATCAAAATAAAATCTGAAACTAGCTGATCTTGTTTACGCTGCTGCACCTGTTGTTTAATGTTCTCTACAACTTCTTCGTAGGGAGGAACATCTGTTTGTCTTATAATTGCTTGATCGTAGGTTGCGCGCGCTTCTTCATCGGAAACCGTTACGCCAGAAGTATCTACTTGCGTTGCAAGGTAGTGCTCAATAGTAAGCTGCCGCCTAATGTCTGATTGCACCTGATCCTGTGCAATACCCTGTTGGTTAAGTATCTCAGATAGCTTGTCCATGCCGCCGTATTGTTCGGCAATTGAACTGTATCGATCGTTAATTTCGCTTTCTGTTGGAGTAATACCTACAGCATTCGCGTTCTGCACAAGAAGCATTTCATTGACCATGGTTTGCATGACTTGATTTTGTATCTGCTGGATATTTTCTGGAGTAGTTACGTCAATGCCCTGCTGTTGATATTGTGCGGTTTCCTGCGCCAAGCGATCTTCAAAATTCGCGCGCATAATGTTCTCGTTGTTTACTATGGCAACACTATCGCTTTGAGCGTTTTCATTGCCACTATTGTTGGCGAATAAACTATCTAGTAATCCAGCGCGAAATGCGCCAAACCCGCCTCCTGCCAACACTACCAACGTAGTAACAAACACAATAATCGCCTTGCGTAACGAACCATTGCCTTCTGAACGCTTTGGTGTGCTCTTTTCTCTTGTTTCTTGTTCTTCCATAGGGATATATTAATAATAACCGTGGATAGTTTATCATAGCAAAAAATAACAAGGTAAGCCAATCTATAGTGCAACGATTCTTCGGTATGACTAGGGACGTGCCAAGCACGTAGCGCACCGACACCCCTGTGGCTTAATGTACCCATCCCAATACTCCTTGCCATAGTCATAGGTAAGCTCTTCCCCTTGTTTGATGTTGCGCCGGGCGTAAATCTTAATCTGATGGCCATATATTTCCGGCTCGCAATTTGGCTTACAGGAATGGTTAATGTACCGCGCTGTGTTGCGGCGCGAACTGCCATCTATGGTCCAATTGCGGTTTATCACAAACAAATATTTAGTATTGAGCTCCTGCGCTTTTGCGTCCGCAAGAACGCGGCCTTTGTATTCAATTACAAACTGCCGCCGTTTAATGGGCTCTTCCGTAAACAATCCAAGCCCGGTTGTGGAGCGTTTTACTGATACTGCTACAGGCGACTGCTTTGGCCTGCCTAGTTTTTTTAGAGTTGATTGAATCATAAAACAGTATGATAACCCATCATACTGGCCTGCGCAAGTAATGCTAACGGCTAAGGAGAATTGAAAAGATGCCGAACTGCGGATTAGCGGATGCCCGCATGCGCCTCCATGCGCGTGGTCCGTTTTTTGAGATCTTGAATGTCGTCGGTGATATCCCGGTGGTTGATAGTGTGCGCGGCATCTTCCTCGCGCTTGGTGGTAACCTCTTTTAAAACCTTGTCCACAGCAGTAAGAATCTCACTCTTAAAATTCGCAAGATTGCCTTCTATGCTATCGAATCGCTTATCCACGTCCGACTTCATTGCCACATTCTCACTCACAAAACCGGCAAATTCAGTGAATTCTCCGTATGTCACGGGCCGATTCAAATCTTTTTTGTCTGCTTTTTCCATATCGATATGAGCATATCACAAATCACCCTCCGGAACAAGATTATTCCTTCCACTTAATGGAGCACCCTATAGATGGAGGTTGCTCCGCCCTGTGCCGCAGGTAATGTAAAATCAAGCACCGAAGACTTTATGGGCATTGGTTCTGAATATTTGAGTGACATACTAGTATCTATTTTTATAAATATCATGCGACCCAACATCCAATAAATTGGCTTCGTTCGGCGCCACGAATTCAAAAAGAACCCGGTACCCCTCCGCAAGCCTGAACGCGAGACACTCCTGATACGTACCTTTGAGTTTGTGTGTTTTCAGGCTCGGATGGCGCGGGTTCCCAATAAACACCGTAATCGTTTCTTTAAAATCCTCCTGTATATGCCGCGGCAACTTCTTGTATGCGCGCTTAAACCGCGGCGAAAGATTCACGCGCATACCTACGCGTCAAGCGCGGCAATCAAACCCTTCGCGGTCTTGTGCGCGGTATAATTCCCGGCCGCGTAATCAAGCCGCGCTTCATTGATGATTTCATCTATGGTCTCGGGTTCGTTCACGCGCGCGACATCGTCCATGGAAATTTCAACCACAATAGTGCCTCGCTTGGAGCTGGAAAGATTCCGTAATGCGGATAGTGGGAACTTGATCATTGCTTCCTTTGGCCGCGCTTTAGTAATTTTTACCTGATGTACCATGCGTATAGTATACCAAAAACGCACAAAAAGAAAAGCACCGGTCCAACCCTAGAAAAGTCGAAACCGGCGCTGTGGCGACACTCCACTTTGAGGTGGGTATCTTAGAGAGGCTTGTTGCGGGGTATTCCCCATATGAAATCCGTCCTCTCGGACATCCTCCTAAAAGCAGCGAGCTCGCCCAGGTGCGCTGCCTGCGCGGGCGTGAGAGAGAAGTCCCTTGCTCTCGACGTGTCGAATTTGAGCGTCGGGTCGAACATCTGTGTCTGCTCTACGCGAATGTGCCGTCCCATGGTTGCCTCCTTATGTTTGCCGTGTGACGCATGGAATGATCAGCTACATTAAAACACATTCAACAGAATCGTACAATCAAGCATTGTATCATCCCAAGTATCCCCTTGCACCAAATCAATCCTTTCTGGTATAATACAGTGGCTAGTGAAAAATAAAAAATACAAACAATCCTGCGTGTTACAAGTATTAAAGATTCCTCAAGGTTTCGCTCGGGATTACAAACAAAAATGCTCTCCGATAAAAAAACAAAAGAAATACTCGAACAAAATAATCTTCTTGAACCTGCACACATTGCGCAGTACAGTGCGGAGGCGGAAAAGAAAAATCAACATCTTGATGATTATTTAATTGAAAGCGGCGCCATCACCGAGGAAATCCTCTACAACGCGGTTGCAACATTCCACAACCTTCCTTTTGTAAACCTCAAAGAAAAAGCCATTAATCAGGATGTGCTTTTTTTGATTCCAGAACCCATTGCAACCACCTATCACATTATTGCCTTCGAAAAAACAGATACATCGCTCTCCATCGCAGTCATTGACCCAGACGACGTGCAAACCATTGAGTTTATCCAGCGCAAAGTAAACCTTCCCATTAAAATTTTTATAGCTACTCCCGGAGCTATTACTGAAAGCGCAAAAACCTATCACAAAAACTTGGAAACTGAGCTTGAATCCATTAATCAAAAAACCGGCTCAAAAGTTTCAGTAGAGCTCCCAGACAAAGATGGCTTCAAAAAAACAGAAGACCTACAAGGAATGGCTCAAAACATACCGGTAATCCGTGTTGTTGATACGTTGCTTGAGTATGCTATTTTCGAAGGAGCCTCTGACATTCATATTGAACCCGGAGATAAATCAGTAATGATCCGGTTCCGTATTGATGGTATTTTGCGCGAAGTTATGAACTTGCCAAAAAAACTACAAGACGGCATTGTGGCGCGCATTAAAATCCTTTCCAACCTCAAGCTTGACGAACACCGACTTCCACAGGACGGAAGATTTAAAATTGAAACAAAAGAATACCAAATTTCATTCCGTGTATCTATTCTCCCGGTGTTTGATGGTGAAAAAGTAGTAATGCGTTTGCTTGATGAAGGAAAAAAGATGCTCAATTTAGAGGATCTTGGGTTAAATCAGCAAGCACTCACTGTCGTAAAAAATAATTTAGCAAAACCTCATGGCATGGTTTTGGTAACGGGACCAACGGGAAGCGGAAAAACAACTACCTTGTACACAATGATGCATATTTTAAATACACCTCAAGTGAACATTTCCACCGTTGAAGATCCTATTGAGTACCGCATGCCTAAAGTAAACCAATCGCAAGTAAATCCAAAAATAGAATTTACATTCGCGCGCGGACTTCGGGCACTCTTACGACAAGATCCGAACATTATCATGGTCGGTGAAATTCGTGACTCAGAAACAGCGTCCATCGCCATTAACGCGGCCATGACAGGGCACTTAGTGCTCTCAACATTACATACGAATGACGCGCCCACCACACTGCCCCGCTTGGTGGAAATGGGTGTTGAACCATTCTTGGTTGCCTCAACAGTAAATATGATTCTAGCGCAACGCTTGGTTCGAAAACTATGTAAACACTGCCTCACAAGCTATAATTTGTCCCCAAAAGAAATGGAACGCCTCGAAAAAGACAATGGCATAAACCTTTCTGGGCTTGCAGATGTGTTTGCCAAAGTGGAAGGAAACCAAGCCGCAAAGCTGGCTATTTCCTCTATTTTATTCTTTAAAGGAAAAGGCTGCAACAAGTGCGGGAATCAGGGCTACAAAGGAAGAATCGGCATCTACGAAGTATTTGAAATGACGGAAGAAATGAAGCACTTGGTTTCATCGGGCTCAACAGCTCAAGAAATCCACGAACAAGCCCGCAAACAAGGCATGATTAGTATTCTAGAAGATGGGTTCTTAAAAGCAAAAGCAGGTATTACAAGCATCGAAGAAGTTCTCCGCGTAAGCAAAGAGTAAGTATGCCTGACACAGTACCAACACAACTCAACCAACAAAAACTAACCGCAAAAACGCCGAATTCCGCATCGGCGAATGCTTTTGAACGTCTCGAAAAAAAGCTTTTGTACCCAGAAGGAATTAACCAAGAATTTGATAAATGGAGCGATGTGATCCGCAGTGTTACCGCAGCGGAAAAAATCTTTTTTGCACAAAATCTCGGAGTGATGCTTAAAAGCGGCTTATCTGCTTCGCGCGCATTTCGCACACTTACTCTGCAGTCGCGCAATCCAAAATTCCAGCGCGCCATGGTATATATTACGCGGGCGGTGGAAAAAGGAGAGCCAGTTGCCACGGCGCTTGGCCGACATCCTAAAATTTTCTCACCAATTTTTGTAAATATGATACGTGCCGGAGAAAAATCTGGCCAACTAGAAGACGTATTACGTGAGCTTACGAGCCAACTCAAACGCTCCAACGAACTGAAACAAAAAGTTCGTGGGGCTTTGATGTACCCTACTGCAGTCATGATTGCCATGGTGTTGATAGGTACAGGCATGATTGTATTCGTGATTCCTAAGCTGCTCGCTATTTTTGAAGAAGCCAATGCAGAACTCCCCTTGCCAACCAAAATATTAATTGGAATCAGTGGATTTACCAACCACTACTTAATAATTTTAGCTCCTGCGATAATCCTTTTAGTTGCGGCGCTCATTTACTTCACCCGGCGCGGCCCAATCCAGCGCTTCTGGCATGGCATAATTCTTTCTCTGCCAATCATCGCGCCTATTGCAATAAAAATAAATCTCGCAAAAATTACGCGCACCCTAAGCGCCCTCCTTGCCACAGATATGCCTATTGTAGAAAGCTTTAAACTTACCGCCGGAGTGGTAACAAACGTGCGGTACCAAACATCGCTGATTGAAATCTCCTCTATTGTGGAAAAAGGCGAGCCAGTTGCATCAAGCCTTGCACAATACGAAAAACTGTACCCGCCAGTTGCTCAACAAATGGTGGAGGTAGGAGAAGAAACCGGAGAAATAGCGGAAATTCTTGGCCAGCTTGCCCAATTTTACGAAGAAGATGTCCGACAAACTATGGAATCCCTCCCAACAATTATTGAACCAATTTTAATTCTTGTACTCGGAGGCGCGGTTGGAGGCATGGCTGTGGCGGTGATTATGCCTATGTATTCGCTCACCAATGCAATATAGCAAAACATGGAATATTTTAAAAACAATCGTAATGGCATTACCTTAATTGAACTGCTTACCGTGATTGCTATTATAGGCGTTACTGTTTCAATTAGCGCAGCTGTCCTAAAACAGTACCAGCCAAATATTCGTCTCTACACTGCGGGAAAAACATTGCGTAGTGAGCTTTCCAATGCGCGTATGAAAACCATTGCAGAACAAAAAACCTATGGCATACATTTTACGCAAGGACTAAACCAATACGAACTGGTACTCGTTGACGGAACAACAGAAACACAAAAAACATATCCCCTTTCAGAATCAATTTCATTCACTTCAGTTGGGCCGTTTACCAATGACGTAGTAACATTTAATAAAGCAGGAATACCGAGTGAAAACGGAAGTATTGTACTGCAAACTGCAGATGGAGGCACGAAAACTATAACTATCAACCCTTCTGGGTACGTTCACGCTGATTAATTATGCATTGCAAACAAGTAAACAACCAAGGCATTACGCTCATAGAAATCATGATCTCGATTTCTGTGCTTGCTATTGGCATTTTAGGACTCTTGCAAGCATTCCCACAAGGCACATCTGCTGGCAGAGTTGTACAGCTTGGACTAACCGCAAACCAACTGGCTCAAGAAAAATTAGAAAGCTTCCAGGCGCTTGCGTACGAAGATATTAGCGTGGGAATAATTGAAACGAATGTGCGCGCAGATACTGATGTAGTAAGCCCTTTTTATGATTTTTTGCGAACCACCACAGTAACCTTAGTAGATCAAAACATGCAAGATACACAAACTGATGTGGGACTTAAAAAAATCACGGTTACCGTATCATGGCCATACCCAATTAGTGGAGGCGCCAGCTCAAACACGCTTATAACCATTCGAAGCAAATGAGACACGCAACCATACTAACAAAAAAATTGGGATTTACTCTTTTTGAAACACTTATTTCCATAAGCATTGGAATTACGCTTTTTGGTCTTGTACTTGGAATTTATACGCTATCCCTACGCTCGCTCGCAGACAACCAAAACCGTTCTGAGCTCACCCAGGAATCTCGGAGCATACTAGAACGCCTTACGCGCGACATACGCGAAGCCAAGCAAATAACGACCGCGCTTCCACAAACAAATGACGACCCTCAAAATCCCCCAGTGAGCGAAATTAAGCTTGAAGATGGGCATACTGGTATCTTGCAATATATCCGCTACTACATAACGGAAACCGACCTTAAACGGCAAATTCTGCAGTATCATTTTTCCTCAGACCCAAGCGTGCTGGTTCCATTTGATTCAGCAGATGACTTTGGCAACCCGCCAGATGAATCCATTATCACCGATGATCTGGTAAGTAAATTTATAGAAAGCATTGGCTACTACGGACAAAATCCAATTAGCGTGGAACTGGTACTCCTAAAAGGATCAATACGCTACCCATCACGAATATCGCTCTATGGAAGAAACTTCTAATACAACCAATCGAGGATTTTTGCTTATTGCAAGCCTGCTTGTGCTTTCTTCTATGATGATCATGGTAAGTTTTTACCTTTCCGCGGTTATGCAGGATGTGCGCACTAGTAGAATTATTGATACCGCTCCGCAGGCATATTATTTAGCTGAATCTGGTATTCAAGAAGCTTATTGGAAGCTGGAAAACGACAGCGCCTATAAAACGAATTTCGAAACAAATCCAACCTGGAGCACCACATTTACCAGAAATGATTCTATTATTCCAGGAAGTTCTTACACGGTTACCATACAAAATTCAGGCGTGGCCAATGCAGTCATCACCGCGACATCCACGATTAACGTGCAAGACACGCAATCTCAGCGCGTGGTTCAGGCGAGCGTGTTCAAAGCAATAAACAATTCTCCATATGCAGACATTGCCGTATTTTCGAATGAAGAAATCTATGCGGCCGGCGGTAGCATGTCTGTTACGGGGGGAGATATTTTTACCAACGAGGACATTGATTTAAATTTTTTTAGCAGCTGGGAAACAAGCCACGACGCGCGCGCGGTGAATAGTATTGATATAAGCATTACTTCTTCGTTTGATGCCGCGAATATGTACGACCAAAACAATGCGCCTACGCCAACAGCGCTTGATATGCCTCAGATTGATTTTGATTCAAGTGACCAAAATTCATTCAAATCTAGAGCTGACCAAATATACACCACAGGCCAATTTAATCAACTGCTCAACGATTATCCGATACTGACATTAAACGGCATCACCTATGTCACAGGAAACGCGTTTATTAAAAAAGGAGACAACCTCACTATCAATGGCACGCTTGTGGCAGATGGATCAATTACTATTGGCAACGGATATTCCTCATCGAGCAATCCTGCAACTCTTACTATCAACAAAGTTCCAGGAGAACCTTCTGGTTTAATCAGCAAAAAAAATATCACTATCGGCGGGTATAGTGTTACGCTTTCTCTTGAAGGACTTATCTATGCTGCTGGCGAACTACGGATCCAGGATGGATTCCTGCAAAACCTTAATCTTGATGTAATTGGAGGCATCATCGCGCAAAATATTCAACTTTTAGTTTCTTGGACTCCGTTCACAGTCACCTACGACGAAGCAAACATCAATGATGCGCTTGGAACGCCAGTAACCTCCCAGCCGCTTATCATCAACCACTGGGAAGAACAGTATTAATCGTGATACACTCAAAACATGCCACTACTAACTAATACATTTGATGCGTTTGGACTTGATATCGGCGATCGATCGCTAAAAGCCGCCTATCTTAAACGTGCTGGCAATAACATTATACTTAAAAGCATGGGTTCAGTTGATGTGGAAAAAGGAGTGTTCAATAAAGGTGATCTGCTTAAGCCGGATATCCTTAATAAGCACATACAACAACTGCTTTCATCCTGCGGACCAAAAAAAATAACCACTAAGTACGTGCATGCTTGTTTGCCGGAAACGCAAACTTTTATTAAACTACTTTCGTTTGAAAACATATCCACAAAGGAACTTCCAGCCCGCATTCGCGAAGAATTACCCCGACACATTCCCCTCTCTATGGAAGAAATGTATATTGATTGGACCGAAGTTCCACATCAAGGAGAAAAAGAAGTAAGCGTGCTTGTTGGAGCCATACCTAAAAAAACATCAGACAGCTACACAAACGCACTACGCCAATGTGGTCTTACGCCTGTTTCTTTGCAGATCGAAGCGCAAGCCATGTTGCGTGCCTTGCTACCCGCAGAATTTCCAGATGACGCGCCTCTTGCAGTGGTTGATATTGGCGCTACGCGCGCAAGCTTTGGATTGTACGACCATGGAAGCGTACAGTTTACCGTCACCATCCCCACTGCAAGTGAAGATGCAACCGCAGCCATTGCCACTCAGCTTTCAATTTCAATAGAAGAAGCGGAAAAGGCAAAAAAAACCATGGGACTTGATCCCCAAAAAGGCCAAGGTTCGGTACGGAACATACTACTGCCAATTGTAAATGAACTTGGAGATGCCATTCAAAAAAACGCAGCATTCTACCAAGAACACTTTTCCGGACCCCGCGCTGTAAAAAATATACTCTTATGCGGCGGTGGATCTCTTTTGCCCGGACTTGAAGAAGAGCTTCAACTGAAGCTTCCAGGGGCTGCTATTTCGTTTGGAAACCCGGCTATCCGCATTTTCAAAGGCGAAGATCTTGCGCTCAATCTTTCGTATACCACTGCGATTGGATTGGGTTTAAGCAATGTACTCTAAACTATGCCATACGCATACCTTAATTTAATTCCAGAAATACACAAAAAAGTTCTTCAACGTGAGCGAACTTTCTTTTTAGTGCATAACGTTGTTGGCTTACTGGTGGTGGTACTTGCCTTAAATGGTATGTTGCTTATTATGGCACGATTCATTTTAGTGAACCACGCAAAAGAACTTAAAAACGAAAACTCACTGGTGAATCCAGGGCATAGCACATTACAACACGAAATAAAACGCATAAACAACCAACTTGAGGATACGGCCCGCATTCAAGAACATTTTACTAAATGGAGCGCGTTACTTGCTGATTTCACCACAGCGCTTCCCGAAGGCGTTACTATTGATTTTCTAAATATAAGCGCTGATTCTAAAACATTTCGCATCACTGGTGTGGCAAAAAATCGGGACAGCCTCTTGTCTGCAAAAGAATCTCTTGAATCACTACCTATGGTAGCAACATTAGCATCACCGCTTTCGAATTTTATCGAAAAAGAAAATAGTATATTCCGATTTTCCGGCACTCTTAACAGTAGCAACTATGGATCCTCTTCCACTACACAACAATAAACCTGAATAAACTGAGACCTATACATGCACGCATTACTTAAAAATAGATTCATGATTTCCACTATCGCGTTTGCGCTACTCTTGGTAGCGCTTATTGTGCTGGTTATTGTGCCCTCATTTTTAGAAATCAGGCTTATCAACCAACAAGTACTGGAAGAGCGCACACGCCTAGAAGCGCTCTATACCCGCGGACAAGTGCTGAAAACGGTTCAGCAGAATTACAATACAATCAAAGATGATGCTACATTTTTAAACAGTATCATTCTTAAAGAAAATCAAGAGCTATCCTACATCACTGCCATAGAAGGAATTGCAAGCAACCTTGGCGTTACGCTTGAAATTACTGTTAGCAATCCAAAACGTACCCCAGAAACTCGATTTTCGGAACTTGGATTTACGCTCGCACTAGTAGGAGAATGGGAACAACTTGCGCGATTCCTCGATCACATAGAAGCGCTTCCCTACTACACTAATATCAACGAAATGACTGTTGCGGTGCGGTCGGATGAAAAAAATAAAACAAGTAGAACGGCGAACATTACTATAGCAGCAATCACCTACTGGCTCATCCCTTCACTGTAACCATTACTATGAACATTCCATTTTTTCATAAAAATCAAACGAGTGCGCCTGTTTCTGTATCATCCTTGGATGCCCTACACAAGGTTCGGCTTGGTGTGATCATAATGATTAGTATCATTATGGCGCTGATGCTTGTATTTTTGTACCGAGATTTCTACCAGACAATTATTCAAGCGCGCGTGGTTATAGTGCTTAAGCAGGAAGTTGCCTTGGAAAATATTGATATCTCTCTTTTTAACAAGGTCCGCACAGCGCATGAGTACAAAATAACTCGAGCAATCAAAAATCCTATTGCTGATCCTTTTGATACCGCTCCTATTATTATTGCGCCAGCAGTAGACGAAACGCCGCAAAACATAGAACAACAACCAACTGAATAAGTATGGAAAAAATACAATTTAAAAAATTTGCTTGGCATAACCTACAAAACAACGAAGAACCTGAACTGCGGTATGTACGGGATCATTTTAATTTTGAAGTTGGACACTTGCAAGATGTAGCAAGCCCTCCGCTTCGACCAAAAATTGATTTTGATGAAAAGTATCTATTTTTAGTGCTTCTATTCCCCGTGCACAACCGAAAAACAGGAGCGGTAATTATTAGTGAACTGGATATTTTTTTAAACAAAGAAGTAGCAGTATGGGTGCACAAGAATGACATCAACGCAATCCGAGACATTGCCCAGCGCATGGACAATGAGCCTAAATTTAAAGAAAAATATGAACATACAACTGCGCTCGTATTTGTTTTGGACGCGCTCGAAAAACTGAACCTCTCGCTGTACCCCATGCTAAACCATATCTCCTGGGATATTGATGCCATTGATAACCAGCTGTTCACCGGAAGAGAACGCGAACTCATTAATCAGATCCTCGCTATTAAGCGCAACATTGTTGCCATACAAAAAACCATGCGTGCGCAAGCGCATGTGCTTACAGAATTTGAAGACCGGGTGGAGGAATATTTCGGTAAAAAAACAATTGATAAAAAAACGCAACTCCAATTTAAACGAATCATCAGCCTTTCTGGAGACCTCTGGACTCAGTTAGAAAACCATAAAGCAACTATTGATGCCATCCAGGAAACGAACGAATCCTTAATTTCGTTCCGCCTCAGCGACATCATGAAAACGCTGACTATTTTTTCGGTAATTGTATTCCCGCTAACTTTGCTGGCTGCTATCTTCGGCATGAACACTGTTGAAGGAATGCCGTTTATGAACTCAGGCGGCGGATTTTGGAAAGTTATTGCCATTATGATGACAGGCACGGTATGTATGTTCTACTGGTTCAAGCGACGCAGGTGGATATAGATATTGAGAAAACTTCAAAATATTGACAAAACAACGGATACTTGTTATGATACCACCTTGTCCAAATGGGCAAGGTGTTTCTTTTTAAAAACAACGTAGTATATTAGGTAGTATGTAGTTCCCCCATCCCCCTCACAAGGAGAGCAGTGATGACGTCCGCAACAGCAGTGCACACCCCCAACGGTTCGGTCGGATCAACAGCAGGGCTCGCCCTGCCCGAGCGCACCGCGCTCATCGAGAAGCTCCGCACATTGCTCCAGGGACCGGCAACCGAGACTCCTCGCGAGCTGATCGCGAGAATCGCGCGCAGCGATCGCCCAATCCTGGAAGGCGTCTCGGAGAATATCCCCTTGCTCAGGCTTCCCTACCGCGACCTCGAGTTCGCAAGCGCGAACGGAGGCAACCAGAAGATGGTGCAAAGCTTCACGGAGAGGCTCACCGCAGTGCTGGGCGATGCACTCAATGAGGACGCAAGCACCCAGCCCTTGCCCGCAGCCTCGGCCAACGGCAATGGCACAGCCCCCAAGCCCGCGCAGTCGAGTGCGGACCATGGCAACGCCGCCGTCGGAGCAACGCCCGCGCGATCCAAGGGCAAGCGCGGCAACAAGTCCAAGAAGGGCAAGTCGGCCGGCAAGAATCCGAACCAGCGCAAAACGCTGGAAGACGGCACCATGCTTCCGGCGATCTCCGGCAACGAACAGATTGTCCAGGAGCTGCGCGCGAGCAGGCAGCGCAGCGCGCACGAGGTCGACCTTCTGGCCGACGAGCTGGCCCGGTCCAACGTGAAGACGAGCCAGATCAAAGAGGAGGCAGCTGTTGCGCATCTCGGCCTCCAGCAGAGCAACTCCGAGGCACTCGGCGTTTTGGCCGCTGCCTTCCTCCATGACCAGCAGCAAAACGCGGACATGCTCAAGCGCATTGCCGTGGAGACAGATCAGGGCGACGCCATTCGAAGAGGAGGAGCAAAGTTCTTCGCAGCCGTCGCAAAACGGCGCGACGCCTCCTTTCGCACAATTCAGGGGACGGCGGACGACAGCACCGCCGAAGCCCGAAGCTGAAGCCAAGGCAGATCCGGTCCAAGATCTCGCCGAATCCCTAAGCCGGGACTTGGCAAAAAGCCGGCAAGAATCTGAACAGGCAATCAGAACTATTGTGGCTAATCTGCAAAACAGGCCTCATGTCATCATAACGGAACGAGGCTGGCTGCCGATCGTCCTGGCGTTCCTGCTTGGGCTGGCAGTGGTTTCCATGCTCTGGATATTCGCTATTCTGCCGTTGTTGAATGGTGAATACAGTCCCCAAGCCTTGCCTGAGGTACAGGTCGAACAACCGGTAGTGCGCACAGGCACAGGCGAAACCCCGCAAGAGCGCCAAGCCCGCATCATGCGAGAATACGAGCAGGCAGCCGAACGGCTCGGCCTGCGTCGGTAACGCTCACCATGCCCCATCATTGAGACTCTTCAAAGAATCAGTGATGGGGTTATTTTTTATATACAAAATCGCCTTATTTTAGCCAAACTGTTTTCTAGTCAATAGCTTGTAATCACTTCCAGTGGTGTTTTCATGTTAAGCCCCATGTGCGGTCTCTCAGTATTGTAGTAATGAATAA
>MOEI01000022.1:0-2668 GCA_001889965.1 bacterium CG10_46_32
TACCTAATCCTGGGCGTCTTTGGTGTATTATGCACTTGCGGTTAGAATACACCCGAACATAATTGACAAAGACCATAAAATGTCTTATTATCCTTTTAGAAAAATCGTGTTCATTTATAATATATACATACCCCAATTCCAAGGATTTCTTGACTGGCAGCGGGCTTGGTATCCTGCGAAACACAGCCAGTTTGGGAAACCTGGGTCTTTATTTTTAAAGACACAGGAATTCCCGCGTCTTTTGCCTTGGAACACCAACCACCTATTGCGCCTTTTTTCTCATTTTAGCAAAAGTGGCTGTCTAGACCTTCAGGTGGAAAGGTGAGAGTAAAGACATTGGGCCTGCACGATTCATGGGCCGGTCTAGACCTTCAGGTGGAAAGGTGAGAGTAAAGACTCTACCGCGTCCAGCACTATCTTGGTCCGTCTAGACATTTAGATGGAAAGGCGAGAGTAAAGATGCGCGAAAGACGGCTACATTGTTCCACAAGGCAGAAAGGATTAGCCGCCTACTGCTTGAACATCCGCAGTATTTAACCCATTTTCCCAAAGGAGGAAAATCATGGGTACGCAGATTATCAAGCGGATAGACCTTGACTGGCAGTCAAGTTTTCCGCACGCCAAGATGCTGGTGAATCAGGAAGCATCATTTAACCACATTGCAGAGTCCGGACTCACGGCGCTCATAGAAGCGCCGACCGGATCCGGAAAAACCGCGACTGGCTATACCTTTCTTTCGGCCATAGCCCTTCGCGCGCGCAAGAGTCCGCAATTTAAGGGCCGGCTCGTGTATGTTGCTCCGAATAAAGCATTAGTCGGGCAGGTGCAGAACATGCATCCAGATGTGAAAGTCGCGCTTGGTCGCAACGAGCATACATGCTCGTATTACGATGGAATTCATCAAGCAGACGAAGTGCCGTGTTCGTTTTTGGTTCGCTCCGGCCGGTGTGGCCACTATGTGAATCAAGAAACCGGCGCAACACTTGAATTTGGAGCTGAACCATGTTCGTATTATCAGCAAATCTATGAGGCAAAGCGCGGCATCGGAATTCTGGCATGCACTGACGCGTTTTGGCTGTTCACGCATTTGTTTAATCCAAAGCAGTGGCCTCAGCCCATGGGTTTGGTATTGGACGAGGTTGACCGCTTGGCTGATATTGTTCGCAGGTGCTTGTCATACGAAATTTCTGATTGGCGCATTGAGCGCGCCATTAATTTGCTTGAAAAAGTCGGTTCAGTTCAGGTGCAGTATCTCTCGTCTTTTTTGCGCACCTTGAATCGGGTGGTATCAAAAAAGCCGGCCCTGGAGCCCATTTTGCTGGATGATGAGGAGATTCGCCAACTGTTTGAAAAAGTGGGGCGCATCAGCGCGGATGTCATCAAATCCGATTTGGACGCCGCGATTGCGAGCAACAAGGTTGACCCTATGGCTGAGCGCGAAATCCTTAAGCAGATAGAAACACTTTGCTTTGACATCAGCCGGTATGTGCGGAGTTTGGGATACGCGCTTCCGAATCGCAGAGGCAAGGGTGATGAACGCAAGCGCGATGCTCCTCTTTCGTACGCGTACGCGTATCATAAATCCGAGCGCGACGCTGGGGCGCATGTGCAGAACAAAGTTGTGGTGTGTTCCTATTGGGTGCGGCCTCTTATCCGCAAGCTCTTTGGAAAGAACACGCTCGCGTATTCAGCGTTTGTCGGGGATAAAACGATTTTGGATTATGAGGCTGGAGTTGATTTTCCATTAATCTCTCTGCGGTCCCAATTTCCGGCGAGCAATGCGCGATTGTATGTGCCGAGCGATTCTCCAAATTTGGCATATAATGAGCAGGATGTCGGTGACATGGCTAAGACTTTGCGCCATATTGCCATATCAACTCGGCGGTTTGCCGAGCGCGGCTTTCGTTCTCTCTTGCTGACTGTTTCAAATAGAGAGCGTGAATTGCTGTACGTCGCGTGCGCGGAACTGAAAGGGCTGGATGCTATAAGTTATGGCAGTGGCGTTACTGCGCGCGCGGCCGCGGATAGATTCAAAGAAGGAGAAGGGGACGCTCTTATTGGCGTTTTGTCGCATTATGGCACTGGGCTGGATTTGCCAGGCAAGATTGCTAACATTGTTTTTCTCCTGCGGCCGAATTTTCCTCCACCAAAAGATCCTATGGCACAGTTTGAGATTCGCCGGGCCGAGCGCATCAAAAAGTCGCATTGGCCCGTGTGGTACTGGCGCGCGTACCGAGAGGCTCTGAATGCCCAGGGACGCCCGATACGAAGCGCCGATGACAAAGGGGTCGCGTTCTTTATCTCCCAGCAATTCAAGAAGCGTTTATTCAACATTTTGCCGGAGCATCTTGAGAGCGCATATCGGAGCCGCCTCACATGGGACCAGTGCGAGAAAGACGCGCTGAAACTGTTTGAGGAATAGGGGTATTATTTCGTTGTTTTTATGGCCCGGATGGTGTTTTTTATACATCATCCGGGTTTTTATGTTGATTTGATGCGATAATCATGATTTTTGCGTGGTATTGACAAACATTATAAAAAACGCTATTATCCGCGTACAAAACCTATAAATCGTTCATTTATAATATATACATACCCCAATTCCAAGGATTTCTTGACTGGCAGCGGGCTTGGTATCCTGCGAAACACAGCCAGTTTGGGAAACCTG
>MOEI01000022.1:2692-7532 GCA_001889965.1 bacterium CG10_46_32
GCCAGTTTGGGAAACCTGGGTCTTTATTTTTAAAGACACAGGAATTCCCGCGTCTTTTGCCTTGGAACACCAACCACCTATTGCGTCTTTTTCGCTCATTTTAGCAAAAGTGGCTGTCTAGACATACAGGTGGAAAGGTGAGAGTAAAGACATGGCCTGAATAGCGTCCTCGTCCTCGTCTAGACATACAGGTGGAAAGGTGAGAGTAAAGACCGGAGCACTCATCCTCTCACTCTATTTTGTCTAGACATACAGGTGGAAAGGTGAGAGTAAAGACAAACCGTGCCACACTAAACCGATGAGTCTAGACATACAGGTGGAAAGGTGAGAGTAAAGACTCAAGTAACTACCTGTTCTTTCACAAGTCTAGACATACAGGTGGAAAGGTGAGAGTAAAGACTCAAGTAACTACCTGTTCTTTCACAAGTCTAGACCTGCAGGTGGTAAGGTGAGAGTAAAGACTCAAGTAACTACCTGTTCTTTCACAAGTCTAGACCTGCAGGTGGTAAGGTGAGAGTAAAGACTTTTATCCTCCTCTCTATGCTTCTGAGTCTAGACATTTAGGTGGAAAGGTGAGAGTAAAGACTTGTGGAGATCCATGAACTTCGGCAGTCTAGACCTGCAGGTGGAAAGGTGAGAGTAAAGACGTCCTTCACACGATCTTCCTCTGTTAGTCTAGGCCTGCAGGTGGAAAGGTGAGAGTAAAGACGCATAAGCGTAATTGAAGCTCTCTCCGGTCCAGACCTTGTCGCGCTTGTGTTGCGACAAAGGCGGAGTCCGCAATAAGTTCTTTTTACAATGTTTTTTCCATAAAACCGATACAATCAAGTATCGGTTTTGCTTTTTTTATGAAAATATGTTATGCTATGTGCTCAAATAAAAATATCAATAAAATAGCGTTTTTTTGATAATTTATCGCTAAAATTATACATAATCACGCAACATTGCCATTCTCACACAGGAGAAAAGTCATGGCAGAAAGCAAGCAGATGCAATGCCGCAAGTGCGGCGCAAGCATGAAGTATGAAGTAATTGGATTGGGCAAGAAGTCATGCAGATATATGTGCCCAGATTGCGGCAATCACACCAGCGCGCGCAAGATTCAGAACAAGAAAAAGCGCGACAAAAAGTATGGATCCGCAAGCAAAGCGCAGAGCCAGAGGATAGCTGTGGCTGGCGCGCTTTATCCAGACAAAAAAGTGCAGACCATAAAGACCTACAAATACCCAGCGGATCTGAATGGCGAAGTTCATGACAGAGGCGTCGCAGAGAAGATTGAGCAGGCGATTCAGGAAGATGAGATCGGCCTGCTTGGCCCGTCCAGCGAATACGCTTGCTGGATTGCTTCACAAAAACAAAGCGAGCCGTATTCAGTTGTAGATTTTTGGTTTGACGCGGTGTGCGCAGGCGGAGTATTCGCGTATTCTGGCGCGCGCCTGCTTTCCACAGTCCTCCAGTTGAGTGGCGAGGAAAGCGTTTTGCGCGCTGCTTTAGCATCTAGCCCGTTTGTAGATGACATTAATTTGGCGCAAGCGGAAAAGTTCCTAGCCGTTAGCCGGCGCACAGGCCAAGATAAGCTAGGCAAGCGCATTGGAGAATGTTTCGCGGAAGGCCGGCTTGAAGCGCTTGGCATCAAAGATCGCATGCGCGAATTCGTGCAAGCGATTGATGTGGCCCAAACCGCGGGCCAGCGGTTCGCGGCCAAGCTAAAGATATTCGGCATCAGTCAGATGCCTGAAGCCAAGCAATGGAACAATGATTCCGGGCTCACTGTATGTATTTTGCCGGATTATTATGTCCCGGAAGAAAACCGCGCGGACCAGCTGGTTGTTTTGCTTCGGCGCTTACGCGAGATCGCGTATTGCATGGGAATTGAGGATGAAGCAGGATTTGAGCATCTAGGCATTGACCCTGGCGCTCTTTCCAATTTTTCCAATGGCAATCCAAAGCGAGGATTTCTCGGCCGCCTGCTCAATAATGACATTATAGCGCTGGCAAACAACATGTCAGCCATGACGCCGTATTGGGAAGGCAGAAAAGGCGAGTTGATTGAGCGCCTTGCATGGCTTAAACATCGCGCTGAAGGATTGTATTTGAAAGAGCCACATTTCGGCAACTCCTGGGCAGACCACCGCAGCAGGATTTTCAGTCGCATTGCGGGCTGGCTTTCCGGATGCGCGGGCAAGCTCAAGATTGCCAAGGATCAGATTTCAGGCGTGCGTACGGATTTGTTTCTGCTCAAGCGCCTTCTGGATGCGGTACCGCAAAGCGCGCCGTCGCCGGACTTTATTGCTTCCATCAGCGCGCTGGATCGGTTTTTGGAAGCGGCAGAAAGCAGCCAGGATCCGGCAGAACAGGTACGCGCTTTGTACGCGTTTCATCTGAACGCGCCTGCGGTCCGATCCATCGCCAACAAGGCGGTACAGAGGTCTGATTCCCAGGAGTGGCTTATCAAGGAACTGGATGCTGTAGATCACCTTGAATTCAACAAAGCATTTCCGTTTTTTTCGGATACAGGAAAGAAAAAGAAGAAAGGAGCGAATAGCAACGGAGCGCCTTCTGAAGAAGAATACACGGAAACAGAATCCATTCAACAACCAGAAGATGCAGAGCAGGAAGTGAATGGTCAAGAAGGAAATGGCGCTTCAAAGAACCAGAAAAAGTTTCAGCGCATTCCTCGATTTTTCGGGGAAGGGTCAAGGAGTGAGTATCGAATTTTAACAGAAGCGCCGCAATATTTTGACATGTTCTGCAATAATATGCGCGCGATCTTTATGCAGCTAGAGAGTCAGCCGCGCAAGGCGCCTCGTGATTTCAAATGCTTTCTGCAGAATCGTTTGCAGAAGCTTTACAAGCAAACCTTTCTCAATGCTCGCAGTAATAAATGCCGCGCGCTTCTGGAATCCGTCCTTATTTCATGGGGAGAATTTTATACTTATGGCGCGAATGAAAAGAAGTTTCGTCTGCGCCATGAAGCGAGCGAGCGCAGCTCGGATCCGGACTATGTGGTTCAGCAGGCATTGGAAATCGCGCGCCGGCTTTTCTTGTTCGGATTTGAGTGGCGCGATTGCTCTGCTGGAGAGCGCGTGGATTTGGTTGAAATCCACAAAAAAGCAATCTCATTTTTGCTTGCAATCACTCAGGCCGAGGTTTCAGTTGGTTCCTATAACTGGCTTGGGAATAGCACCGTGAGCCGGTATCTTTCGGTTGCTGGCACAGACACATTGTACGGCACTCAACTGGAGGAGTTTTTGAACGCCACAGTGCTTTCACAGATGCGTGGGCTGGCGATTCGGCTTTCATCTCAGGAGTTAAAAGACGGATTTGATGTTCAGTTGGAGAGTTCGTGCCAGGACAATCTCCAGCATCTGCTGGTGTATCGCGCTTCGCGCGACTTGGCTGCGTGCAAACGCGCTACATGCCCGGCTGAATTGGATCCGAAAATTCTTGTTCTGCCGGCTGGTGCGTTTATCGCGAGCGTAATGAAAATGATTGAGCGTGGCGATGAACCATTAGCAGGCGCGTATTTGCGTCATCGGCCGCATTCATTCGGCTGGCAGATACGGGTTCGTGGAGTGGCGGAAGTAGGCATGGATCAGGGCACAGCGCTAGCATTCCAGAAGCCGACTGAATCAGAGCCGTTTAAAATAAAGCCGTTTTCCGCTCAATACGGCCCAGTACTTTGGCTTAATTCTTCATCCTATAGCCAGAGCCAGTATCTGGATGGATTTTTAAGCCAGCCAAAGAATTGGTCTATGCGGGTGCTACCTCAAGCCGGATCAGTGCGCGTGGAACAGCGCGTTGCTCTGATATGGAATTTGCAGGCAGGCAAGATGCGGCTGGAGCGCTCTGGAGCGCGCGCGTTTTTCATGCCAGTGCCATTCAGCTTCAGGCCGTCTGGTTCAGGAGATGAAGCAGTATTGGCGCCGAATCGGTACTTGGGACTTTTTCCGCATTCCGGAGGAATAGAATACGCGGTGGTGGATGTATTAGATTCCGCGGGTTTCAAAATTCTTGAGCGCGGTACGATTGCGGTAAATGGCTTTTCCCAGAAGCGCGGCGAACGCCAAGAGGAGGCACACAGAGAAAAACAGAGACGCGGAATTTCTGATATAGGCCGCAAGAAGCCGGTGCAAGCTGAAGTTGACGCAGCCAATGAATTGCACCGCAAATACACCGATGTTGCCACTCGTTTAGGGTGCAGAATTGTGGTTCAGTGGGCGCCCCAGCCAAAGCCGGGCACAGCGCCGACCGCGCAAACAGTATACGCGCGCGCAGTGCGGACCGAAGCGCCGCGATCTGGAAATCAAGAGGATCATGCTCGTATGAAATCCTCTTGGGGATATACCTGGAGCACCTATTGGGAGAAGCGCAAACCAGAGGATATTTTGGGCATCTCAACCCAAGTATACTGGACCGGCGGTATAGGCGAGTCATGTCCCGCAGTCGCGGTTGCGCTTTTGGGGCACATTAGGGCAACATCCACTCAAACTGAATGGGAAAAAGAGGAGGTTGTATTCGGTCGACTGAAGAAGTTCTTTCCAAGCTAGACGATCTTTTTAAAAACTGGGCTGCTGGCTATCGTATGGTCAGTAGCTCTTATTTTTTTACTTGATATATGGTATTATCTCAATAATATGCATCTCTTCATAGATACAACAGAAAAAGAATCATTTGATATTGCTTTGATTGATGATGAGCGCGTTATCAAAAAGAAGCGAATCAAATCAATCCGCCAACATTCGGAAAAGCTTTTGAAATCAATTGACGCGCTTTTGTTGTCCGCAAAATCATCTCTGAAAGATATACAAGGCATCATCGCGGTAAAAGGCCCTGGGTC
>MOEI01000030.1 GCA_001889965.1 bacterium CG10_46_32
AACCGGATATTCGGTTCTCGGCTCGTTCCTTACCCAAAAACTTTTCTTTTTCTTGTCCAAAGAGCAAAGGTGTTCTAGTGCATCCGCAACCCATTTTTCGGGCGGCGAATCAAACTTTACGAACGGACGGACTGAATGTTGGTATCCCTCAACAATAATTCCTTTTTGTTGTAGATGTGAGGACATTTCTTGATGAGATGGTATAAGGTTTAGCGTATGTCCTTCTCGTTTTCGTACGACCACCTTGCTGTCTATAAAAATGTTCTTAACATTTTTCTTTTTGAAATTAAACTCACTCTTGAACATCAACTCATGCGATTTTCTGCCGTAAAACTCAATAATACTTTTCAGCAACGCTTTGAGTGCGCGCTTATAATCTATGGCATAAGCCGTATCAACTTGTATGCCAGATCCGATTATCGTTTCAATAAGTTTTTTGGCGGTGTCAAAAGAATTATTGCCGATAAATGAGCCGGTTTGTTCGATAAAATCCAAAGCCCAACGCGCAATGTCGTTTTTTGGAAGCGTAATTGTCCTGCGCGTTGTCGCTGGCCTATCTTTCTGGAACTCAATCTCCTCTCTTGTGATCTCGGCATAATCCACCATCGCCAAAACTTCCGGCTTCAAAACTTTTGCTCCTTTTGAAAGTCCACATATCTCGTCAATAAATGCACCAACGCTTAACGATTTATTTTTCAACGCTTCTTCAAAACTCTTTCCGGTTGCAATCGGCTTTATCTGTAAAATTGGTATTTCGTAATCATCAATAATTTTGCGATTGACTTTGTTTTCTCGCTCTTCTTCTTCTGTCGGTATTTCAATGCTTGCCGGCGACAACTCAAGATTTTCTCGTATTTCCTCAACGATTTGGTCAAAACGCCGTCCGCGTTCGCAAATGATATGTAAAATTTCACTCTGCTCTTTTAGCTCGTGTTCCAAAATATCAAATTCGCGCTTTTCTTTGTAAAGCCGCAAACCACGCCCGATAAGTTGCGCGGCGGCGAGACCGACTTTCTCAACAGTGTCGCCGAGAACAACAATCGTGTAAAAATTGTCGTAATCAACGCCCTCGCTGAAAATACGAACTTGATTGACGATCTCGGCTTTGTTGTCGTCAAGTGATTGATAATCCGTCCATATCTCATCGTCACTTTTATTCTCGCTGTGAATAGTAAAAACTGACTTTGCAACCGCCGACAATTTTTTTACCAAATCCGTTTTGTTCTTTGGCGTATACTGACGGACAATCTTGGCAATATCAGTACCCTCGCGATTTACTTGCTCTAATACATCATCAACCTCCCCAGAAATTGAATCCGGCCAATTTTTTAGATAAGCATCAATCGCATCAGCGTGCTTGATTGACCGAGCTTTGGTGAGCAACATCGCTTTTTTAACTGGTGCATTTACCGACGCAAGCGACTCCCATTTCAGTAAATGAATGAGCATGCCCCACACTAATTTTTGCTTATCGCTGTCACTTACTTCGTCCGTTACTTTTTCGTCGCTTGTCCCGCAACCTACGGCAAAAATTCGTTTTCCATAACCCTCGTTGATATATCTCTGCATTGGATACTTGTAAAGATTGTTTTGCCCAAAACTTTCGCTTTCGCCACCTTTTTCGAGCGATGTTGCGGTAAATTCAAGCACTGCGCTTGGCAAAAGTTCTAAAATCGCTTCCGTTGTTTTCCTTTGTTGATAATGGTGAGCTTCATCAGAAATGATAACTGGACGACGTTCTCGCAAAAATTCCACGAACGATATAGTGTTTTCGCCGCTCTTGTCTCGCCAAAGCGATTCCTCAAGCGGACGGCGCACATATGGCGTTCCTCTCATGGTGTCCTCGCCGTCCTTTTGCGCCGAAGCGGACTTATCGTAAAACTTCTGCATATTGAAAACATAAAACGAAATATCCTTGTCTTCCTCCCAACTACAGGTTTTATCTCGGTACGAATTACCAGTGACTAGGTTATAGGTTAGATTCCAACCGTCGCCAAAAATGCTTTTCACTGCCCGCGGCGTAAAATTTTCTATTGTCTTATCAAACAAAATAGTGTTCGGAGTCAAAATAAGAAAATCTTTGTATCCTTTGTGCCATAAATCTAAAATTGTTGCTCCCATGAGCAGAGTTTTGCCGGAGCCGGTCGCCATCTCAAAACCGACTTTATGCCACCGCACAATCTTTTCCCCGTCATTCTTTGCTTCTTGAAGCGTTTTTTCTTTCAAGCTCCTGCTGTCAAAACCATCTTTCCAGAAAAGCTGAAATGCGCTCAACGCTTCAATTTGATATGGCCGCAGAGCAAACTTGAGCAAGTGTTGAGTTTTATCGTAATTTTCAATCGTTTTTGGCGACGGCGAACCAACGGCGATTTTATATCGCTTATCTTGACTTACTAAATCGTAAAATGTTTGTGGTTTTGTTTTCATAACAAATTATATTCTCTCAAAATTGCCGCCGGTATTTTCTTAACAAGCACGCGGTCGTCCAATGCTTCCGGCGGCACGGAAACCGCAACATTGGTAAAAATTGTCAGGTGCTTAAACTTTTCCTTGTCCAATCCAGCAACAATTTTTTCATATAAATCCGCAGTAATCGTTTTAACCTCTCGTGAAGCAAACGATAGAGAAAAATGATAGCGAGCTGATTGATGTTTTCCAAGATACATATTCTCTTTTTTCAACCATTCTGCTTTGATCGGCCTGTACTGAAAATGTAAAAACACCGCCTCCGCCATTTCTTCGGCTTTCAATGCCCAGTTCATGTCTTGCTCATTTATTACACTTTCGCCAAGTTGATAAAATTTGAACCCGCCACCGCCTTTCCAATCAACCTCACTGGTAATCCCAATTTGGTCTTTTCCGCTCATAACTTTTTGCAAACGGGGAATGATTAACTCCTCGGCTTGTCTGCCCATTTCTACCATCAACCACCGACGACCCATTTTGTGAGCCACTGCTCCTGTTGTTCCACTGAAAGAGAATGTGTCTAAAACGATGTCGTCTTGCTCGGTAGTCATTCCAATAATTCTGCTCAATAACTTCTCCGGTTTTTTTGTTCGGTCTTCACCGCGTATTCCACCCTCTCCTCTTGCGGCATTAGAAACGTCATCTTTTGTCCAAAAATCATTTGGTTTCTCAAACTTATATACAATGCCTTGCTCGTAGCTCGCTACAGACGAGAGCCAACCACATAATTCTTTTTTGAAATAATAATTTGTAGTTAGGGTGTCGGCTTTTTTGCCGCGACTCGGAGTATATTCAACGGAATAAAAACCCCGATCCATTTGATCCATCAACTCGTGCTGAAATCTATTTTCTTTTTGCACTAAGAAAGTCCGAAATATCTTATTAAAATTATCCTTGTAAAAATTCTTAAACTTCTTTTGACTTTCTTCCAGTTCAGAAAATTGGATTCTCTCAATTTTGAAATTTTCGTGTTTGTAAATTTTTACCGGCTCTTTATTGGATTTTGAGTTGAATTCTTTAATGAGTTTCTTCTTCCCCTCGCTGATAAGTATCGAGCCATAACCTTTGAGTTTTTCGTACTCAAAAACTCTCTTTACCAAAAAATTATCGTTGATTTTTAGATTAACTTTCTCTTTCGCATAGGCGAGAATATATTCGGTTACATTGACGACCATCTTCCCGCCTTGACCTAAACCGGCAACCGATGATCTTTCCCAAGCAATTTGCGAAATAAAATTATCTCTGCCATAGATTTCGTCCATAAGCACTTTCAGATAAGCCATCTCCTCATCGTCTACATGAACAAAGATAATTCCGTCCTTTCTGATTAGTTTTCGCAAAAGATAAAGGCGATCTCTCATCATTGTCAGCCATTCGGAGTGTCTTAAATTATCTTCGTATCTATCAAATGCGTTTCCGGTGTTAAATGGAGGGTCAATGTAAATACACTTTACTTTATCTTTTTCTCGCTTCCCCTTAAACATTTCGACTAAACTTCGCAAAACTAAAAGATTGTCGCCCTTGACAAGCATATTTCCGCTCGTAACATCGCCGTAATTTTTTACGAAACGCAAAATACGCGGCTCGGCGACGCGAATATCGTTTTTGGGCACCCAAACCGGACGGACACCCTTACCCTCCTTCTCGTCAATTTCGTAATAAAGCGAAAGGTCTTTATTTATCCAATCCAGTCGCAATGATCCTTTGTAATTTCTTTTTTGCATAATTATTTCAACAAATCATTGACGGAAACACCGAGCGCGTTTGCCAACTTCTCAATGTTTTTTAACGCCATATTCCTAACCCCGCGCTCTATGCCGGAAATATAGGTCGGGTGAACGCCCAAAATTTTTGCGAGGTCGCCTTGCGACATCTTTTTCCTCAACCTTATTTCTTTGACTTTTTTTGCGAATTTACCTGAAATATCGGACATATTGTTATCCACATTTTATCTACAATAGTATTGTATCAGCTATTGCAAAATTGTTCTATATAGAATAATCTTTCTATATGGGTATTTCTCAAGGGAGTTCAATAATCTTGCCCGCGCATGGGTGGTGTGGGGCAAGGGCAAGAAAAAATAACGCCGCCAAAAATCCCGTCCGTCCCCGCAAGAACACGGCGGAAGGGGGGTGTGGGGGGAATTCCGCCGTGTTCTTGCAAAA
>MOEI01000005.1 GCA_001889965.1 bacterium CG10_46_32
AGGTCAAAATCACAGATTTGCCGATTGTTCAGTTTTAACTTTTAAAAGTGCAAAAAGTGTTCACTTTTAACTTTTAAATGACAAGCAGCAACATTCAATTGACTGGGAATAAAAATATGATATACTCCGAGTGAGCCGTATTCTTGGTAGTACGCAAGGCCTCGTCAGCCCACAGTCGCACCACCGATTACAATACGCGCACGTTTAACAAGTATACAATCAGTATGGCAGAACTAGACCAACAGTTTCTGGACTTCGTGGTAAAATCGCTCGTCGATCACCCAGATGATATTCAGGTAGAAAGAACCGTTGATGAAATGGGGGTACTCTTGACCCTCAAAACACACCCAGAAGATATGGGACAGATCATCGGGCGCTCCGGCAACACAGCACGCGCAATCCGAACGCTACTCCGCGTGGTCGGTGCTAAAAACAACGCACGCGTGAACCTCAAAATCCACGAACCAGAAGGATCCACTCGCCCACCGCGCAAGCCGCGTGAAGACAGGCCGCAAGGCTCCACGGAAGCTCCTCGCCAACAAGAGGAAGTGGACACCAGCGCAGTAGACGACCTCAGACTCTAACTTGATTTGATTGATGAATCTCAAAAACCGCCCCGCCGAATCGGCGGGGCGGTTTTTATAAAAAGTATATGCAATTCGACATCATCACAATTTTTCCAAATATTTTTGATTCGTATCTACATGAATCTATTTTAGGACGCGCACAAAAAAACGGTTTAGTCACCGTGAACATGCATAATCTGCGCGACTATACGACTGACCGCCACAACACGGTTGATGATTCGCCATACGGCGGTGGCGTGGGCATGGTGATGATGGTAGAGCCAATCTATAAAGCCCTCATGTCATTGCGAGGGAGCTACCGCGACCGAAGCAATCCTAACGACGCAAGGGATGACGCTATCCAAAATGACAAACCACATCGCGACGATAAGATTGCTTCGTCGGCGAGTACACCTCCTCGCAATGACAGGACAATTCTACTTACTCCACGAGGCAAACGATTTACACAAAAAAAAGCACAAGAACTTACCAAGTATGATCAAGTCATTCTGATTGCGGGCCGATACGAAGGCATTGATGAGCGTGTAGCAGAATTTGTTGACGAGGAAATCTCCATCGGCGACTTTGTACTCAATGGCGGCGAACTGCCGGCCGTAACCATTGTGGAAGCCGTATCCCGTTTGATTCCAGGAGTTTTAGGCAAGGATGAGTCCAGCCACGAAGAATCCTTTAGCGATAATGATTCCCGCGAATTTCCGCAATATACCCGTCCGGAAACCTTTAATGCAGATGGAAAAGAGCTAAAAGTACCCGAAATACTGCTTTCCGGAGACCACGCCAAAATAGCCAAATGGCGCAAGGAAAAACGTACATAATCAATTTGTTCCAACTATTGACAAAAACATGATAGTATGCTATTATTATCATGTTTTTTGATCCTTGAAAACCGAGAAATCAAAGAGAATTTTCTCCTCATTCCCCTATTCATGTAGCACCCAATATCCCCCAAGAAAGGGAGGGTTTACCATGAAGTACCCACGTTTATTCGCATTGGTCGCGTTCTTCGCGACCTTCGTGAATGCCGGCAACGCGCTGGCGGGCATCATGGATGTTCCAGTGTCGGTCTCCGACACTGCGGATACGAAAACGATCATGTGGGATCCATCCGGGTCGCCACAACTCGACATGCCAAACGTCACTGGTGCCATCGGCGACACCATCGCTGTTGACATCGGCGTGACCCAAGCCCCCTTCCAGCGGGGATGGATCGAGCTGAACGTGGTGGGCGAATTCGAAAACGCGACCGTGCATGGCACACTGGACTTCGTTTCGGACGGCGTGTTTGTGAACAGCGACACCATGTACACAGACTGGCCACTCCGCAGGATGCGGGTGGACTTCACGGGCGCCGAAGGAGGGTCCGCGAAAATCGGTAAGCTCAAAATCTTCGTCATCCAGGCCGGCGAGTACACCATAAACTGGACCGCGCACCTGGAAAGCCCTGGCGGCGGCATCACGAACACAGTAGGGGTGTCGGTGCTGACGGTCTACGACCCGAACACCCAGCCCAACATCCAGATTCAGGATGCCAAGGGTTTGATTGGCGAAGAGATCTGGATTCCAGTGGAAATCACCAATGGTTCCATGCAGAACGGCAGGCTCACGCTGAGCATGAGCGGAGTGTCGCGCTTAGACTTCGTAACAGGTGGAGAAGGTGTATCTGTCGAAGTCGGGAATTCCGAAGGTACGCGCGAGGTCCGAGTGGACTTCGCTCCAGATGAGCAGATCACTGGATTGCTCGGCTACATCATCGTTGCTTCACAAAACGCAGGAGAGTATACCTGCAACTGGGACATGTTCTTCCCATACCTGGGAGGTGGTGTAATCGACGAAGTAACCATCACAATCACCAAACCCTTGGTGAAGATGGATATTCCGAACATCGCCGCACGCGTCGGCGAAGAGATTCGAATTCCGGTGAGTATCACCACAAGCCCGTATGCACCTGGTGCATACTCTGGCGGATTCGCATTTGAATTCTCCGACGGCGCCATAGAGCCCATGGGCACAGGATTTGAGGGGGTGGATGGCCTGATTGTGTCTACCAGAAAGGACGGCGGACGAATCATCGTAATTTTTGCCGCGGTGCCAGCAATTGAGGGCACCATCGGCTACCTCACCTTCAAAATCCTTGCCCAAGGCACGCACGAGTGCGAATGGGAAGCGGTACTCAAAACCGACACAGCGCCAGGTGATGATGGTCACCGAGTATATAGCGCTACCATGATCACAGGCTTGCCCGCGTTCGACGTGAACGTGGAGCCAAATCCGGCTGTCATGGGAGATGAGATCATCATGACCATGACCGGCGGAAAGGCGCCCTTCTTTATCCCCAGTGGTCCCATGCAACCATCTATGTTGATGAGGGCCGAGGATACGGAAAACCCGTACGTTTCCTCTATCGTCCCCAACGACCTATCTGTATGGCCACAGGGCGCGCGCAGTGTTGATGTGACTGCACTAGTCTCGGATGGAGACAACCAGCAGTCGAACATCACGTTCACCGTGCAAGCACGCATCGGCGACGTGAACGCGGACAACCAGATCACGGTAATGGACGTATCCTTCGTCCTATACTATATTCTCGAGACCAACATCGTGCCATTCACGAATTACCAAAAGGTTACGGCAGATGCGGACATGGACGGACGCATCTGGATCAACGATGCCGTGCATGTACTCCACATGGTGCTCGGCTTGCCCATTCCCGTCAGCGGAGACGGCGGCTGTTGCGGCAAGAGGCTGGCCAACTACGAGATCACAACAGATGTACTGAACAATGCCCGCAAGGCGCTCGCTGATCTGGCAGGCGACGATTCGCCAGGAGCCACACAAATCCGCCAAATGATTTACTCGATCATTGGCGGTAAGGGCGTGCTCACGGCCGTTGAAGAAACGGAAAGCCTGCCCACAAGCTTCAATCTCGGGCAGAACTACCCCAACCCCTTCAACCCGACCACCACCATCACCTACACCATCTCCGAACCCGGCGACGTCACCCTCACGGTGTACAACACTGTAGGCCAACTCATCGCCGAACTCACGAACGGATTCCACGCGGCCGGTAGCTATACGGCCAATTGGAATGCTGGCAACGTATCAAGCGGCACATACTTCTACGTCCTGGAAGCCTCGGGCTTCAGGGACGTACGCAGGATGTCGCTACTGAAGTAGCTCTTTCAACCCTGACTGTACCGAAATCGGGCAGTCAATTGAGAGCAAGTCCACAGTGGATTTGCTCTCTTTTTTTGTAGAAATGTGGTGGAAATGCACTATTGACACCATATGCTGTCTGCGCTATACTACCAACTGTTAAAAGTAATCAATTTACACAAGGAGACACACGATAGGATATATTCAAAACTATCAATACATACGAACTTGTATCTTGTCGTGTGACCTCCTTACTTGGGGTCATTTTTTATCTCTTTGACAATTCATGTCCGCCGAAGCTCCCAAGCTTTTGGTGGACACCAAACATACCCGCCTTTTCCGTCTCCACCGTCGGATACACGGCGGGTTAACTTGAGCAATGATATAGTTGCAAAACGTCTATTATTTTAAGAGTTTGATCCTGGCTCAGGATGAACGCTGGCGGCGTGTCTTAGGCATGCAAGTCGAATGCGGTACTTGTACCGCATGGCAAACGGGTGCGTAACACATTGGTAACCTACCCCTTGGCGAGGCATAATCAACCGAAAGGTTGGATAATTCCTCATAGTCTCGTTGAACATAAGTGATACGAGTAAAGATTTATCACCAAGGGAGGGGCCTATGGTCTATCAGTTAGTTGGTGAGGTAACGGCTCACCAAGACTATGACAGATAGCGGGTATTAATGTACGACCCGCCTCACCGGGACTGAAACACTGCCCGGACTCCTACGGGAGGCTGCAGTCAAGAATATTCCACAATGCCCGAAAGGGTGATGGA